>CAMOSU010000029.1 GCA_946625125.1 uncultured Clostridia bacterium
GGACGGATCAGAGAACGGCACGTTCGGGGCGTCGAGGACGCCGCCCCCTACGGAGATAGCCCCACAAATCCCGATTTGTCTTTCAGTCTCCGTTCAGAAAGGGTTCGATCACGTCAGCCCAGGGGCCGTAGGCTGTATAGTTCAAATGCAGCCCGTCCCGGGTGAGGGCCGGGTCCAGGGCTCCGTCTTTTTCATAGGCGGCGTACAGGTCCGCAAGCTCCAGGCTCCTCTCCCCTGCCAGCTCCTCCAGCCCGGCGTTGAAGCGGCGGACGGCGTCGTTCAGACTCCCCTCCGGGTCCAGCTCCGCTGCCACAGGCAGCACGGTCTCCACCACAAGCTCCGCTCGGGGGCAGACTGTCTTGACAGCGTCCAGCAGCCCGGTATAGTGCTCCAGGCAGTCCTCCACATTGTTGGGGCGCAAGCTGTTGATCCCCACCAGCAGAAAAATCCGGGCAGGGTCTTCCGTCTTCAGGGCATCCACCCGGCGCAGCAGGTCCTGAATGGTATCCCCGTAGACGCCAAGGTTCACAATTCGCAGTTGCGGGAAGAAGGTGGAAAAATCACTGTCGGCGGTGATGGAGTCCCCGAAAAACAGGGCGTCGCAGCCAAACTCTGCCGGGGCCGCGCTTTGGATTGTCGGATCTGTGGACATGGCGCGGAGCTCCTTTGCGGGATTTGCCGGGACCGCGCAGGCTGTCAGAAGCAGGGCTGCCAGCAGCAGCGCCGGAATCGTCATGGATTTGGGTCCCACGGTTCATTCCTCCTGTCGGTTCCTTCTTTTTCGGGAACGGCGGGTCCCGTCCTGGGGCTGTGGGCCTTCCCTACGGAAAAGCGGGCCGGACGGCCCGCTTTTTCTTACAGCTCCATGAGCTCCTTTTCCTTGACGGCGCAGGCCTCGTCCACCTTCTTGATGTACTTGTCGGTGAGCTCCTGCAGGTCCTTTTCGGCCTTCTTCTGGTCGTCCTCGGTGATTTCTGAGTTCTTCTTCAGCTTCTTGATGTAGTCCATGGCATCCCGACGGATGTTGCGGACCGCAACCTTGCCGCCCTCGCCCAGATTCTTCACCTGCTTGGTGAGCTCCCGGCGGCGCTCCTCGGTGAGCTGGGGGAAAACCAGACGGATGACCCGGCCGTCGTTCTGGGGGTTGATGCCCAGATCGGAGGCCTGGATGGCCTTCTCGATGGGCTTGAGCAGGCTGGCGTCCCAGGGCTGAATCATCAGCGTCCGGGCGTCGGGGGAGCTGATGTTGCCTACCTGGCCGATGGGAGTATCCTGCCCGTAATAGGGCACGGAAATGCGGTCCAGCAGACGGGCATTGGGGCGTCCGGTACGAATGCCGCCGAAGTCCTCCTGCAGCACCTCCAGGGTCTTGTCCATTTTGCGGTTGAATTCCTTGAAATCTACTGCCATTATGATGATCCTCCTTTGGTTTATTCCGATACGACTGTACCCACGGCTTCTCCGTGAACCACCCGGTAGATGTTCTCCGGGTCCTTCAGGGCGAAGACCACGATGGGCATATGATTGTCCATGGCAAGGCTGGTGGCGGTGGAATCCATCACTCCCAGGCGGCGGGCCAGAACCTCGTCATAGCTGATGGCGTCAAACTTCACGGCGGCAGGGTCCTTGTTGGGGTCGGCGGAATACACGCCGTCGATGTTCTTGGCCAGCAAAATGGCGTCGGCGTCAATCTCCACGGCCTTCAGCACCGCGCCGGTATCCGTGGAGAAATAGGGATTGCCGGTGCCGCAGCCAAAGATCACCACCCGGCCCTTTTCCAGATGACGCACCGCCTTGTCCCGGACATAGGGCTCCGCGATCCGGGGCATGTCGATGGAGGTCATCACCCGGGCGGGGACCCCCTGCTGCTCCAGCACGTCGCAGACCGCCATGGCGTTCATCACCGTGGCCAGCATGCCCATGTGGTCCGCCCGGACCCGCTGCATCCGCTCTGCGCCGTCCTTCAGGCCCCGCCAGAAGTTGCCGCCGCCTACCACCACGCCCACCTGGACGCCGCATTCCACGCAGCGCTTGATGACCTGGCAGACCTGGCCAATCACGGCGAAATCCAGCCCCCGGTGGGCGTCTCCCGCCAGAGCCTCGCCGCTGACCTTCAGCAGCACCCGCTTATATTTGATGTCATTTGCCAAGGAAAACACTCCTTTTCGTTGTTGGTTCTACTGTGGAGGAAACGCGGCGTCCCGGGGGACGCAAACCCTCTGTGGCTTATTTTACTGTATTTCTTGCGGATTGACAACAAAAACTTTTCAGGAAAGGGAAATTTTTTTATTTTTATGTGTCCAAGGAAAATAATCTTGCATTCCCCGCTGAAGTGATATATAATAGAAGAAAATTTTTTGTGAGGTGATCACAATGGCAGAAGAAGCAGCAAAGAGCTTTGAGTCCAAAAACTTTATCCACAGCTTTATCGAGGAGGACATTGCCCAGGGCGGTCAGTTCGAGGGCATGACGGTTCACACCCGCTTCCCGCCTGAGCCCAACGGCTATCTGCACATCGGACACTGCAAGGCCCTGTGCATCGACTTCGGCACCGCGGAAAAGTTCGGCGGTCTGTGCAATCTGCGCATGGACGACACCAACCCCACCAAAGAGGACACCGAGTACGTGGACGCCATCAAGGAGGACATTCACTGGCTGGGCTTCGACTGGGGTGACCGCTTTTTCTATGCCTCTCAATATTTCGACAAGATGTACGAATGCGCCGAGGATCTCATTAAGCGGGGGCTGGCCTATGTCTGTGAGCTGACTCCCGAGCAGATGAAGGAATACCGGGGCGACCTGAACACCCCCGCCCGCTCCCCCTATCGGGACCGTCCCGTGGAGGAGAGTCTGGATCTCTTCCGCCGGATGCGGGCCGGCGAGTTCCCCAATGGCGCCATGACTCTCCGGGCCAAGATCGACCTGGCCTCCGGCAACTTCAACATGCGGGACCCAGCCATCTACCGGATCAACCACATGCCCCATCACGCCACCGGGGACAAGTGGTGTATCTATCCCATGTATGACTTCGCTCACCCCATTGAGGACGCCATGGAGCACATCACCCACAGCCTCTGCTCCCTGGAGTTTGAGGACCATCGGCCCCTCTACAACTGGGTTGTGGAGCACTGCGACCTGCCCGCCAAGCCCCGGCAGATCGAGTTTGCCCGGCTGGGCATTGACCACACCGTCATGTCCAAGCGGAAGCTCCGCAAGCTGGTGGAGGACGGACGGGTCTCCGGCTGGGACGATCCCAGAATGCCCACCCTCTGCGGCCTGCGCCGCCGGGGCTATACCCCCCAGTCTGTGCGGAATTTCTGCGAGCGCATCGGCGTGGCCAAGAACGCCTCCACGGTGGAATACGCCTTTTTGGAGCATTGCCTCCGGGAGGATCTCAACGAAAGCGCCCAGCGGGTTATGGCGGTGCTGCACCCTGTAAAGCTGGTCATCACCAATTACCCCGAGGGTCAGACCGAGACATTTGAAGTGGAGAACAACCCCAACCGGCCTGAGGACGGCACCCGTGCGCTCAGCTTCTCCCGGGAGCTGTGGATCGAGGCCGAGGACTTCCTGGAGAGCCCCATCCCCAAGTACAAGCGCCTCTACCCCGGCAACGAGGTACGGCTGAAGGGGGCCTATCTGGTCACCTGCACCGGCTGCAAGAAGAACGAGGACGGCTCCGTGGCGGAGATCTACGCCGAGTACGATCCCGATTCCCGGGGCGGAAACCCCGCCGACGGGCGGAAGGTGAAGGGGGCCACCATTCACTGGGTTGACGCTCTCAGCGCCAAGGACGCTGAGGTCCGGCTCTACGACAATCTCTTCTCCGATCCGGAGCCCGACGGCGCCGACAAGAACTTTTTGGACTGTCTGAATCCCGAGTCCCTGGAGATTCTGACCCACTGCAAGGTGGAGGCCTCCCTGGAGGGCGTGGTGCCTCCCGGACACTTCCAGTTCATGCGCCTGGGCTATTTCTGCCTGGACAGCAAGGACTCCGCCCCCGGCCACCTGGTCTTCAACCGCAGCGTCAGCCTGAAGGACAGCTTCAAGCCCGCCCTCTGATTCCCGCGTTTTCCGGCCGCCCCGCCTTGCCGCGGGGCGGCCTTTTCTTTTTTCCTCTTGACAAGCATCCGCAACAGGTGTATGATACGGTCGTCATTTACGAAAAACGTTAAAAAATTAACGAAATTGGAGGACATTTATGGGACAGATCGTTCTGCGTCTCGACCGGGTTATGGCGGATCGCAAAATGACGCTGAAGGAGCTGGCGGACCGGGTAGGCATTGCCAACGTGAACCTCTCCAAGCTGAAAACAGGAAAGGTCTGCGCCATCCGCTTTTCCACCCTCTGCGCCATCTGCGAGGCGCTGGACTGCCAGCCGGGGGACATTCTGGAATACGATCCCAGTCTGCCGACGGCGGCGCCGGACTGCGAGGAATAGGGGCCGCGCCCCGCTTCCCCCCACTTGAATCCCAAGGACAGGAGGTTCGCTTATGATTTTTGGCCGACACATCAACCGATACTACCTCCGCTACGCCCACTGGCTGCTGCTGGGTCTGGCGTCCCTGATTGCGGTGGACTATTTGCAGCTTTTGATCCCCAATCTCTATCAGATGGTGGTGAACGGGCTGAACCAGGGCTGGGTCCTGGTGGATGGGGTGCAGCTCCCCTTCGACATGGATTTCCTGCTGGACAGAATCTGCATGCCCATGGTTTGGGTCATTCTGTCCATGGTGGCAGGCCGTTTTCTTTGGCGCGTCATGTTTCTGGGTACCGCCTTCAAGGTGGAGGAGAGCATTCGCAACCGGATGTTTGACAACGCCCGGCATCTGAGCCAGAACTACTACCAGATTCACAAGGTGGGCGGACTCATGAGCCTGTTTACCAATGATCTGGACACCGTGGCGGAGTGCTTCGCCTGGGGCATCATGATGTTCTTTGACGCCCTGCTGCTGGCGGTGATGGCAGTGGCAAAGATGCTCCGCATGAGCGTCATGCTCACGGTCCTGTCCCTGATCCCCACGGCTCTGCTGCTGGCCTCCGCCACGGTGGTGGGCCGCTACATGATGAAGAAGTGGGACATTCGCCAGGAGGCCTATGCCCGACTTTCGGATTTCAGCCAGGAGAGCTTCTCCGGCATCGCCGTCATCAAGGCCTTTGTGAAGGAGGCCAAGGAGCTGCTGGCCTTCCGCAAGCTCAACGAGGAAAACGAGGTGGCCAACATCGAGCACACCAAGGCCTCGGTGCTGCTGCGGGTGCTGGTGATGATGTTCGTGGAGAGCGTCATCTGCATCATCCTGGGCTACGGCGGCTATCTGGTCTGGAAGGGCAGCTTCAACGCCGGACAACTGGTGGAGTTCATCGGCTACTTCACCTCCGTCATCTGGCCGGTGATGGCGGTTTCTGAGCTCATTGACATGAGCTCCCGGGGCAAGGCCTCCCTCAAGCGCATTGGGGAGCTGCTGGACGCCCAGCCCGACGTGGTGGACGCCCCGGGGGCAAAGCCCCTTGATCACATCCGGGGAGAAATCGAATTCCGGAATCTCAGCTTCCGCTACCCCGACGGGGAGTATGACGTGCTGCAAAACGTCAGCTTCCGCATCGAGGCCGGGGAAAACGTAGGTCTGGTGGGCAAAACCGGCTGCGGCAAGACCACCCTGGTGGATTTGATTTTGCGGACCTACAACGTACCGGACGGGACCCTCTTTGTGGACGGGCATGACGTGAACCGCGTCACCATCCGCTCCCTGCGGGAGGGCTGCGCCTACGTACCCCAGGACAACTATCTCTTCTCCGATACCATCGTCAACAACATCGCCTTCGCGGTGGACGACTGGACCAAGGAGGAGATTGAGGAGGCCGCCCGTCTGGCCAATGTGGACGCCAGCATCCGGGACTTCAGCAACCAGTATGAGACCATGCTGGGCGAGCGGGGCGTCATGGTATCCGGCGGCCAGAAGCAGCGGATCTCCATTGCCCGGGCTCTGATGAAGGACGCCCCCATTCTGATTCTGGACGATTCGGTTTCCGCCGTGGATACAGACACCGAACGGACCATTCTGCAAAACCTGCGTCAGACCCGGAAGGGCAAGACCACCATCCTCATTGCCCACCGCATTACCACCATCCGGGAGATGGACAAGCTGCTGTACCTGGAGGACGGGCGGATCACCGCCGTCGGCACCCACCAGGAGCTCTACGAAAGCTGTCCCGGCTATCGGAAGATGGTGGACCTGCAAAAGCTGGAGGAGGAAGGAGGAAGCGAGCATGCGTGAGTATCTTCCCGTTTTGATTGTGGGAGCCATCATCGGCGTGTTTACCGTCGTCTTCCTGGTGGCCTTCCTGCTGGAGAAGGACAAGAAAAAATCCATGGGCTGGGAGCGGAACATGGAGGATCGGGAGATTGTCCGGCGTCTGCTGCGCTACGCCAGGCCCTACAAGGGCCAGTTCCTGCTGGTCTTCCTGGTGATGCTGTTCTCCATTGTCTACGACGTGGTTTCTCCCCTGCTGATCGGCAGAATCGAGGAGCTGATCAAGGACGTTTTTCCCTTGTCGAAGCTCTTTACGTACGTGGGGGTCTACGCGGGAATCCTGGTGGTGAGCCTGATCTGCACCTACGCTCAGGCCATGCTGCTGCAAAAGGTGGGGCAGAAAATTCTCTCCCAGATGCGTATGGACGTCTTCACCCACATTGAGCAGCTCTCCCATGAGCAGCTCAACAACATCCCCGTGGGCAAGCTGGTGACCAGAGTCAGCAACGATCCCAACTCCATCTCCTACATGTTTACCAACGTTCTGGTGACTCTGGTGAAAAACAGTCTGGTGATCCTGGGGGTTCTGGGGGCCATGCTGGTTCTGAACTACGCTTTGACCCTGATGGTGCTGTGCTTCGTCCCCTTTGTGGTGCTGTTCACGGTGATCTTCCGCAAGTTCTCCCGGAAGGTCCACCGCCGGGTCAACGACGCCACCACCGCCATCAACACCTACCTCTCCGAGAATCTCTCCGGCATGAAGATCACCCAGAGCTTCAACCGGGAGGACCGGAAAATGGCGGATTTTGCCCTTCGCAGCACGGAGCTGAAGAAGGCCAAAAACGCCAGAATGCTGGTCTTCGGCATCTTCCGCCCCATGGTTTACATGCTGTATATCTCCTCGGTGCTCTGCCTGTTCTACTTCGGCGCCAAGGGCCACATCCAGGATCTGCACTGGTTTGGCCAGAGCATCAGCTCCGGCGTGATTGTCAGCTTCTACATGTATCTGAACAAGTTCTTCAACCCCATCCAGACCCTGGCGGAGCAGTTTGACATGCTGCAGCGCTCCTTTGCCGCGGCGGAGAAGATTTTCTCCGTGCTGGACATCGTTCCCGAGGTGGTGGACGAGCCCGGCGCCGTGGAGCTGAAGGAGATTCGGGGGGAGATTGAGTTCCGGGACGTGTGGTTCTGTTACAAGCCCGGCGAGTGGGTTCTGAAGGGAGTCAGCTTCCATGTGCTCCCGGGTCAGACCGCGGCCTTTGTGGGGGCCACCGGCTCCGGCAAGACCACCATTCTCAGTCTGATCTGCCGGAACTACGACATTCAAAAGGGCCAAATCCTCATCGACGGCCGGGACATCAAAACCATTCAGATCGCCTCTCTGCGTCGTCACTTCGGCCAGATGCTCCAGGATGTGTTCCTCTTCTCCGGGGACATCCGATCCAATCTGCTGCTGCGGATGGAGGGCGTCAGCGATCAGGAGGTCATGGACGCCTGCAGGTATGTGAACGCCGACAGCTTCATCAACCGTCTGGAAAAGGGCCTGGACGAGCCGGTGCGGGAGCGGGGCAACAACTTCTCCGCCGGACAGCGCCAGCTTCTCAGCTTTGCCCGGACCATTCTCCACAAGCCCTCTGTCATCATTCTGGACGAGGCCACCGCCAACATCGACACGGAGACGGAGCTTCTGATCCAGGACTCCCTGGAGCGAATCAAGACCATCGGGACCATGCTCATCGTCGCCCACCGCCTGTCCACCGTCCAGCACGCGGACAACATCATTGTTCTGTCCCACGGCGAGATCAAGGAGCAGGGTACCCACCAGGAGCTTCTTGCCCGGAAGGGCCGCTACTACAAGCTCTACACCCTGCAGTTCAGCCGGCAGGAGCTGATGAAGAGCTGAGCTCCGGTCCCGTAACGCGCTTCATAAAGCAGGACGCCTCGAAATTCTCCAGGGAATTTCGAGGCGTTCGGTGTTTTTGCGCTCAGCGCCTATGCTTCAAGAAGATAGGCCGCCAAAATCTGTCCGTAATAGGAAATATGGTCAAAGGGCTCCACGCTGTAGAAGCGCCGTTGAATCTCCTGGGGCAATCTGCTCAGGCTCTGCTCCTCCCGGTAAATGACCTTGCATTCCAGAGTCAGGGGGCATTCCAGCAGTCCGGGAACAGAAATCGTTTCAGGCTCCACGGGAGTCAGTCCGGCTTCCCGAATCTTATCCAGATCCCGGCCGCTCCGGGTGCCGCAGACGGTAAAAATTCTTCGGTCCATGGGACCCAGCGGCACATTCACGGTAAACTCCGGGTTCGCGTCCAGCATTTTCCGGGTATAGCGGTTGTCCCGCACATAGGCAGTGAACACGGGAAGCTCCCAGATTCTGCCGATGTGGCCCCAGCCGATTACCATGGAGTTGAGCTTGTCCCCCTCCTTTGCGGTGAGAAGAACCCCCCGCTCCAGGGCTTTGGTGATGACCCCCGCGTATTCGTTGACATCAATGGGTTTTTTCTTCATTCCCAGGACCTCCCGCTTTGATCCGGGCCGGATTCCGGCCCGGATGCTTGTTCCCTATGTATCCTTGTTCTCTCCCCACGGAGCAGCTTATTCCGCTTTCCAAAGGCCGTGGAGGTTGCAGTACTCGTAGGCCGCCACCACGGAGTCGGTCTCCGTCAGGGTGAAGCGGGCCTCGGGCTTCTCGCCGGGCTTCAAGGCCTTGCGCTGACGGCCTTCCTTGGTCTCCAGCACGATCCACTGGATATAGTGGTTTTCCAGCATGGGATGCTCCACGCTGCCCACAGTGACCGTCACGTTCCGGCCCTCCACCCGGATCACGGGAAGGTGCTTCTCCCCTGCCGCGTCGGTGGTGTTGGGAACCACGGGCTGCATCTGCTGCCCGCAGCAGACACAGCGAACTCCGGAATCGTAGAGATGGGCAATCACGTTGCCGCAGTGTTCACATTTGTAAAAGGTCATGGTTGCAGCCTCCTGTCATCAATAGTTTTCCGCGTGGACTTCAAAATAGCTCTGGGGATGGGCGCAGACGGGACAGAGCTCCGGGGCATTGGTTCCCACTACAATGTGGCCGCAGTTCCGGCATTCCCAAACCTTCACCTCGCTCTTGGCAAAGACCTCCCGGGCCTCCACATTCCGAAGCAAAGCGCGGTAACGCTCCTCATGGTGCTTCTCAATGGCGCCCACCATACGGAATTTTGCCGCCAGCTCCGGGAAGCCCTCGGCCTCGGCGGTCTTGGCGAAGCCCTCGTACATGTCGGTCCACTCATAGTTCTCTCCCTCCGCCGCGGCCAGCAGATTTTCCGCGGTGGAGCCGATGCCGTTGAGCTCCTTGAACCAGATCTTGGCGTGCTCCTTCTCATTCTCCGCCGTCTTCAGAAACAGGGCCGCGATTTGCTCAAAGCCCTCCTTCTTGGCCTTGGAGGCAAAGTAGCTGTACTTGTTTCTGGCCTGGGATTCTCCGGCGAAGGCAGCCTCCAGATTCTTCTCGGTCTGGGTGCCGGCGTATGGATTTCCGGGGGCGGCCGCCGCCTCCATCACCCCCTGCTGCTTGCACAGGGGGCATTTTTCGGGAGCGGCTTCTCCCTCATAGACGTAGCCGCAGATTTTGCAAACGAATTTCATAGGGTCCCTCCTTTGTGTTATGATGATCCTTTCGGAGTCGCGCTCACACTGAGCTTCCATGGAAAGCCTGAAAAATATTCCCAGGGGGAATTGCGCCGGACGAGACGGAGGACCCGGGCGGGCTAACGCCCGGCCCCAGGACGACAAGGAGGTATGGCGCAATTCCCGCCGGAATAGATTCCATGTTTCTATGGAAGGTCAGAATCAGATGAAGAGGTTTACGTCGGATTCCTCGGCGTCCCCCAGGTAGGTTCCCACGCCGCCGATCTCCACGCCGTCAATCAGCTCCTCCGGGCGGATGCCCATGACGTCCATGCTCATGGAGCAGGCGATGATCTTCACGCCGTTTTCCATGGCCTTTCGCATCATGTCCTGCACGGAGTCGATGTTCTTGTCCTTCATGATCTTCTTCATAAAGGCGGCTCCCAGCCCGCCCATATTCATTCGGGAAAGGCCGGACTTTGCCGCGCCTCTGGGCAGCATGGCACCGAACATCTTTTCAACAGGGCTCTTCCGGGCGGCGGATTTCTCCGGCTTCCGCAGGGCGGTGAGGCCCCAGAAGGTGAAGAACATGGTGACAGGCCGCCCCATGGCCAGGGCGCCGTTGGCAATGACGAAGCTGGCAAGAATCTTATCCATCTCTCCGTCAAAGACGATGATGGTCTTCCCCTTCCGACTCTGAGGCGCGGTCTGGGCAAGCGGCGCGGGGGCTTCGCCCCGGCGGATGACGGCAACATATTCTCCCTTCCGCTCCTCGTTGGACAGCAGCGTGTTTCCGGTCCGGCGGCACCAGGCCTCCACGTCCCGGGCAAAGCCGGGGTCTGAGGCTGTCACCTCCAGCAGCTCTCCGGGCTTCAGCTCCTTCATGGAACGAAAAACCTCCATAATGGGGCCGGGACACTGCATTCCGCTGCAATCCAGGCGAACCTTCTTCATGCCTGTGCCGGAGGCCTCCGCCGCCTTGGGCTGCTCCGCCCGGGGCTGGGGCTGTTTCGGCGCCGGCTGCTCCTGCCGAGGGTGCGTGGCGGCATAGAAGCGAGCGCCGCCCGGGTATACCTTCACCTTCTCAAAGCCGTTCTGGGCCAGAATCCGGGCGGCGTTGTAGGCCCGGACGCCCACCGCGCAGAAGACGATAAAGCTCTGCTCCCGGTCCAGCTCTCCCAGCCGGTCCCGAAGCTGCCCCAGGGGAATATTCACGGCCCCGGGAATGGACAGGGCCGCCGTCTCCGCCTCCTCCCGCACGTCCAGGAGGCGCGCGGTGGAGTTCTTGTCCGGCTCGTCCCAGTCGGCAAAGGAGATCAGTCCGGTCATCATATTTTCCGCCACGAAACCCGCCATATTCACCGGGTCCTTGGCGGAGGAATAGGGCGGGGCGTAGGCCAGCTCCAGCTCCTTCAGCGCGGAGACCGGCGCTCCCAGGCGAAGGGCGGTGCCCAGGGTGTCAATGCGCTTATCCACCCCGTCCCGGCCCACAATCTGGGCGCCCAGAATTCTTCCGTCTCCCGGGGCAAACAGCAGCTTCAGGGTCATGGGCGTGGCCCCGGGATAATAGCCCGCGTGGGAATTCTGGGTAATTATCAGTCTCTCATAGTCCCTGCCCCGCTCCAGGCCCCGGCGGAGCAGACTTTTCTCGTTGGCCCCCGTAGAGGCCGCTGTGAGCTGGAAGACCTTGGCCACAGAGGAGCCCTGGGTTCCCCGATAGACGGAGTCCCTGCCCGCCAGATTGTCCGCCGCGATGCGGCCCTGCTTGTTGGCAGGCCCGGCCAGGGGTACCATGGTTCCCTCTCCGGAGACAAAGTCCCGGACCTGAATCACATCCCCCACGGCGTAGATGGAGGGGTCCTCCGTGCGCAGATGCTCGTCCACCAGAATACCGCCCCGGGCATTCAGAGCCAGTCCGGCGTCCTTGGCAAGCTGACTGTTGGGCCGCACGCCAATGGCAAGGATCACCAGCTCCGCCGGAACCCGTTTCCCGCTGTTGAGCCGCACTGTCACCTGGTTCTCCTCCTCCTCAAAGGCCGCCACGCCGTCGGAGAGCTGGAGCTCCACCCCGTTTGACCGGATGTGCTCATGGAGCAGCATGGCCATTTCCGGGTCCAGGGGAGCCATTACCTGATCCGCGGCCTCAATCACGGACACCTGCAGTCCGGCATGGACCAGGTTTTCCGCCATTTCCAGGCCGATGAAGCCGCCGCCGATCACTGCGGCCCGGCGGATCTTCCCGCTCCGCACCAGCTCCCGGATGGCGTCGGTATCCGGGACGGTCCACAGGGTACGAATCCGCTTGGAGTCGATGCCCGGAATCCCGGGACGCAGAGGAGAGGAGCCGGTGGCAATCACCAGATCATCGTAGGGCTCCTCATACTCCCGGCCGGCTTCCAGATCCCGGACCGTCACAGTTTTCTTCTCCCGGTGGATGGCAAGGGCCTCATTGCGGACCCGGACCTCCACCCGGAAGCGCTTCGCCATCAGCTCCGGCGTCATGAGCAGCAGGGCGTTCCGGTTGCGAATCACGTCCCCCACATGGTAGGGCAGACCGCAGTTGGCGTAGGAGATATAGGCGCCCCGCTCCAGCACCACAATCTCCCGCTCTCCGTCCAGCCGCCGCAGCCGGGCGGCGCAGCTTGCTCCTCCGGCAACGCCGCCGATGATCAGCGTTTTCCTTTTTTCCCCATTCATAACAGTTCCCTCGCTTTCTTGTTTCCTCTCAGGTGATTATAGCTGGTTTTCGGTCTCCTTAGTCATGCAATCGGGACAAATGCAGTTGATCTTCAGATCATAGGAGAGAATCTCCTCCGAGAGCTGGGCCTGGAGCTGCGCCGTCAGGTCCGGCAGGCGCAGGCCGGACAGTCTTCCGCAGCGCACGCAGACCAGGTGGTCGTGCCGGTCCGTTCTGTCGTAGCGCTCCGGCCGACCCTCTACGGAGATTTTGCGAATCCGGTTTTGCCGATGGAGCTGGTTTAGATTGTTGTACACAGTGGCCAAGACCAGCTTCGGGCAGCTTTGCTTGAGCCGGAAATAGATCTGCTCCGCGGTGAGATGCTCCCGGGAGCTTTGAATCAGGTTCAGGATTTGTTCTGCGTATTTGCTCATGGGTCGCTCCAAAATTAGAATAATTCTAAATATATTATACAGGAAGCAGGCTATCCTGTCAACCGTTCCCCGGAAAAAAGCCGGGCTCTCGCCGGGAAAAACAGCCGGAGCAAAGCGCTTTCCGCTGCTCCGCTTGATTGTTTTCCCCTTCCGTGGTATAATTTGAAAAAAGGACAGGAGGGGCAGTATGAATCAGGCGCTTTTGCGGCAGCTTTCCCGGATCAGCCCGGAGGAGGCAGAGATTTTAGAGGGACGGCGGGCCGTGGACCGGAGTCTCTACATGGACGGCAGCCACAGTACCGGGACTTCAAAACCCGCATCCCCGCCACCGTGGAGCTGATTGACGGGGGCATCGTCACCACCAAGGAGCAGGCCATGGAGGCGGGAGACAAGTTCCGGGCCGCCGACGTGGACCTGGTGATTCTCCAGCTTCTGACCTACGCCACCTCCTACAACATGCTCCCCGCCGTTCGGGATCTGGACGTGCCGGTGGTGCTGGTGAACCTGCAAAAGAAGCTGGCTCCCGACTACCCCAACACCGACACCGCCACATGGCTGGGTGAGCTCTACGCCTGCGGCGCCGTGGGAGAGATGGTGGCCGACCTGGAGCGGGCCGGGAAGCGCCACGCCGTCATCACCGGCGTGGTGGAGGGGGGCGACCCCCAGGTGGATGCGGAAATTGAGGACTGGTGCCGGGCCGCCCAGGTCCGCCGCCGCTTCCGGGACACCAATCTGGCCCAGATTGGCCGACCCTACCCCGGCATGATGGACCTGTACATCGACGAGACCAACCTGTATCATCGCATGTGGCTCTACACCAAGCAGTTTGACTGGGAAAAGATGTGGGCCATTGCGGACGGTATCACCGACGAAACCGCCATCCGGGCCAAGGCGGAGGACATCCTCAACACCTTCGACATCGAGGGCGGCGCCACCGTGGAAACCGTGTGGGATATGGCCAAGTACGTTGTGGCCTTTGAGCAGTGGGTAAGGGATGAAAAGCTGGGCTTTGTGGCCTCCCACTACGACGGCTTCGCCCAGGGCGTGGCCGGCAAGCTGGACTCCATGCTGATCCCTGCCTTCTCCATGCTCATCAAGCAGGGTACCGCCTGCGCCGTGGAGGGGGACATTAAGGTGGCCATGGCCATGTCCATCCTGAAAACCATCTCCGGCATGGGCCAGCTCAGCGAGATGTACTCCATCGACTTCCCGGCGGACATCTGCATCATCGGCCACAGCGGCTCCGGCGACGCGGACATCTCCCGGGCAAAGAAGCCCACCATGAAGATCGTCCCCGTCTTCCACGGCAAGACCGGCGGCGGCTATCTCACCCAGTTCTACCCGGCCCCCGGTCCCGTCACCTACCTGGGCATCACCCAGGATCGGGACGGCCATTTCAAATTTGTTGCAGCCGAGGGCGTCAACGAGGAAGGCCCCATTTTCACCTTCGGAGACACCAACATGCGAACCCGCTTTACCTGCGGAGCCAGAGAGTTCTGCAATCGCTGGTCCGAGGCCGGTCCCACCCACCACATGGCCGCCGCCAGCGGCCGCTGGATCGACACCATCCTGAAGGTGGCCAAGATCTTCAACGTCCCGGTGGACATCATCACGAGATAATCCGTAGGGGGCGGCGTCCTCGACGCCCCGAACCTCTCAAAATTCTGATACCGACGGGGCGTCGAGGACGCCGCCCCCTACATATAAGATGGAGGTTATTCAAAATGAAAGACATTCTCACCGCTCCTTACCTCATTGAACTGGTTCGCACCCTCACCAACATGTACGCCCACGGCTGGGACGAGCGCAACGGCGGCAACGTGTCCGTGCTGCTGGACGAAGCCGATCTGGCCGATTACCTGGACCTGAACGCCGTGATCCGCAGCATCCCCACGGGCTTCGCCGCCCCGGAGCTGGAGGGAAGGTACTTCCTGGTTACAGGCACCGGCAAGTATTTCAAGAACGTCCAGTATGACCCCGCCAACAACCTGGGCATCGTCCGGCTGGTGGAAAACGGCACTAAGGCGGAACTCCTCTGGGGCTTCACCGACGGCGGCAGATTCACCAGCGAATTCCCCGCCCACATGATGTCCCATGTGGCCCGGCTCAAAGTGGACCCGGAAAACCGGGTGGTCATGCACTGCCACCCCGCCAATCTCCTGGCGATGACCTACGTGCACAGCCTGGATGAGCGGGAGTTCACCCGGACCCTGTGGCAGATGTGTACCGAGTGCATCGTGGTCTTCCCCGACGGCGTCAACGTCCTGCCCTGGATGCTCTGCGGCACCAATGAGATCGGTGAGGCCACCGCGAAGAAGATGGGGACCGCCCGGCTGGTGGTCTGGGCGCAGCACGGCATTTACGGGGCCGGAAAGAACCTGGACGAGACCTTCGGTCTCATTGAGACTGCGGAGAAGGCCGCCGAGATCTATCTGAAAATCGCCCACCTGCCCCTGGTGAACACCATTACCGACGAGGCCATGCATCTGCTGGAAGCCCGTTTCAGCGTCAAGGCCAGGGAAGGATATTTGTCCTAAGGCTCCCCGGAAAAAACTGTCGCGGGACTCTGATTGGCGGCAATCGCTGTCAATCGGAGTCCCGTTCTTTTTATACTAGGTCTCAACTTTTTGTCACGCCATTTCTAGACAAAAGAATCTTTCTGTGTTATTTCCGGACTACTTTCCAGGTCATGCTGTTATGTTAATGTGGTGTATTCTTTGTGGTCTTTGATGCCATTTAGACTGTGCTATGTATTGCAAAATCAGGCCTTTTCCTGTATAATTTACCCAGAAATAAGCGCAAGAGAGATTATTAACGGGCTCCGACATTTTGCGTATTCGGAGCTTTGATCCCGATAGGTTTCAAATGATCGATAATCAAGTTTACGTAGATAAGAGGTGGCTATCGTGGAAAAGCATCGTTCCAAATGGATTGACTTCGATGAGATTATGGCCTTTCACCCGGAAAACCTGGAGGTGTACAAGCTCATTTCTGAAAACTTGCAGCAGCTTGTACCTTTCGTAGGAGCGGGGCTTTCTGTCCCCTTTTACCCCATGTGGGGGGAGAGCTTGCGGCAGATTGCCGGAAGAATCTCCGATGAGAGGGACCGAAAAGCCTGTGAGGCGCTGATTGAGAAAGGACGATACCTTGACGCTGCAGAGTGCCTGTCCAAAAAGCTGGGCCGGGAACGGCTGAATCAGGCTTTCGCCGCCCTCTTCTCCCCGGAGAAGCTCGAAGGCCTGATGCCGGAGCTGCGCCGCCGGGCGGTGTATCTGCTGCCAGCCTTGTTCCAGGGCTCGGTGCTTACCACCAACCTGGACCGCATCCTGGCTGCGGTGTATGAGGACTGGAACAAGCCCTTCACTGCCATCCTGCTTCCCTCGGAGCGCCCCTCCATACTGGAGGCCAGCACCAAGGAGCCCAAGGCCCACTTCCTCTGGGCCCTCCACGGTACGGTAGACGGCGACTATCTGGAGGAACAGGGAGTGGTCTTTACCCGCAGCCAATACCACCGCCACTACCGGCCCTGGTCCCGGGTGGTCCGGGCTCTCAAAAAATTCTATCAGCGCAGGCCCATGCTGTTTCTGGGGGCCAGCCTCTGCAAAGACCGAACCATGAAGGTGCTGCAGCGGGTTTCCGGCCGGGGCACCTGGCATTACGCCATTGTGGACGTGGCACCAGAGCAGCGGGAAGAGAAGCTCCGGGCTTTGGAAAAGCTCCACATCCGTCCCATTCTCTATCCCAGGGGCAGATTTGAAGCCGTCTGGGCTTTGCTTGGGAAGCTGCTGGAGGACAGCGACCCGGCGTGTTACCGGGAGCTGATGACCCAGATGAGCGAAGCCAACGACCGCCGCTTCATCAAGCGGTTCTACTTCGCGGAGAACCTCTTTTCCCTGGTGGGACGGCCGGAGGAGACCGGGGCTCTCTGGGACTTTGTCTGCGACGGTGCGCCATTCCGCTGGTGGGCCATCCAGGGCCCTGGGGGCTCTGGCAAGAGCCGCCTTGCCTGGGACCTGACCCAGGACCTTCCGGAGGGCTGGCGCGGACACTGGCTCAGCCCCCGGGACTACGAGGCGGGTCTCTCCGCCCTGTCCAATCCCAAGCAGAATACCGTCTATGTGGCGGAGGACGTGCAGGCCTGGGCCACAGAGTTGGGAAGCTGGATTCGCTCCTTGGCTGGGGAGCCCCGGCAGGCCCCCTTGGAGGAATTTCACGGCTGCAAAATTCGGATTCTGCTGGTGGAGCGAACGGGCGGCGACTGGGAGACCCGACTCCGCCGTCGGCTGGAGGGCAGTGTCGCCGCCCAGGCGGCGGAATATCGCTGGCAGGACGCCCAGGGCTTCCTGGATTTGCAGCCCATGGAGGAGGGGGAGCTGCTGGAGCTGGCACAGCGCTACGCGGAGGCGGTGCTTCCGCTGTCGGTGCTCTACAAACGGGAGGGCCTGAAAGAAGAGGAGGGCCTGGCCCTGCTGGAGCCCCTGCGCCGTCTGGATCCGAAGCTCAGCCGTCCCATCTGGCTGCTGTTTTTGACAGACGCCTGGCTGCAGGGGGAGGACCCGGCCCACTGGGCTGACCGGGAGCTGCTGCGGCAGGTGCTGGGCAGCGAGCGGACCCTGCTGCGAAACCGCCTGGAGCGCTACACCGGGGCGGACCGGGGGGACAGGCTGCTGAACGCCTGCTACAGTCTCTGGCGGGCCGTGACCCTTCTGCCGGACTGTCAGCCCGAAGCCTTTCTGCCGGAGGCCTGGAGTCAACTGGTTCAGGCGGCGGAGCGCTTCAACCTGTCTGGGCCGGAGGCCCTGCTGACCCGCCTTGGTCTGGGGGAGCGGGGGCGTCTGACCCCCATGCAGCCGGACCTGCTGGGGGAGTTCTTCCTCATCGAGCCGGTGGAGGACCCGGAGGAGGATCGGGACCGCCGGGCCCTGCTGGCCCGGGCCTGGGAACAGCCCCGGACGGCGGAGAGCTTCTTCACCCGGATTCTGGCGGATTTCCGGGAGCTATTAGACCGCTATCCCGGGGAGTGGCCCCTGTGCATCCCTGCCCCCCAGCCCATGACCCAGGAGCTCCTTCTTCCCTATGCCCGGCTCCTGCATCGGGAAATTGCTCAGGCCCGCAGCGCTTCGGCGGCCCAGGGCGCGGCCTTCCGCCTGGAGGCCCTGGTTGGAGAGCATTCCGACGATTCGGAGTTGGCGCTGGAATACGCAAATGGACTGTTCAAGTTGTCCAACAAACAGGAGCTTGACGGGCGCATCGCCACGGTGGACCGCTTGGAGGCCCTGGCGGGTGCCTGGCCGGACAATTCGGAGCTTGCGCTGGTATACGCAAAGGGCCTGTTCAATCTGTCCAACAAACAGGAGCTTGATGGGCGCAGCGCCACGGTGGACCGCCTGGAGGCCCTGGCGGGTGCCTGGCCGGACAATTCGGAGCTTGCGCAGGTATACGCAAGTGGCCTGCTCAATCTATCCAGCGAGCAGGAGGTTGACGGGCGCATCGCCACGGTGGACCGCCTGGAGGCTCTGGCGGGTGCCTGGCCGGACAATTCGGAGCTTGCGCTGGAATACGCAAAGGGCCTGTTCAATCTATCCTGCAAGCAGGAGCTTGACGGGGGCGTCGCCACGGTGGACCGCCTGGAGGCTCTGGCGGGTGCCTGGCCGGACAATTCGGAGCTTGCGCTGGTATACGCAAAGGGCCTGGTCAATCTGTCCAGCGAGCTGGAGCTTGACGGGCGCATCGCCACGGTGGACCGCCTGGAGGCTCTTGCGGTTGCCTGGCCGGACCATTCGGAGCTTGCACTGGAATACGCAATGGGCCTGCTCAGTCTGTCCAACAAGCAGGAGCTTGACGGGCGCAGCGCCACGGTGGACCGCCTGGAGGCTCTTGCGGCGGCCTGGCCTGAAGAATCGGAAATTGCGTTGGAATACGCGAAAGCTCTATCCAATCTGTTGGCAGTGCAGCGTGTCGAGGAGGCGGAGGCTACCTTCCGGCGGATGCAGGCAGTTGGGGGCGATGGACTGTCCCGGGAGCCTCGCTTTGCTCTGATCTATGGGGTAGCTGCCTTTACCCTATTTGAAAAGCAACATCACGCGCCGGGCTGCCGGGCGAACCCAGACGGTTTGGTGGAGCTAAAGCTGCTGGCGAGGCAGTGGGGGGAGGACTCTCTTGTGGGAATCGGCTGTCAGGCCCTTCTGGGTGCTGCCAGCGCCTTTGCAAGGGGAGATCGGGAGCGCCTTGTGCGCAACTATGCACA
Organism: uncultured Clostridia bacterium; assembly: GCA_946625125.1. Classification (GTDB taxonomy): domain Bacteria; phylum Bacillota; class Clostridia; order Oscillospirales; family Oscillospiraceae; genus JAFRPC01. The sequence goes on from CAMOSU010000029.1 coordinate 19,222, forward strand.
ATTCAAAGCGATTTATAGGTGCTTTGATTCGGAAGTACGCTTTGTTTCCTCTGACCGACAGAAGCGCAGCTCTGAAGAGGAAGGCCTCCGGGTAGACAGCCTTCGCTATCTCCCCCTGGAGGAGCCGTCCCAGGACCCTGCCGCCGACG
>CAMOSU010000030.1 GCA_946625125.1 uncultured Clostridia bacterium
GAAAATGTATTTAAATCGTCCCGAAGGGACACCGAAATAGTTTCATAGTTTCATAGTTTCATAGTTTCATTCTCCTCGCTTTGCCCGTTTGAGAGTCCTTTGACAGTCTGAAAAGGCCCCGGAAGGGGCTGTTTTTTTCTCTTGCGCGGCAAGAATGAATGTGATATGATGTATATACAGGATGAAACCACAATAATCTATAAAAATCGGCGCGTTTCGGCTCCACAGGCCGGTAGAGTAACCGATGCGTAACTTATGTATGATATAATTCAATCATTGTAGTTCGAGTGTTTCGCCCTCTGCGTGTTTTTCGGAGGTGTGATCGTATGAGAATTATTCTTGTTGAAGACAATCCCATCATCCTCCGGGGGGAGCTGGAGCTGATTCAGCGCTGTGTTCCCGGCGCGGAGCTCCAGGGTTTTTCCAATCCCCAGGAGGCCCTGGCCTATGCCGAGACCGCCCAGCCGGACACCGCCTTTTTGGACATTGATCTGGGGAAGAGCAGCGGCGTGGACCTGGCCCGGCAGCTCAAGCGGAAAAACCACAGTCTGAACATTATTTTCTGCACCGCCTACGACAGCTTTTATCGGGAGGCCGTGGATCTCCGGGCCTCCGGGTATCTGCTGAAGCCGGTCTCCGAGGACGCCCTGCGGGAGGAGCTGGACAATCTGCGCTATCCTCCCGCCCGGAAATCCGGAGGCCTCTTTGTGCGGGCCTTCGGCAGCTTTGAGGTCTTCTATCACAACGAGCCCCTGCTGTTTCACTACCAGAAGACCAAGGAGCTTTTCGCCTACCTCATTGACCGCCGGGGGGCGGTGGTGACCCGGGACGAGCTGGTGACGATACTCTGGGGCGGGGAGGAGGAGCACAACTCCTACTTCAAGCAGATCCAGAAGGATCTGAAGGACACCCTGGCTTCCGTGGGCCAGGAGCGGGTTTTGGTGAAGCAGCGGGGGGCTCTGGGCCTGCGGATGCGGGAGATTCACTGCGACTACTACGAATGGCTGGCCGGACGTCCCGAGGGAATCAACGCCTACCGCGGGGAGTACATGCGCCAGTATGACTGGGGCGAGCCCACCTATGCCAGTCTGGAAGGGAAGAGCATGCTATGGATTCCATAAACGGCGCCATCAGCCTGTTCTCCGCGGAGTTGGTGCTGATCCTTCTGATTTCCGTGCTGTTGGATGCCCGCCGGAGAAAGGCCTTCCCCCCCCTCTCCGGGCTGGTGCTGCTGGTCAGCGGTCTGACGGTGCTGCTCTGCGGCGGTCTGGCCATGACCCTGTTTCAGCACCGTCCGATTCCCCGGGGCGTGATGCAGTTGGCGGTGGCCGCGGGCATTTTTACCAATCTTGGGACCTACCCCAGCTACGTCATCCGGGTGATGGAGCTGGAGGACCCGGCGGTCCGGCGGATTGAGCGGCTCAATCGCTGGGTATGCGTTCTGGAGGGCCTGCTGTGGGTTCTGGCGGTGTTCTTTTCCCCGTATTTCAACTGGAAAACCGCCCACTTCCTGGACAGCAGGATGCACAGCTACCTGGGCATTGCCGGGGTGATTTCCGCCGGACTGACCCTGTCCCTGCTGCGCTTGTGCCGGAGGCGCCTGAAGCTGGAGGAGCTGTTCTGCATGGTTGCGGGGCCGCTGCTGCCCCTGTTTTCCCTTTTGGTGGAGCGGCTGCTGTCGGGCCTCAAGCCCATCTATCCCTTCTTCGCCATTTTGATCTATCTGAACATCATCCACGTAGGCAGACACCGGCGGGAGCTGCTGGAAGAGAAACGCCTGGAGGCGGAGCAGTACCGGCTGCGCATGACCCTGAACCGGGTTGCCCCGCATTTCCTTTGCAACATCCTCACCAGCATTTACTATCTCTGCCAGCAGGATCCCCGGAAGGCGGAAACCGCCATCTGCGATCTCAGCGGCTATCTGCGCAGCATGCTTCCGGCGGAGGACCATGGCCGGCGGGTGCGCTTCCCCCAGGAGCTGGAGCTGGTGCGGAACTATCTGGATCTGGAGCGGCTTCTGCTGGGGGACCGGCTGCGGCTGGAGCTGGACATCCGGGAGCAGGACTTCTCTCTGCCCCCCTTCACCCTTCAGCCCCTGGTGGAAAACGCCGTAAAGTACGGCTTCAGCGCCGACGGCGTCTGCCGCATCAGTGTGACCAGCCGCCGGGAAGGGGAGAACTACCGGATCACAGTCCGGGACCGGGGGCAGGGCTTCGACACCGGAGCCCTGGAGGGACTGCGCCGTCCCTCCGGCACCTCCAACGTCCGCCGGATTCTGGAGCTCACCGGCAGCGGGCGGCTGGAGCTGCACTCCGCCCTCGGAGCGGGGACCACGGCCCAGGTTGTGATTTTCGGCGGGGATCATCCGGAGAAAACTGAAAAAAGAAATGAAAAAAGTCGAAAGACTAACTCAAAGCTAACCTAAAGCAAACTCTTTTGTAACGATAAGCGAGTATACTTCAGCCAGGGCATTTCGAGTACGAGACGAACTATGCCCTGGCATTTCTGTATCCTTTTGTCCCGCGAAGCAAGCTGGATTTTCCATACCGAATTCCCCCCGCCGCCGGACGGCCCGGGGGCAGTGAAATGAGGGAACGCGCATGACAGATAAAGAGCTGCGCCGGATGGGCCGAAGCGCAATGGTGGACCTGATGACCCGGCAGCAGGAGGAGATTGAACGGCTTAAGCAGGAGACCCAGCGGCTGCGGAAGCTCCTGGAGGACCGGGAGCAGCGGCTCAACCGCTTCCAGGGTACCGTTTCCGCCCTGCGCTCCATGAGCCAGGTGCTGCGGCAGTCCACCGACGGCTATCTGGCGGAGGCGGAGCGGGTCTGCGGCGAGGCCGATCAGATCTGCGACACCAACCAGAGTCTGAAGGGAGCAGGAAAATGAAGCGGCTGCCCGCAAACGCGGAGCTCCCCAGCGTGGAGCAGCTCAAGCAGCTCCAGCGCTGGCTGAAAAAACGCCATCGCTTCTGGCACACCCTGCGCGGCACCCTGAGCGTGCTGCTGACGGTGTCGGCGGCGGCGGTGCTGGTGGCTGTGCTGCTGATGCCTGTGCTGCAAATCTTCGGCACCTCCATGAGCCCCACCCTGGAGGAGAACAGCTATGTGGTCTCCGTCAAGGAGGGCAATCTCCAGCCCGGGGACATCTGCGCCTTCTACTACAATAACAAAATCCTGGTGAAGCGGGTCATCGCCCGTTCCGGCGAGTGGGTGGACATCGACCAGGACGGCCTGGTGTACATCAACGGCCAGCTTCTGGATGAGCCCTACGTCTCGGACTTTGCGGTGGGGGAATGCGACCTGGAGCTGCCCTACCAGGTGCCGGAGTCCAGAATCTTTGTCATGGGCGACCACCGCAGCGTCTCCATCGACTCCCGCAGCTCCGTCATCGGCTGCGTGGCGGAGGAGCAGATCGTGGGGAAGATTGTCTTCTGCGTCTGGCCCCTGTCCGCCTTCGGACCCATTCGCTGAGGGCGGCGCCCTGAAGTCCGTAAATTTTGTATCCCCTCTGCATTGCAGATTATATTGATCAGAAAGGAGGGATCGGCCCCATGAACACAGAACGTCGGGGCAAGCGCCGCCTGCGGCTGCTGACCCAGATCCTCGCCGCCATCGCCGTATTTGTAACAACCTATATGCTGATCCTTCCCGCCATCACCCTGGATGACGATACCGCGGCCACAGACCCGGGCATTCAGTTGGTGGAGCAGACGGAGAGCGTTCCGGTCTACGTGCCGGAGGAGCCCGCCCCCATCCAGACCCAACCGGAGGACAGCCAGAGTCCCGGGGAGCCTTCCCCGGACCCGGAGCCCGCTCCCGCGGAGACCCGGGAGGAGTCTCCCGCGGAGGCCGCCCCCGGTGAGACCGACAGCCCCGCCCCCACCCGGCCGGCGGAGGAGAGCATTGCGCCTGCTGAGCCCGCTCCCACGGAGCCTGTGACCCAACAGTCCGCGGAGGTGAAGCTCAGCCCCGCGCCCCCGCTCCAGAAGGCGGACTACAGCGCCGACCTGGAGAATGCCGCCAACTGGGAGCGGAGCTTCGAGGACGTGGATTGGACCGGATGCTGGAGCAAGGACCTGCTTCTGGCAGCCCGGAGCCAACTGGGCTACCGCGAGAGCAGCAGGAACTTTGTTGTGGACATCCGCAGCCGGGTTCTGGGCTACACCCGCTACGGCGCCTGGTACGGTCTGCCCTACAGCGACTGGTGCGCCATGTTTGTCTCCTTCTGTCTGCACTACGCCCAGGTGCCGGCCGAGAGCTTCCCCCGGGAGGCCTCCTGCCAGCGCTGGATCGCGGAGCTGGAGAAGCTGCACCGCTATCTGCCCGCGGATCAGGGCCGTCCCAAGGCCGGAGACCTGGTGTTCTTCGGAACGGACGGCGTGGCGGACCATGTGGGCATCGTCACAGGGGCGGACGAGAAGGAAGGCCTTGAAACCATCGAAGGCAACTACGACAACCGGGTGGCGGAATGCGCCTACCACTGGGATGATCCCAAGCTGCTGGGCTACGGCCTGCTGCCGGAGAACCCCGCCCCCTTTGGCATGCGGCTGCAAAGCGAGACCAAGCACTACGAAGTGACCCTGCACTACGGCAGCGACGCCGGAATCCCCGAGGACGCGGTGCTGCGGGTGCGGGAATACAAGGAGCAATCCGAGATCTACCGGAAGGCCAGGGAGACCTATCTGGCGGGCAAGGAGGCCGAGGGCCTGTCTGTGGAGGAGAGCGAGCTGGGCTTTTCCGCCCTGGACGTCTCCATCCGGGACGCCGAGGGCCGGGAGCTGGAGCCCAAGGCTCCGGTGCGGGTGTCCATCACCATGCGCCGGCTCCCCGAGGACCGGAGCGCCCAGGAGCTTCTGGAGAGCCTGGAGGTCCAGCACCTGCAAAAGCAGGACAAGGAATACACCATCCGGGAGATTCTCAACGCCGAGTCCGACGAGAAGGCCGGCAGCCTGGAGACCCGGGACGATCTGCCCGTGGCCACCATCCAGGTCAAGGGGCTTTCCCCCTTTGTCATCACCTGGAACATCAGCAGCAGCGTCTCTCTGACGGTGAATCTGCGCTACTTCGATCTGGAGGGCAACGACATCTCCGCCCTGGTTCCCGGCTCCGTCCAGCAGACCATCACCCAGCTCAACGACGACAATCGCTGGACCTATCTGCGGGGAGAGGATTACGCCAGAGCTGTGGAGGGCTACAGCTTCCGGGATGTGAAGTACAACAACGTGTCTGTGGACTGGATGCTGCTTGAGCAAGGCGGCAATTACTTCAACCGCACTTATACCGCCTATTTCTATCACTACGGCGGGGGTTCCGATACAGAACGCGACAGCGTGAACGTCAACGGAAGAACCACCGTCAACATCGACTACTTCTACGAACGCACCGAGCCGGAGCTCCCCACCCGGGAGGTATCTCTGCTGTTCCGCTATCAGGATGAAAACGGCGAGCTGCTGCAAAAGACCGTATCCTTGACCGCCGCCGTGGAGGGACAGACGCTGAATCTGATGGAGTCCCCCTATTTCGAGAGCTTCCCGGGAAAGGAATTCAGCAATCTGCTTTGCGGAGAAAACAGCGGCTTTGACTCGATTGTGGTGAAGATGATCCTGCAAGACGGCGAATATTTGCCGGTCTGCGGCTTCCTCACCAACGGTGTGGAGTCCGCCAACGGTTACGTGTTTGAAGAAGGAGAACCCCTGGAGATCCTCTTCCAATACACCACCGTCCGGCAGCCCGTCGTCCTGCGGCTGCTCTACGCGGATGAGAACGGCGTCATGCAGTGGCAGAACGTCACCCTCAGCGTCACCACAGACGGAACAGAGCTGAATCTCATGGACGAGGCCTACCTGAAGAGCTTTGACCGCAAGAGCTTCAGCAATCTGAGCTGCGGAGAGCTTTCCGGCTTTGACCGGGTCCGGCTCAAGCTGGTGGAGGATAACGGGACCCTGATCCCCTCCTGCGAGTTCATCACCGACGGCCAGACCGGGGAGCAGGGCTACACCCTCAACAACGGCGTCCTGGAAATCAACTACAACTACGCCACAGACGCCATGCAGGAGCAGCCCGTGGTTCTGCGTCTGCACTATTTGGATGAGGCCGGGGAGTTCCAGCAGCAGGACGTGAGCATCACCGCCACCGAAGCGGGGACGGAGCTGGATCTGACAGACCCCGCCTACAAGAAGAGCTTCGAGGGCAAGACCTTCAGCGCTCTGCGCTGCAGCGACTACAACAACTTTGACCGCATCCGGGCCGTGATGGTGAACAACAACGGCAGCATCGTCCCCGTCTGCTTCTTCCACAGTCCTGACGGCTGGTCCAACGACGCTTACATATTCACCGACAACGAGCTGGACTTCCAATACAGCTATACCAGCGACGTCCCTCCCCAGCAGGCTGCCCTGCGGCTGCACTACGTGGACGAAAACGGTACGGAGCTGGCCGAGGTGCTGGAGCTGCCTGTCAGCGCCACCCAGACGGGCATTGAGATCAACCTGATGGACAGCAGCTATTGCAGGCAGATCCAGGGCTACAGCTTCCAGAAGCTGGTCTGCTATCAGAAGGAGGACTTTGACTCCGCTCGGGTATGGCTGTCCACGGATCCCGACGGCAGCTCCCTGGTCCCCTCCTGCCTGTTCCTGAAGAACGGGGAGCCCATAGATGGAGGCTACTACTTCGATGGAGAGCCTATGGACATCAAGTATGTCTACCAGGCCGCCGAAGCTGACCCGGAGGACAATGAAGTCACCCTGGCCATTCACTACAGGAACGAAGAGGGCGAGATGAGGCTGGAGCGCTTCACCGTCGAGGCCACCCCGGAGGGCACCAGGATCTTCCTGAAGAACGAGCCCTACATGAAGGTCTTCACTGATCTGGAGTACAGCTACGCCAAGTGCTATGACTTCCAGAATTTCGATACCATCGAGCTGGTCATGGAGGACGGCAAACCGGTATGCTACTTCCTGCGGAACGGAAGCTACGTCACCCTGGAGGATGGCAGAGGCGGCTACACCGTCTCCAGCGGACAAGTGGATCTGGAGCTGCGCTACGTTGCCGCCAATGACTGGCTGGACATCAATTTCCATCACCTTTACTACAACACCCAAAACGGAGACACCGAAGCTCTGGGGGACAACTCCCACGTCAGCCTGCAGATTGAAAGCGAGGAGGGCAAGACCATCAGCGTTGCCTCCTATGTGCTGCAAAATCTGCAGGGGGTCAAATTTGCCGGCGCCTCCTGCATTCTCAACAACGGGGAGCGGGTCGCCCACTTTGACTCCGTCAAGGTGGTCCGGGATGAAACCGGCCAGAAGAAGTATCTGCTCTACAACGCCGAAAACTACGTGGGCTCCTCCTATGTGCTGGGCGCGCTGGACATCGACCTGTACTACGTGGACATCAGCGACGACAGCGGCGAATGGACCGGCGGCGGCGGCACCCGTCCCGGCGGCGGCACCACGCCCCTCCCGGAGCCCGATCTGGGAGAGCTGGGGGACGCCCAGGGCTCCAAAACCCTGGAGCCCAACGGGGACGGCACCTACACCCTGACCCTGAGCATGGTGGTACCCATGATCGAGGCCCAGGCCTCCAACAAGGTCAACGTGGTCATCATCTACGACAGCTCCAACAGTATGCACTTGCCGGTTCCCGGGAATGAGTGGACCCGGGACGACCAGCACGGCACCTACGCCGAGTACAACGGAAAGTACTATCAGCTCACCTCTATCGGCAGCGACATACGAAAGGTGTTCAGGTTTGAGGACGAGGATGGCGTGGTGCACATTCTGGGCTCCGACCAGCCAAACCAAGGCATCTACTGCGGGCCCAAGTACACGCCAAGCTGGACCCGGATGCACGAGGCCAAAAAGCAGGTGAAAACCCTGGTCCAGAGGCTGCTGGCCATGAACACCGAAAGTAATCCCGACGCCGTGGAGATCGGCTTTGTGGAGTTTGCCTCGGATATTTTCCAGGTCCAGCAGCCCAGCACCGACCTGGGAACTGTCTATGGCTGGGTGGACGCCTGCAAAACCCGGATCGAGCTGACGCAGAACGGCGCGGACACTCTGGGCGGCACCAACTGGGACGCGGCTCTGAAAACCGCCCGGGGTGTGGCGTTTGAAGGCCACTCTAATACTGTGACATTCAGCGACGACGACCCGAAGTACATCCTCTTCGTCTCCGACGGCAACCCTACGGCCCGTACCACCCCGGACGGCCTGATGGAAGGTAATGATGCCAGTGATTCCAACGCCCAATATGATGACGGACCGAGAATCGGCAGCGGCGGATTGCTTGGCAGTGTGATTCCCGGCGTCTACGGCACCGGCAACAGTGATACACAACAATACAACATCAATCGCGCCGAGGAGCAGGCGGCGGCCATCGTGGACCAGGATGGCGACACCCTCTACAACATCGGCATCTACGGAGACGCCGATAAGATGTCCAGCCTGAGCAACAGCCACTATTACGACGGCACAGACGCTTCTCACATGGCCCAGGCCTTCAACGACATCATCGTGAACATCAGCTCCCGGCTGGGCTATTCCAACCTGAGCATGGTGGACGGCATCACCTCCATGACCTCCTCCACCCTGGTCCACGGAGACCCCAGGGACTTCACCTACAAGGTGGTGGACAAGGACGGCAACGACGTCACCGATCAGGTCCTGCCCCCGGCCAAGCGCAACGCCCGCTATGAGGAATCCCCCAACGATCCCAATGAGGCCGGCTCCGTCACCTGGGAGCTGGGCGCCGATGAGCTGCTGCTGAACGGCGGAACCTATTCTCTGAGCTTTGTGGTCTGGCCCAACCAGGAGGCCTATGACCTGGTGGCCAATCTGAACAACGGCATGCGGGCCTTCGGGGCCTTGACGGATGTGGAAAAGGCCCAGGTGGTGGGCTCCGGTCCCAACGGGGATCAGGCTCCCTTCAGCCTTCGCACCAACACCCGGCAGTACATCAGCTACTGCGCCGCCAAGGAGGTCGTTCACTCCGACGGCTCCAAGACCATCACCTACGGCGATCCCCAGCTCGCGGAGCTGGAAACCCCCGATCCCATGCCTCTGGTGGATACCTGCGTCAAGGTCCAAAAGGAGTGGAACGTCTCTCTGGACCCCCAGGAGCTGGAAACCTTCCTGGCGGAGCATCCGGGCTTCCAGGTGAATCTGGATCTGATGAAGGAGGGACAGCCCTATGTCTCCGACATTGTGATCCAGCCCACCGAAGGGACAGTCTGGCCGGACACGAACCATCCCGAGGGCTACCACATCTCCGAGGGCCTGATGGTCAGCGCCCAGGCGGCGGCTGAGCATAACATCCCGGTGCTGGATCCCCAGGGCAATTCCTACTATCCCACCACCACCCTGAACGGCAAGACCTATTACATTCTGGAAACCGGCAGGGACTACTACTTCCGGGAGGACAGCATCAACGACGTCCACTTTGAGCTGGAGGACCGGGTCTTCCATCCCATGCTGGTGGACGGCGTGAGGATGGACGTCAGCTTCGGGGAAAACCATGAAATCATGCAGGCGGTGCCCTTTGAGGAAACCATCTCCGCGGTGAACAGTCTGCGCGGCGGCGTCACCCTGCGAAAGTACATTGTGGACCAGCAGGGGAACATCATTGACGACGACAGCGGAAGCACCTTCTACATCCGGGGCGCCATCACCCAGAACGATGAGCCTCTTGCGGGTCTGGAATACCGCTATTACTACGACAGCGGCGGCCGAAGCGAGAAGTACACCCTGGAAAACAGCGCCAACATCTGCGTGGAGCTCCACACCGGAGAGACCATCCGTTTCGTCAACGTCCCGGCGGGCTGCCGCTACTTCTTCTTTGAGGATCAGGACCGCAACAAGAGCTACGAGTTCTACAGCATCGACGGCAACTTCTTCACCCGGGACGAGGCGGGCAACGAGGTCTATGTGGAGGGCAGGGACTTTGCCATCAGCGCCGACGGCACCACCGCCAGCGGCACCACCATGTCCAACACCGCCCAGAACATCGAGGTGAAGAACCTCCGCAAGCAGGTCAGCCTGGAGATCACCAAGACCAATATGAACGGCGAGAAGCTTCTGCCCGAGGCGAAATTCGCCCTCTTCCAGGACGCGGACTGCCAGGTTCCCGCCGCGGACGCCCAGGGCAATCCTGTCCCCGAGGCCGTCACCGGCAGCAGCGGCAAGCTGGTCTTTGAGAATCTGCTTCCCGGCGACTACTACCTCAAGGAGCTGGAGGCTCCCCAGGGCTATATTCTCCCGGAGGAGCCCATCCTGATCCACATTGACAACGACGGTCTGGTCTATACCGTCAACGGCAAGCCCGGGGACTATACCGAGCGCAGCGAAGAGGGAGAGAACGGCAGCGTGGAGGTCTACGGCATCACCGTGCAGAACTCCAACGGCTACAACCTTCCCCACACCGGCGGCCCGGGCCTGAGTCCCCTCTACCTGGCCGGATTGCTCCTGATGGGAGCGGCAGCAGTATTTTACGGATGCAAGCTGAGGCGTAAAGTGAAAGGGGGCCAGTCATAAGCCTCTTTTCCAACGGCGAAATCTGAGCTGCGCCGCAGTGCATCTATAAAATAAAAACGTAAGAGAAGAAAAAGAATTAAAAATTTGAAAGAAAGGAACCAAGCCATGAAAAACATTAAGCGCATCTTTGCCATGGTCCTGGCCCTGACTTTGGTCCTGGCCCTGACCGTCACCGCCTTTGCCACCGAAGCAGGCGGTTACACCATCACCATCAAGCCCAAGTCCGGCGACAACGCCGCCCACAGCTACGAGGCCTACCAGATCTTCAAGGGCGACCTCACCAATCAGAACGACACCGCCATCCTGAGCAACATCACCTGGGGCGACAACGTGGACCAGTCCAAGCTGGGCGATCTGGCTGCCGCCATCAACGGCATCACCGGCGCCCAGGGCGAGGACGCCCTCACCGCCGCCTCCTCCGCCGAGGCCTTTGCTGACGCCATCAGTGCGCTGAACGCCAGCAACGACAGCGCCGTGGCCCAGTCCGTGGCCGACGCCTTCGGCGCGGTTCTCACCGGCGCTCCCAAGACCGGCAGCGCCGCTGCCGGGCAGAATGCCGAAATCGCCGTGACCGAGGCCGGCTACTATCTGGTCAAGGACCAGGACAACAGCCTCAACGGGGAGGAAGACGCCGCCTACACCCGCTTCATCCTCCAGGTTGTGAACGATGTGGAAGTGGAAGCCAAGAGCTCCGTCCCCACTGTTGACAAGAAGATCCAGGAAGGCGAGGATCTGGTGAACGCCAACAACGCCTCCATCGGCGACGAGATCCAATACGTCATCAATTCCACCGTCCCCGACATGACCGGTTACGAGAAGTACTACTTTGTCCTGAACGATACCATGTCCCAGGGCCTGACCTTCAACAACGACGTGACCATCAAGATCGGCGGCCAGACTTTGGACGCGGACGACTACACCGTGACCTCCTCCGTGGACGAGACCACCGGCAAGACCTCCATCAAGATCGTCCTGAAGAACTTCATCCAGTACAAGTCCGAGGCCGGCGCCGCCATCGAAGTGAGCTACACCGCCACCCTGAATGAGAATGCTGATCTCACCCCCACCGGCAACCCCAACGAAGTGACCCTGACCTACTCCAACGACCCCAACTATGATTACGCGGGCGAGCCCGGCGACGATCACGATGAGCCCGGCGAAAACGAGCCCGTGGGCGTGACCCCCAAGTCCGAGACCAAGACCTTCTCCACCGGCATCGAGCTGATCAAGGTGGACGGCAACAACAACCAGGCCCTGACCGGCGCCAAGTTCCAGATTGCCGGCGAGAAGCTGAACGTCACCCTCATCAACGAGAAGGTCTATGAGCCCGCCAACGACGGCACCTGGTACATGCTGAAGGACGGCACCTACACCGAGACCGAGCCCACCGAGCAGACCGCTGACAGCTACGATTCCACCACCCAGAAGTACAAGGTAGTGGAGCATGTCACTGAGGAAGTCACCAAGGAGCAGGTGAACGCCGTGGGTTACGTGGATTCCACCGGCCACCTGAAGTTTGAGGGCCTGGCTGCCGGTACCTACACCATCACCGAGCTGGTGGCCCCCGATGGCTACAACGCCCTGACCCAGCCCATCACCGTGGTCATCACCGGGACCATGGACGACACCAACATGACCTGCACCTGGACCGCCACCAAGGACGGCGCTCCCCTGGACCTGGACGCCACCACCAACCTCTTCCCCATTGAGGTCGAGAACAAGAAGGGCTCTCAGCTTCCCTCCACCGGCGGCATCGGCACCACCATCTTCTACGTGCTGGGCGCCGTTCTGGTTCTGAGCGCCGGCGTGGTTCTGGTTGTGAAGAAGCGCGCTGAGATTTAATTCCAAGTCTGAGGGCTGTGGATGACAGAGGGAAAACCCTCCGCGTCTCCCCACAGGACAGCGGCCCCCGGGGATCCTCGGATCCCCGGGGGAGAAGCGCTTTCCCGGCGGGAGCGGCGGGCGGCCGGAGACTTTCTCCCCCCTCAGCCCCTCATCCCATCCCCAGGGAGCAGCAGCAAGGAGAACCCCGCATGAAAAAGCGATTGCCTACCATGATTCTGATACTGGTGTTTACCGCGGGGCTGTCCTTGATTCTGTATCCCACAGTCAGCGACTGGTGGAACTCCTTCCACTCCTCCCAGGCGGTTGCCAGCTACGTCCAGGCCATGGCCAACGTAGGAGACGAGGAGCGTGCCATAATCTGGGAGGAGGCCCAGGACTTCAACCGCCGGATCTACAAGAGCGGCGGCATGGGAGAGCTCACGGAAGCCCAGATGAAGCAGTACGAAAGCATCCTGGACGTTGGCGACAACGGAATCATGGGCTATATCGAAATCGACAGCATTAAAGTACAGCTTCCCATCTACCACGGCACAGACGAGGCTGTGCTTGCCATTGCCGTGGGTCACATCGCCGGTTCCTCTCTTCCGGTGGGTGGCCCCGGCACCCACTGTGTACTGTCCGGGCATCGGGGCCTGCCCTCCGCCCGGCTGTTTACGGACATCGACCGCCTTGTGGTGGGAGATACCTTTCTGCTTCAGGTGCTGGACGAGACCCTGACCTACGAGGTGGATCAGATTCGCACCGTCCTGCCCTACGAGATCCAGGATCTGCAAATCGTCCCGGGAGAGGACTATTGCAGCCTGGTCACCTGTACGCCCTACGGCATCAACAGTCACCGCCTTCTGGTCCGGGGACATCGGGTGGACACCGTAAAGGTCCGGAAGCTCCGGGTCACTGCCGACGCCCTCCAGGTGGATCCCACCCTGGTGGCGGTGTTCATCGGCGGCCCCCTGCTGGCCGTAATGATGATCATCGCCCTGCTGATGCCCAAAAAACCCAAGATCGAATCGGATGAGGAGCTGCCATGAAGATGAAACGAGCAATTGCCCTGCTGCTGGGCCTGCTGCTGGGCCTGAGCCTGACGGCAGGGGTCCTGGCTTCGGAGCCCGCCGGGCCGGATCTCAGCCGGGAGGGAAGCCTTCGGCTGAGCCTGCGTTCCGGAGACGGCGCCCCGGTGCGAAGCGGCGTGCTGACCCTCTGGACTGTGGCGCTGCTGGAGGAGGACGGACACTTTGCCCTGACCCCGGACTTTGCCGGCTCCGAGATCGGGGAGAAGGAATGGAGCGGCCGGGGAGCCAGCCTTGCCGCCTCCGTGCTTTTGGACTATGCCGAAGCGCATAAGCTTGCCGGAACCCCGGCGGAGCTGTCCCAGGAGGGAACAGTCCATTGGGAGGGCCTGCGCCCGGGTCTGTATCTGGCAGCCCAGACCGGCCCCGGCCCCAAGGGAGAGCTCTGCACCCCCTTCCTGGTTACGCTGCCGGTGTGGGACGGAAGCCAGTGGCAGTATGAGCTGGACGCCAGCCCCAAAACCGGAGTTGTGCCGCCTCCCAGCCCCACCAACCCCACCAAGCCCGGCACCCCCGGCAAGCCCCACCTGCCCCAGACCGGGCAGCTCCGCTGGCCCGTTCCGGTGCTGATCTGCGCCGGTACAGCCCTGGTGCTGACGGGGCTTCTGCTGCTGCGGAAAAAGCGGAGGTCCTGAGATGCGCCGCCTGCTGGCTTTCTGCCTGATCCTTCTGGGTCTGGGGCTGATTCTGGGCGGAGCAAGGCTCTGGCTCCGGAATCGGGAGGAATCGGAGCTGGCCGGGCAGAGCGCGGAGCAAATCGGCCTCCAGCTTGCCCAGCAGATCCAGCTCCAGGCCCGGAAGGGCCTGGAGCCCCTTCCCCCCAACGCCGCCCTTCTGGACCAGGTGCCGGAAATGCCCACCCTGGAGGTGGAGGATTCTCCCTATCTGGGCATTCTGGAGATCCCGGACCTGTCCCTGCGGCTGCCCGTACTGGCGGAGTACAGCGACGCGGGGCTGAACCTCGCCCCCTGCCGCTACAGCGGCTCCGTCTACACCGGAGATCTGGTGATCTGCGGCCACAATTACGCCAGCTTTTTTGACTCCCTGCTCTCCATCCCCCTGGGGACGGAGGTCCTGTTCACCGACTGCTCCGGCCGACAGTGGCGCTACACCGTCGCCAACCGGGAAACCCTGGAACCGAATGAGGTGGAGAAGATGATCCAGCCCTCCCAGGACTGGTCTCTCACCATCTTTACCTGCCACTTCGGAGGCAGAACCCGCTGCGCCGTCCGCTGCGTCAGCCAGGACTGAGCCCCCGGCGGCCGCAGGGGACGGTGGAAAGGAGGCGTAGGGACGAGCATTGCTCGTCCGGTCCGCCGCAGGCGGACAATTTGCCGCAGGCAAATCCAGCGCCGCCGCAACAATCGGAAGCTTCACGGGAAACGGTACGCGGATCGTCTGCTGACGCATCCGATTGTTTGCTTCGCAAACCGGACGAGCACGGCTCGTCCCTACGGCGGGAACGTTTCGTTCCTGTCATTCTGAGCGCAGCGAAGAATCCGTATCCCCCGTCCCTGCAGTGAAAACCTTCCGATTCTGTCATTCTGAGCGCAGCGAAGAATCCGTACCCCCGTCCCCTGCGGCGAAAACCTTCCGATTCTGTCATTCTGAGCGCAGCGAAGAATCCGTACTCCCGTACCCCCGTCCCCTGTGGCTTGTTCATAATTTGATCACAAAAGCTTTACCGTTTGTTTAGCACTCTCCTATTGACAGTGCTAATTTTTGTGGTATAATAGGGTCAGAACAAAGGAAGGGAGCAGGAAGCTCCCGGGTCCCTTGCTCAGTTACATAGAGACAATCAATAATGTAAATGAGTGAAAGGAGTAATGACTTATGTTGATGCCCAGAATTTTTGACGATGATTTCTTTGATGATTGGATGCGCTGGCCTGTGAGCCGCAGCCTGGCGGACACCGAAAAGCAGCTCTACGGCAAGCACGCCCCCCATGTGATGAAGACCGACATCCGGGAGCACGAGGACCACTACGACGTGGACATTGATCTGCCCGGCTTCAAGAAGGACGAGATCGAGCTGAGCCTGGAGAAGGGCTACCTCACCGTCAGCGCCGCCAAGGGCGTGGACAAGGACCAGACAGACAAGCAAGGCAGGGTCATCCGCCAGGAGCGCTATTCCGGGGCCATGCAGCGGAGCTTCTATGTGGGTTCCGCCCTCACCGAGGAGGAAATCAAGGCCCGCTTTGAGGACGGAGTTCTGAAGCTGAACGTCCCCAAGAAGGCCGCCCCCAAGCTGCCCGAAAAGCGCACCATTCTCATCGAGGGCTAATACGAATTCATCCTGAATCCGCGGCAGCCGGAACAGAATAAAACGCGGCAGGCACCCGGAGCCATTCGCTCCGGGCGCCTGCCGTTTACATAATCACATGAACAGAAGCAAACATAATTTTCTTACAAAACGGTTACATATTCGGGCGGTCCCCGGGGAGATTCCCCTGTTTTTTGTAAGAAGCCTGGGGAAAACCCGGGGAATATCGGGAGTTTTTCACATTATCCACAGCGTTTTCCACAGCCGAAAGATTATACGCCGTTTTTTCGACAAAATACAACATGTTTACATAATTGGGTTTCGCTTGAAAACAACGGAAGATGGGGATGGGGATTACGGATTCTTCGCTTCGCTCAGAATGACACGCCTGTAGGGACGGCACTCTGCCGTCCGCATGCTCCCGCCCGCAGGGTACGGGGGGTACGGATTCTTCGCTTCGCTCAGAATGACGCGCCTGTAGGGACGGCACTCTGCCGTCCGATATACCCCGCCCGCAGGGGACGGGGGTACGGATTCTTCGCTTCGCTCAGAATGACAAAAGCGGGAGGCTTCCGCCGTAGGGGGCGGCGTCCCCGACGCCCCGGGCGTATTCTGCCTGCGCACGCCGTAGGGGCGCACAGTGTGCGCCCGCCCGGAGCAGAAACCTGCCATTTCCGCCGCAGCGGCGG
This sequence comes from uncultured Clostridia bacterium, assembly GCA_946625125.1. GTDB lineage: Bacteria > Bacillota > Clostridia > Oscillospirales > Oscillospiraceae > JAFRPC01. Next base: position 16,397 of record CAMOSU010000030.1, read on the forward strand.
CCACCTGTGCCCTTCATGGGTATTGGCCGTCCGCCCGAGGCTGCTGCCTTCCGTTTCCACCGTAGGGACGAGCCGTGCTCGTCCGGTTTGCGCAGCAAACAATCGGATGCGTCAGCAGACGATCCGCGTACCGTTTCCCGTTAAGCTTCCGATTGTTGCGGCGGCGCTGGATTTGCCTGCGGCAAATTGTCCGCCTGCGGCGGACCGGACAAGCAAGGCTTGTCCCTACACAAACTTCCCCCAAGTTCCTTGCCCGTAGGGGACAGGGGTACGGATACACTCGTGATGGGCGCGATGCTTCGCCGCGCCCGGAGGGACAGAAAAAAATTTGCTTTTTTGTAAAAAAACTATTGATTTTATAAGCCGGAGGGAGTATAATACACACCTGCATGGGTGTACCCGTGCCCACGATTTCGAGTCAAGGAGGTGTAACCGTGCCCAACATCAAGTCCGCTAAGAAGAGAGTCGAGCTTTCCAAGGTCGCCAATGCCAGAAACAAGGCTGGCAAGTCCGCCCTCAAGACCGATATCAAGAAGTTCGACGCCGCTGTCCTTGAAGGTAATCGCGAGGCGGCTGACGCAGCCTACAAGACTGCCGTCAAGGCCGTGGACCAGGCTGTGAACAAGGGTCTTCTTCACAAGAATACCGCTGCCCGGAAGAAGAGCAGCATGACCCTGAAGCTCAACAAGCTGGCGTAATTCGCGTTCGAAAATATTCCCTTCCGGCCCAGACCGGAAGGGGTTTTTTCGTATTTCAGACGCCTGGAGCCAGGCGTCACCTGCGCCCTTGCCGCGGCACGACGCAGGCAGCCCCAGACTTTTTGGCAGAGAAGAATTCCGGCGGTGAATTGCGGCTTTTTTCAAAAACCGGCGTCTGCCCCCTTGCCAAAGGCCGACGGAGATGGTATAATCCGATAAACGGATGAAGACCATCCGACCATGAAAACAGGAGGACAATCGCATGAAATATGTCTGCAATGTCTGCGGCTGGGTCTACGACGAGGACGAGGCCGGCGTGAAGTGGGAAGATCTCCCCGAGGATTTTGCCTGCGAGCTCTGCGGCGTGGGCAAGGAGGACTTCTCTCCCGAGGAATAAGCCTCCGAAGGGCTTCCCGGTCACAGACCGGGAAGCCCCTTTTTTTCTTGCTTTTTCCGCCCTTGTCTGCTATGATAGGGGAAAGAACGAGAGAGGGTGAGACGATGGCAAAGAAACGAAGTCTGAAGCAGAAGCAAGCCTGGGCGGAGCGCTGCGTGGAGCTCTGGATCGGCCTGTTTGTGGCGCTGTATCTGCTCTTCCCCGGCTTCGAGGGCTTTACCGCCATCTCCGGGGCCAAGACCCTGCTGTTCTATATTCTGACCGGCCTGCTGCTGGTTCTGGGGCTGGCCCTGCTGCTGCGGGATCTGCGGCAGAAGCGGAAGCTGGGCTTCGGCCCGGCTCAGATCGCGGCTTTGGCCTTTTTGGGCTTCACGCTGCTCTCCGCCGCCTGCTCGGAGATTACCCGGGGCAACCCCTGGTACGATCCCACCGCCCATGAGGCGGCCCTGACGGTGGCCTGCTATGTGCTGCTGTTTTTGATTCTCTCCCGCTGGGGCCTGGCGACAGAGCGGCTGTTTTGGGTGCTGTTCTGGTCTCTGGCCTGCTTCTGCGCCGTCTGTCTGCTGCAAATGCTGGGGAAGAACCCGCTGGGGCTCTATCCCGGCAGCCTAAACTTCTACGACGAGGACTACGTCAAGCGGGCCTACGCCGGGACCATCGGCAACGTGGACATTGTCTCCGCCTTTCTGACCCTGGCCGCTCCCATGCTCCTGCTCCACAGCCGGGGGCAGAGGCCGAGGCAGGCCTGGCCCTGCTGGCTGCTGGCGGCGGTCTGCCTGGCCGTGATGCTGTGGATCAACGTGCTCTGCGGTCTGGTGGGCCTGGCCCTGGGCGGGGTGGTCTGCCTGGCGGTGCTCTGCCCGGACGGAAAACGGAAATGGATCCTGCTGGGGCTGGGGAGCCTGACCCTTTTGGGCGTCGCGGCCCTCTGGCTGCTGGATCTGCCGGTGGGCTTCCTCCACGAGCTCCACGAAATGCTCCACGGCCGCTTTGAGGACAGCTACGGCACCGGCCGCGTCTACATCTGGCGGCAGATGCTGAACCGGGTGCCGAATCGGCTCTGGACCGGCGTGGGGCCGGATATGGCCCGCTATTCCGGGCTTCCCGGCTTCGTCACTCCCGTCACCGAACTGAAACAGGCCGCCCTGACGGGCAGCCCGCTGTCTCTGTGGATTCCCCAGGTCTATTACCGCAAGGCCACCCTCACCGACGGCCACTGCTATCCCATGCACATCCTCTACTGCCAGGGTCTGCCGGCCCTGCTGAGCTGGCTGACCGTGGCGGGCACGGTGCTGGTCCACTGGTACAAGGCCCGCCGGGACCGGGCCGCCGCCATCCTGGGCGGCGGACTGGCCTGCTTCCTGGGAGCCATGCTCTTCTGTATCTCCTCCATCATCGTCATGCCCTTCTTCTGGATCACCATGGGCCTCATCGAAGCAAGATATAAAAAAGTAATAAGTAATAAGGAATAAGTATTATCACCTATTCCTTATTACTTGCTTACCCCTCCGGGTGCAGCCTGAGATAAGCCAGATAGCCCTCCAGAATGAGGCTGGCGGCCACGGCGTCCACGGTGTTCTTCC
>CAMOSU010000031.1 GCA_946625125.1 uncultured Clostridia bacterium
CCCAGTGCGCGCACTGGGGCACCTCCCCTGCAAGCAGGGGAGGTTTTGCGGAGAACTCCACAAATCCCGATTTGGCGAGGAAAATGCTTGTCAAAGCCGCGTATCCGTGGTATAATAGCAAAACACGGACTTGAAAGGAGGCGCTGCGGTGGTTTTGTCTTTTTGGGAGCTGCTGAAGGTTATTTTCCTGGGCATTGTGGAGGGCATCACGGAATGGCTGCCTGTAAGCTCCACAGGGCATATGCTCCTGGTGGATGAATTCTTGCAGATCAACGCCTCCGAGGCCTTTAAGGAAATGTTTTTCGTGGTGATCCAGTTGGGGGCCATCCTGGCGGTGGTGGTGCTGTTCTGGAAACAGCTCTGGCCCTTCGGGAAAGAGCCGGGAGGCGGCGTCGCCCTGAAGCAGAAAACCGTCTCCCTCTGGCTGAAGGTCATCGCGGCCTGCGTCCCCGGCGCCGCGGCGGCCCTGCTGCTGGACGATTACATAGACGCCCATCTCTCCACCCCCACGGTGATTGCCGGGGCTCTGATTCTCTACGGCGTGGCTTTCCTGGTGGTGGAGCGCTGGAACCGGGGACGAAAGCCCCGGGTCCGCCGGGTGGAGGACATTTCCTACGCCGACGCTTTGGGCATCGGTCTGTTCCAGGTGCTGTCCATCATTCCCGGAACCTCCCGCTCCGGCGCCACCATCATCGGCGCTCTGATCCTGGGGGTGGCCAGGCCCGCCGCCGCGGCCTTCACCTTCCACCTGGCAGTACCCGTCATGTTTGGCCTGAGCTTTTTGAAGCTGCTGAAATTCGGTCTGCACTTCACCGGCTCGGAGCTGATGATCCTGCTGGTGGGCATGGTGACAGCCTTCCTGGTGTCCATGCTGGTGATCCGCCTGCTGATGAGCTACATCCGAAAGCACGGCTTTGAGCTCTTCGGCGTCTACCGCATTCTGCTGGGCATAATTATATTGATATACTTTTTAGCGTAAAAGAGGTAACAAACTATGAGCGACTGCACACACAACTGTTCCACCTGCGGCCAGGACTGCGCCTCCCGCACCGAGGAGAGCCTGCTGGCCCAGCTGAATCCCAAGTCCAAGGTCCGTAAGGTCTACGCCGTGGTCTCCGGCAAGGGCGGCGTGGGCAAATCCACCGTCACCTCCATGCTGGCCGTGGCCATGCAGAAGCGGGGCTTCCGGGCCGCCATTCTGGACGCGGACATCACCGGCCCCTCCATCCCCAAGGCCTTTGCCCTGGACTCCACCGACGCCTACGAGGACGGCCTGCTGGCCCCCGCCCTGACCCGGACCGGCATCCAGGTGATGTCCCTGAACCTTCTGCTGGAGGATGAGACTGCCCCCGTGGCCTGGCGCGGCCCCGTGCTGGCCGGAGCGGTGAAGCAGTTCTGGACCGACGTGTACTGGGACAACGTGGACTATATGTTCGTGGATATGCCTCCCGGCACCGGGGACGTCCCCCTGACGGTGTTCCAGAGCCTGCCCATCGACGGCATCATCCTGGTGACCACGCCTCAGGACCTGGTCTCCATGATCGTCTCCAAGGCCGTTGGTCTGGCGAAGCTGATGAACATTCCCCTGCTGGGCATTGTGGAAAACTACGCCTGGCTGAGCTGCCCCGACTGCGGGAAGAAGATTGAGGTCTTCGGCAAGTCCCATGTGGAGGAAATGGCCGCCAAGTACGATCTGCCTGTGCTGGCCCATCTGCCCATCGACCCCAAGGTGGCGGGCTTCATGGACGCCGGCGAGGCCGAGAGCGTGGACACCGGCGACCTGGAGGACGCCGTGAACCTTCTGGCTCGCTGACCCCCCAACAGGTTCTGTTCCCCGGGGGAAAAGCGCGCCCCACCCCGGAAAGGTCCCGGGAGCTCCGGCTCCCGGGACCTTTCCTTGTTTTGGGGATGGACTTTTCCATTTTTTGTGGTATAATGGTGCTGCGAGGTTCTGTTCCCGGAGCAAGCGCCGCTAAATTCTGACTTTTATAACTCAAAGGAGGTCTCACCATGCGCATCCAGAAATGTATCGCTCTGCTCTTGACCCTGGTGCTGGTATCCCTGCTCTTTGCCGCCTGCGGCGATCCCGCCATGAAGGCAGCCGCCGGCACCTATGAAGGTCAATACACCAAGATCGTCGGAGACGAGACCCGGAACGAAGAGGTCTTTTCTCTGACCCTGAACGCCGACGGCACCGGCACCCATGCCCGGGACGATATGGAATTCAAGGTCACCTGGACCCTGGAGGGCGAAACCTTCACCATGAAGGAAACCTTCATCGGCGACCCCATCGAGTACACCGGCACCCTGAAGGACGGCGTGCTGGACATCTTCAACGGCGACCCCAACGACATCTGGACCTACGAATACGTCTACAACAAACGGTAACACGTGAGGTAGAACCATGGGACTTTTTGACAAGAAATTCTGCAGCGTCTGCGGCCAGAAGGTAGGTACCCTCTTCCACAAAAAGCTGGAGGACGGATTTCTCTGCAAGGACTGCGCCTCCAAGCTCTCCCCCTTCTTCTCCGAGCGCCGCTCCAGCACTGCCGACGAGATCCGGCAGCAGCTTCAGTACCGGGAGGAGAACCGCGCCGCCCTGGCGGATTTCCACATCACCCGCACCCTGGGCAAGGATCTGAAAATCCATCTGGACGAGGACAGCCGCCGCTTCGTAGTCACCCGGGCCAGGAACATTCAGGAGGACAACCCGGATATTCTGGCCTACTCCCAGGTCACAGGGGCGGAGCTGGACGTCTATGAGAGCCAGTCAGAGGAAAAGCGGAAGGACGCCGAGGGCCATTTTGTGAGCTATGTCCCCGCCCGGTACATCTTCTCCGCCGGCGTCCGGGTGATTCTCCATGTGAACAGTCCCTGGTTCGACACCATCACCGTTCCCGTGGGCTCCTCCATTACGCTGAACTCCGGCAATCCCATGCCCGCGGCTTTGAAGCCCCAGCCCAAGGCCAACCGGGAATTCATGGAGTGCTGGAACATGGCCAACGAGATCCAGCGGATTCTCACCGGCGTGCGCCAGGAGGCCCGGGCCGAGGCCGCCCAGCCCAAGAAGGCCGTCATCTGCCCCTGCTGCGGGGCCACCACCATCCCCGACGCCGCCGGCTGCTGCGAATACTGCGGCGGGGCTACAGGCGCCTGAGACAGCAAACCCCACGCCGTACAGCGGAGCCATTCGCTGTACGGCGTTTTTTTCGAAAACGGCATCTATTCAGCAGCTAATGAAAGCAAACACAAGGGCTTTTGTGTGCTTTGCAGGCTTTGGAACGGGGTGCAAGCCTTCTGTTTATCGCCCGTTTTCTGCGCCGCCCCCCTACGGCAGGGTACGGGCGCACACTGTGCGCCCCTACGGCGGAAACGTCCCGTCCTTGTCATTCTGAGCGCAGCGAAGAATCCGTACCCCCGTCCCCTGTGGGCGGGCGCGGGCAGGGTACGCGCGGGGCGTCGGGGACGCCGCCCCCTACGGCGGGGTACGGCGGAAACGTCCCGATCCTGTCATTCTGAGCGCAGCGAAGAATCCGTAACCCCGTCCCCTGCAGGCGGGCGCGGGCAGAGTACGCACGGGGCGTCGGGGACGCCGCCCCCTACGGCGGAAACCTCCCGTATTTGTCATTCTGAGCGCAGCGAAGAATCCGTACCCCCGTCCCCTGTGGGCGGGCGCGGGCAGGGTACGCACGGGGCGTCGGGGACGCCGCCCCCTACGGCGAAAACGTCCCGTCCTTGTCATTCTGAGCGCAGCGAAGAATCCGTACCCCCGTCCCCTGCAGGCAGGCGCAGGCGGGAAACGGCGGACGGCTGAGAGCCGTCCCTACAGGCGGTGCCTCATCGAACGCACGGGGCGTCGGGGACGCCGCCCCCTACGGCGGAAACGTCCCGTCCTTGTCATTCTGAGCGCAGCGAAGAATCCGTACCCCCGTCCCTTTTCCAATGTTTTCAAATGGCAATTTGAAAACACCGAAATTCTCCATTCTCCATTCTCAATTCTCAATTCGCACAGGCGGGGTACGGTGGCGGCCAATGGCCGCCGCTACGGGCTGGCGCAGGCAGGGGACGGTGGCGGCCAATGGCCGCCGCTGCGGGCGGTGCCTGATGCCTGATCCCGAAGCGTCGCAAAATATACCCGCAGCGAAATCCTCCGGGCTGCTGAACAGTTACGGAAAATGTAAAAACTTTTCCATCCCTTGCGAAACCGGGAAAACTGTGGTATACTCAAAGAAAAAGCCAATGGAGGCGATACCATGTTTTTAGACCGCGAACGCTGTCTGTACCAAAAGCGTCAGCTTGTGGAGGTGATCTGCCAGCTCCGCTTCCCCACCATTCTCTCCATTTCCGCCCGGGAGCCCGCGGACTTCCAGGAGGCCATTCGCCGGGATTTCCCCCAGTATCAGCGGCTGATGCAGCGGCCCCAGCCCAAGATTACGGGAGCCCCCGGAAATCTGCGGGTGGATGAAGGAAACCTGCTCACCAACTACCAGTTCCTCTCCGCCGACGGCAAGTGGAAGGTCAATCTCACCAACAATTTCATCGCCCTGTCCACCCCGGCCTATACCAAGTGGGAGGACTTCGCCGCCAAGCTGGATCTGATTCTGGCCCAGTTCATTCCCGTCTATCAGCCCGCCTATTTTGAGCGGGTGGGTCTTCGCTTCATCAACGTCTTCTCCCGCAAAGCTCTGGACCTGGAGGGCGTACCCTTCCGGGATCTCTTCCAGCCCGGATATCTGGGCCTGCTGGCAGAGGAGGACACCCGGGAGGAGAGCTTCGCCCGCTCCGGTCAGGACATTGAGATGGCCATCTCCGGCGGCTGTCTGCTGAAGATGCACGCCGGTCCCGGCTTGCTCCAGCGGGGCAACGTAAAGGACAACGAGGTGAAGTTCATTCTGGACAACGACGTTTTCATGAACGGAAAGCTCCCGGTGGCCCAGTGCGCGCCGGCCCTCCAGACGGTACACATCCAGGCGGACCGGATCTTCGCCGGGGCTCTGACCCGGCAGCTCCACGAGGCCATGGAGCCTTTGCCTCTGGATTGATCGCCTTCCCTGTCCCCTGCGGCCTCCTGTGATTTCCCGGCGACTTGCTCCCCGGAGGCGACATGATTTCTCCCAATAAACAGCGCGGCGGCAGAGGGCTTCTCCCTCCGTCGCCGATTTGTATGGCAGGATTATTTTTCCAGGCAGGCGGCTTCCACCGCCGCCAGCCATTTTTTCGCGTCCCGGAAGCCCTTGAACTCAAAGCTGCCCTGGGCCGTATCCAGCCTCAGGGAAATCGGGAGGAGAAACCGGGTCAGCTCCGTCTTCCCGCCCCGCAGCTCAATGACCCGGAGCGCTTTCCCCAGCCCGGCTGGAAATTCCAGCTCCGCCAAAAAGAGCTGAGTTCCGTTCAGAAAGGCCCAGACCCGCCCAAGCTGCGTCCCGTCGGCAAAGACGTTGGCCGCCAGATACAGCCCGCGTTGGTCCGCCAAGCCCCGCTCCCGGGCCTCCTTTAACAGCAGATCCTCCATCTTACTTGAAATATTTCCTGTAGGCCCAGACCACCAGGCAGGCGCCGCCGATGGAGAGGATCACCCCGGAGAGCCAGCCGCCCCCCAGTCCCAGCAGATTGCCGATGAGACCGCCCACCAGACCGCCCACCAGGCCCAGGATGACATTGTGCAGGATGTTGTCGGTCTTGCCCTTCATGATCCGGTTTGCCGCGTAGCCGCACAGACCGCCGATGACGAGCTCTACCAATAGTTTGATTAACATAACAGTTTCCGCCTTTCATTCGGAGCAGGCGGCTGCCGCGGCCAGCTTCCTGCTCTCCGTTTTTTGTCTTTTCCCTTGCAATACCGCCTCTACAGCCCCGTGGGGCCTTGCCCCGGTCAGGACGCCAGGGCGATTACTGTCAGCAGCAGATTGAGGAGCAGAAGAATCCCAAAGACCGAGACCCAGACCTTGATGACGTTCAGCGAGGCGAGGGACTGCTTTTCCACATCCAGCAGCTCCGCGATCAGTTGATTCTGCTCATTGGCGACCTCCGGCTGTTCAAAGGGAACAGCCGCCCTCCTCTTTTCCAGTTGGGCCTGGCTCTTTTCCTTTTGCTTTTCCAGGGTTTCACGGGTCATTGCCATAATACCGCCTACCTCCTATCAAAAAACGCTTCCACAGGGCCTCCCGGGCCCTTGTAGCGCCTGGCCCCGTCGTGGAAAGCTTGCTGCTACTCCTTGTTTTCTCCACTTTTGTTTTCAGCCATTTGCTGGAGGTTCTCTCTCCAGTTCTCTGACAAAACAGCATCCTGAGCCTCTTTGAAATTCGGATTATCGCTGTTCAAAAAAACATCTCTGGTGCGAACTGCGTTAAGATAGGAAGCGATCAGATCCATGACCAAAAAACCGAGACCAACGTAGAGACAGGGCCGGACCCAGATGCCAACAATCAGGAGCGTAATACCGGGAAGCCAAAGGAATATGTGGTGAAACAGGAATGTTTGAAAAAAATGAAACCAAAACAAATCCTTGGGATACCTTTTGTCCATGAAACGGTCGCCTCCTGATCAGAATTTCAATAGATCAGGGGACAGGCACGGATCGCCTGTCCCCTTGGGAACTCTTATTTGAAGTACCGCTTCAGCAGGCCTTCCAGAGCCTTGCCGTGACGGGCCTCGTCCCGGGCCATCTCATGAACGGTGTCATGAATGGCGTCCAGGCCGTTCTTCTTGGCGCAGGCGGCCAGATCGAACTTGCCCTGGGTGGCGCCGTACTCGCAGTCCACTCTCCACTTCAGGTTCTCCTTGGTGGAGGCGGTCATCTTGGGCTCCAGCTCAGAGCCCAGGAGCTCGGCGAACTTGGCGGCGTGCTCGGCTTCCTCAAAGGCGGCCTTTTCCCAGTACAGGCCGATCTCGGGATAGCCCTCGCGGTGGGCGATGCGGGCCATGCAGAGGTACATGCCGACCTCGGAGCACTCGCCGGTGAAGTTGGCCTTCAGCTGCTCCAGGATGTACTTCTTGTCTTCCTCGGGAACATTGTCCATCTTGGTGCCGACGCCGAAGACGTGCTCCGCGGCCAGCTTGATCTCGCCCTCCACCTTGGTGAACTTGGAGCCGGGGACCTTGCAGATGGGGCAGAATTCGGGAGGGGTATCGCCCTCGTGGACGTACCCGCAAACGGGACATACGAACTTCATAATTTGTTACCTCCTAAAAGAATAAATGTGCCGTTGCGCTTCTATAGCATACCGCAAAACCGGGAAAAAGTAAAGGATTATTTCGTCAGAATTTGTGGGGTTTTATGATCTGTCCGCAACAGTCCGGCCCACACCGCAGAGCGGCCTGACCCCAGGCCGCCGTATATCCGCGTCACCCGTAGGGGTCGGGTTCCCCGCCCCGCCGTACCCCGCACGGGGAAATTGAGAATTGAAAATGGAAAATGGAAAATTGAGGTGTTTTCAAATTGCCATTTGAAAACATTGGAAATGGGGACGGGGGTACGGATTCTTCGCTGCGCTCAGAATGACAGAATCGGTACGTTTCCGCCGTACCCCGCCGTAGGGGGCGGCGTCCCCGACGCCCCGCGCGTTTGATGCGTCACCGCCTGTAGGGACGGCTCTCAGCCGTCCGCCGTTTCCCGCCTGCGCCAGCCCGCAGGGGACGGGGTTACGGATTCTTCGCTTCGCTCAGAATGACAGAAATGGGACGGTTTCGCCGCAGGGGCGGAAGCCTCTCGTTTCCGCACCGAAAAAAGCTTTGGCAGCAGGACTCTATTCAATCACCAGGCCCTCAGACAGCCGGGCAATCAACTGCCGCTGGGCTTCCTCCGTCAGCGTAACCATGCTGTAGACCTCTCCGTCTTCCTTGACCCGCTCCGTCATGAGAATGCCCGCGGCTTCCCCCGCTGGTGTCGGGCGGCGGCGGAGGCGGCCCGTCTCCGCTGTCTCCTCGGTGAGCAAGCCCTCCGCCAGCAGCCGATCAGAAAGCTGCCTGCCCGTGAGCGCTCCGGGCTCATTCTCGTCCTTCAAGGCGGTCAGCGCTCTGGCAAATGCCGTCATGGACACGCCCTCCGGCTGGAAGACATAGCGGGACAACTGCTCCGGCGTCAATCGGAGGGGCGGCTGGGGCTCCTTCTTCTTTGCCTTGGAGGACTTCTTCGCCTGCTGCGCCTGCCTCCATTCGGCAGTCACGGCCAAAACTGCCTGGCCGTATTTTTTCGCTTTTTGCTCCCCCACGCCGGAAACCGCCAGCAGCTCCGCCTCCGAGGCGGGCTTCGCGTTTGCCATGTTCAGCAGGGTCGCGTCGTGGAAGATCACGTAAGCCGGGACCCCGGCCTGCCGGGCCAGCTCCGAGCGCAGACTGCGGAGCCGGTCAAACAGCGCCTGATCCGCCGCCTCCGGCTTCCCGGACGCGCCGGCTTTTTGCTGTCGGGTGCTTTGCTCCTTCTGGACTGCGTGCCGCCAGAGCACCCGTTCCTGTCGGAACAGCACACTCTCGGCCTGTTCCGTGGTAATCAGCACGTCATAGTCTCCGGGCGGCCTGCGCAGATAGCCCTGCTTCACCAGCGCCCGGAGGTAATCATGCAGCAAGGTCCGCTTGGTGTCCCTCATGATGCCGTAGGTGGGAAGCAGGTCGTATTCCCGGGCCAGCAGGGTTTTGTCCCGGCTGCCCGCCAAGATCAGCACAATCATGGTCTCGCCAAGACCCACTCCGTTCTTCCGCTCCACCCGCCGGACGCAGGAGAGGATCTTTTGGGCAGCCAGGGTGATGTCCTCCTCCTCGCCCTCCTCCGCAGATTCCTCCTCCCGCTGGAGGCAGTTGCCGCAGCAGCCGCAGTTGGGAGCGTGAGCCTCCCCGAAGTAGTCCAGCAGCGCGGCCCGGTAGCAGCCGTCGGTTTTGCAGTAGTCCTGCATCTGCCGCAGGCGCTTCATATCCCGGATCAACAGCCGCACCCGCAGCGCCTCATCCAACTGCTCCCGCTCATTGCCGTTCTGAATCAGGAATTCCGCCGTGATGACGTCTCCCGGGGAAAACAGCAGAACGCAGTCCGCGGGCGCTCCGTCCCGTCCGGCGCGGCCCGCCTCCTGGTAGTAGCTTTCGATGTTCTTGGGCATGTTGTAGTGAATCACGAAGCTGACGTTGGACTTGTCAATGCCCATGCCAAAGGCGTTGGTGGCCACCATGACCGATGCCCGGTCATAGGCGAAGTCCTCCTGGTTTTCCCGCCGCTCGGCGTCGTCCAGCCCCGCGTGATAACGGGTGGCGGCGAAGCCGGCGGAGCGCAGCTTTTCGCAGACCTGCTCCACCGTTTTCCGGGTGGCGCAGTAGACGATGCCGCTCTTGTCCCGATGGCCCTCCAGGTAAGTCTTGAGCCAGGCCGTCTTGTCCCGCTCCCGGCGCACGTCGAAGTAAAGATTGGGCCGGTCAAAGCCCGTGACGAGCCGCAGCGGGTCCCGCAGCTCCAGAAGCCGCACCACGTCCTCCCCCACCTCGGCAGTGGCCGTGGCGGTGAAGGCAGCGATCACCGGCCGCCGGGACAGACGGCGGACGAAGGCCGGAATATCCCGATAGTTGGGCCGGAAATCCTGCCCCCACTGACTGACGCAGTGGGCCTCGTCCACCGCCAGCAGGGAAATCGTCTGCCCTGCGGCAAATTCCAGAAAGCTGTCCGTCAGCAGTCGCTCCGGGGCCACGTAAATCAGCCTGTAGGCCCCCAGCTCAGCCCGGCGCAGCACCTCCCGCTGCTGGGCAGCGGTCAGAGAGGAATTGAGAAAGGCTGCCGGAATGCCCGCCTCCTTCAGGGCCGCCACCTGATCCTTCATCAAGGAGATCAGAGGCGACACCACCAGGGTCAGCCCCTCCAGCAGCAGAGCCGGAATTTGATAGCACAGGCTCTTGCCCCCGCCGGTTGGCATGACCCCAAAGGCGTCCCGTCCGCTCAGAATCGCGTCAATCAACGCCTCCTGCCCCTCCCGAAAGGACCGGAACCCAAAGCGCTCCCGTAAGACCGTGCGTTTATCCATCATAACCACCTGACCATAAAATTATCTCTGTTCCCCAAACCCGATGCTCCGCGGTTTTGGGAACCTGCGCCGTCTCCTCGCACCCGAGAAAACGCGCCCCGTCCTCTCCCCCAATTGCTCGCCGCGCAGCCGGTTTCTTATATTGTATCATGCCGAGCCCATAATTGAAAGAGGCAATTGCACCTTGCGTCCTTCCTGTTTTTGTGTTTGTATTCTTCATTCTGTTTGTGCGTTGTTCTTCTCCCATATTAATGTGCAGTCTTTAGAACAAAGGAGCTTATATTCTCCAGATTTTGAATGATTGTATTCTTCCGATTTTTTTAGTTGACTGCGCGGCAAAAATATGGTAGAATACCAAAGTAAATAATCGCTACTGTGGCTCAGTCGGTAGAGCAGCTGATTCGTAATCAGCAGGTCGCCGGTTCAAGTCCGGCCAGTAGCTCCACAAAAATCCTTGATTTTCCCCGGAAAATCAAGGATTTTTGTGTTTTCTGTTTTAGTCGCAAAGCGCTTCATTTGGCGCACGTTTGGCGTCCGAGGCGATCAAACAGCAGCAAAAAGTACGGAAAAAGCAGGTGCAATTACCTGCTTCGATTGTACTGCGGTACCGCAGAAGCGTTTTGGGTCAAGATCCCCGTCAGGCTCGCGTTTCCGCGCCTGACCCAGATCTTGACCCAAACCGGACGAATATTGCACTCACAAGCCTTCCCCTTGAGGGGAAGGTGGCACGGCCTGAGGCCGTGACGGATGAGGTGGCGCTGCTTCGTAGCAATCGCGTTGTAGCGGCGCACAGTGTGCGCCATGCTCCGTTTCCCGTCGCCGCTACCGCATCCCTGCTCCGACCAGGCTCCCCATGATGGCCGCTGCCTGGTGCTGGGCGGCGGTGGTGGTGTGGGTGTAGGTCGCCAGCGTAAATCCCGCGTTGCTGTGACCCAGCATGGCGGAGACGGTCTTCACGTCCACGCCGTTTTGCAGGGCCAGGGTTGCGAAGGTGTGGCGGAGATCGTGGAAGCGAATATGCTCCAGCCCTGCCTCCTTCAGAATCTTCTTGTGGAGATTCACCACCGAGTCCGGGTGGTACATCTCTCCCGTCACCGGGGAGGGGAAGATATACGGATTGCCCGGGTATTTCTCTTTGTTTGCCTCCCTCTGCTTGTCCAGCAGGGAGATGGTCTCACTTGACAGCGCAATCTTCCGCACCGAATTTGCCGTCTTGGGCGGCACCGCCGTCAGCTTGCCGTCCACCTTGCAGACCTGCTTGCTCACCGAGATGGTCTGCTGTTTCCGGTCCAGGTCCGACCATTGCAGGGCTGCCAGCTCGCTCTTTCGCATCCCCGTGGTCAGCTCCAGGAAGAACATGGGAAGCAAGCCCCTGGCGTTCGCCGCTTTCAGATAAGCCTGTACCTGCTCCGGCTCTAAGGTTTTCATCTCTTTCCGCTCGATCTTGGGCGGCTTGCAGTCATTCACAGGATTGGAGAGGATCAGCTTCTCCCGGACTGCCGCATCCAGGCAGGTATGGAGCATAGTGTGGATGCCCCGGACATAGGAGGCGCTCAAGCCTGGGTTCTTTTCCTTCTGTACCTCCCGGATCCGCCCGCCGGTACGCAGGTCGTTGTAGAACTTCTGGATCTGCATGGCCCGGAGCTTGCTGAGCTTTACGCTGCCCAGCTTTGGGATCACGTGTTGGTCGATGAACATCCGGTAGTAGCGGGCCGTACTGTCCCGGAGATTGGGCCTGGCGTAGATCTCAAACCATTGCTCGATCCATTCCCCCAGGGTGTCCTTCCCGGCCCGTACCGGGTCCAGCCTTTCGCAGTTCCCCAGGGCGATTTTCAGCTTTTGCTTTACCTCCGCCTGGGTCCTGCCCAGCACGTTCTTGATGATGGCCTTCCCGGTTTCGGGATCGTGTCCGGCGGTGTAGCGACCTTCCCAGCGTCCGTCCTTCCGTTTGCGGATGCTGCCCTCTCCGTTGGCCCGTTTCTTTGCCATGCGGCGTCACCTCTTTCGTTGTTTGGTAACACGACAGTATACCACAGAAGGCGAAAATAGCCAGCGAAAGAAGGGCAAGACACAGAAAGTTATCATCTTTTCAGAATCGTAGGGGGCGGCGTCCTCGACGCCCCGAGCCTGTCTATGTTCTGAAACGTGCGGGACGTCGTGGACGCCGTCCCCTACGGCGAATATGAAACGTGTTTCTTTGATTCCTGCAGCGCAAATTTTGAACGGAGGGAGAGACGGATTCTTCGACTCCGCTGCGCTCCGCTCAGAATGACAGGGAGAAGGAAGGCGTGCAGCGCAATGACGGGGGAAGGACGGATTCTTCGGCTCCGCTTCGCTCCGCTCAGAATGACGGGGTGGAAAATGCGATTTTTCCGGAGGCGACGAACAAATCGCCGCATGAAAGCGCTTGCAGAAAGCGACCCATTTTGATATAATCTTGGACAGATACATTGTCCGTGAGCTGAGAGGAGGCGCCTTGCTTGAAACGGTCAAAAAAGCTCTGCCGATGGATGTTGATTTTCGCTTTCCTCATCGTTTTGCTGCTTATTCTGGGGGCGGCGGCTTATGCGAGTATGTTTGACCATCGGGTGCAGACACCAGCAGCCCAAAGCTATCACGAGTCACAGTTCGCCGGACTTTATTCCAAAGAAATTCCATTCTGCAATCAGGACGGGACGCCTCTGGCAGGCAGACTGTATGCAGCCGAAGGAAAGAACGCAGCGGCCCTGGTGGTCGTCGCCCACGGTATGGGGTTTGGTCACAGAGCATATTTGAACGTCATTTCTGCCCTTGCCAATCACGGTTACCTTGTTTTTGCTTATGACGCCACCGGTTACGATGACAGCGCCGGAAGCTCCACAGTTGGAGTCATGCAGGTCGTTCTGGATCTGGACGCCGCAATCAAGGCCGCCGAAGCGCTTCCGGAGGCTGCCGGTCTGCCGGTCTGTCTCTTTGGGCATAGTATGGGCGGATACGCCGTCTGCGCGGTTCTGCCGGAGCATCCCGAAGTCCGGGCCGTGGCGGCTCTGGCCGGGTTTGACAGCAGCGCCGCGTGGATCCGGGCGCGTTTCGGTCTGCCCGGCGCGCTACTGATTCCCGGCGCCGCGCTTTGGGAGCGCATTCGCTTCGGTTCCGCGGCGGGGAGGTCTGCGACAGAAGGTATGGAACGCTCTGACGCAAAGCTTTTGATCGTCCACAGCAGCGACGACGATACGGTCCCGATCTCTTGCGGTCTGGAGCGCTATGCGGCACGATTCGGGGCAGATCCTCGTTTCACGTTCCTACGCCTGGAGTGCGGAGGGCACGGCGCAATCTTTGGGGGATCGGTTACGACCGCCTGTTTTGCGCTGTTCGATGCGGAATGACAACGGGCAGAAGAAGAAAGTGGGTGCGGGCTGCTGCCCGCAAATGCCTGGGCGGACGGCTTGCCGGACAGCCACAGGCTCTGCTTGCCCCGGCGAAGCCGGGAAAAGGCGTTGTCAAGTTCTCTGTTATACGAAGCTCCTTGCTGCGCCTCAGATTTCCCGGTATGTTGCTATAAAAGCTGCCAACCTTCAAAAATCTTGATATATTCGCACATCCCCGCACGGCGTTGCCGGGCGGTGTTTTTCGGGGTTGGCAGGCGCAAGCCTGACAACCCCTTTATCCCGCTGCTGCTGATAAATCGACTGTGCAGTTTTGCGCAAAAACGGTTCCGATAAGCTCCTCCAAAGAGCCCTCCGCCGGAGAGCGAAATCTTCCGCCTGGCTCGGCGTTTCAGAATGGTTCTTTGTTGAAATCCCTTCTTTGCTTTCAGAAGAAAAATGGCAGAAGAAAAAAATAATTCTCTCTCATAATCTTTGCATAATCTCTGCGAAGAAAAGCTCCGCTGCCTAGCCTTGAAACGTTTCCATCGCCTTGTGCAATCCTGTCTCGTAAGTCCTTGACTACGGTGGCCCAATTTTTGACAGTTTCCGCTTCTTGGGACCGGCAGAAGGAAAAACTATCTCAAAGCCCCCGCAACGCTCCCTTCTCGCTCCGCAGGGCTATCCTTACCCTACTCCATCCCGGAAAAGCACACATTGGCCCACAATGCGCCCCACACGGGGGCTTTTATCATAGGTCTTCTTTACTTTCAAATAGCATTTCGATTATTCTGTGGAATATGTTGACATCATTCGACTTTCGTGCGATAATAGCCACACAGCAAAAGAGTACATTTGTACCACGTCCTAAGCCACAAATCGCTATCGCTCAATATACATGGTGCGCTAACGAAAAGCGAGGAGATTTGACAGATGAAGCGAATTATATCTATGCTCGTCATTACCTTATTGATACTTTCTTTGATGTCTGGTGTTGTAAACGCCGACGGAGCCGTTCCGCAGGATGTACTGGATTCCTTGGAATCTGTCGTGCGGATTATCGCAGAGTATAACGACGGTTACGCCACCGGCTCCGGCTTCGTGATTCAAAGCGATTCCAACGCCACACTGATCGTAACCAATCATCATGTGGTGGAAGATAATCCAAAGTCCATCTCGATTTGGACAGAAACAGGAATCAAAGTTGCCGTTACTGTATTCGCCGATGACCCGGAGAGGGACCTTTGCATCCTGCAGCTTCCCTATCCGAACGCAGCTTTGAAGGCGCTGGTCCTGGATGAAGCCGGCGTGAAACGCGGCGAAGCTGTTTATGCCGTTGGTTTTCCCGGCGCGGCAGACGTCCTTACGCTCAGCGAAGCCTACAGCAGCGAAGCGGCCACCATCACCACCGGTATCATCAGCACGATCCACACCACTCATGCCGTAGAAGGCGGTAAAGAGTTCCGGCTCCTGCAAAGCACCGCGCCAATCAACCATGGCAATTCCGGCGGCCCGCTGTTCAACACTCTTGGGTACGTCGTTGGCATCAATACTTACAGCGTAGAAGATTCAGCCGGGATTTATGGAGCTATTCACGTTGGAGAACTGATTGATTTCGCCACGCAGAAGGGGATCTCTGTACGGTTTCCGGAGGAATCCCATGGACCCTCTCTGGTTCTGATCATCGGGGCTACTGCCGGAGCCGCAGTTTTGATTGCCGCAGTCATCTTGTTTGTTGTTCGACGAAAACGAAAGAAAGCCGCACTGCCGGAAACTGAACTTATTTCTGACGATGCCGCGTTGGAAGAAACGCAAAATACGATTGCAGATGCAGCCGACCAGAAACAGGCTGTCAACGAAAGCAAGTCGAAAAAGCGGCTGCATATCAAACCGCGATATGTCATTGCTGCAGTCGCAACGCTGTTAGTGGTCGGCATCGGGATCACAGGCTACCTTTACGTTTCGCATTATCAAAAAGCGATTAAAAGCGCGGATAATGGCTCCTTTGCTGAAGCAGAAGGCAACTTGTTCCTGCCGTTTATCACAAAACTACATGATTCTCAATTCGTTGATTATTTGCAAGCTGGGAAGCTGCTTGAAAATGGACAATTTGACGCGGCAAAGGAAGCGTTTTCTAATCTAACCGGATACAAGAAAGCTGACGATTATTTGTTGGAAACGGAATATCGTCGTGGAGTTGACCTGTTAAGCAACGGCGAATACGACTTAGCGGAAGCAGTGTTTCAAGAGTTGGCAGAATCTGGTTATTCAGAATCTGAAGAAATGATCTATGCGGTCAAATATTCACACGCTGAAGCACTAATAAACGAAAAGCAGTACGATGCCGCGATAGTGATATTCACTGATCTTTCAAAGAGCAATTACAAAGATTCCTCAGAGCGAATACTCGAAACCCAATATCTTCACGCACAAGATTTGTTGAACAACGAAGAGGATTATGAGAACGCCTATGAAATGCTCAAATCTTTAGGCGATTATTCAGATGCAAAGGAAACATTGGAGGGATGCTTGTTCCTATGGGCAGCAGACTATCTCAATAAAAATGATTCTCTGAATGCTTTGAGGGTCCTGGAATATGGAAGGAATAATCCAACAATAAACAAAGAGATTGACGAACTGAAAGAAACGATTTATCAAGAAGCTATTTCACTATACCGTACAAATAAGGAAGATAAGCAATTTGATGCGTTTATCAAGTTCTACGTTCTTTATCCATATGAAAGGGCAAATGACTATATTGCATTGCTTAAAGAAAAATATGATATGTTCGACTGGGTAAAGTCAGATTCAGACGATGTGTGGACAGCCTATATAAAAGAACACAATATCACGCTCGAGGCATTCTTTCAGAAATGTAAAAGCAAGGGCATATCGATGAAAGGAAAGAGTTCATACCTCGCAAAACAGTATCTTCCTGACAAAGTAGAGTATCAATTTGATGATAAAAAAGAAGCAGATAAGATAACGCATTCATATACAGACATAGTTAAACTACTGGGGTTTGAAGATGCGGAAGATTTGATTTTTGGAAACGCCGAATATACGAGCAAGTTTCTTACCGGTACTTGGAAAACCAGCGATGGGAAATACTACTTTACAATGAAATCTGACGGTAATACCACATACAATTTACCATGGTTTGATTATGGCGAATACTATCGAATTGAAAATGGTGATTACTTGCTCTATTATGAAAAAGATCCCGATAATACACGCACCCTATTTAGTTTTGAGATAGTAACCAAGGATATCATCAACATTTATTGTTATAAAGACTATACAAGTTATAGACTGATACGACAATAGGCTGGCTTTCTTGACCAGGGTATTATCCCAACAGGATGATATTGACGCAAAGAAGAAGCGGTTCCTTGGGTTACACTGAAAATAGGGGCTGAAAAAGGGGTGTAGGATGTGAACTCTCCAACGTTCTTATACCATTACTGTTCCAACCGAAAATGCTTTAGCATTTTAAACAGTAAGTCATTGCGAATGAGCGATATTCAAAAAAGCAACGATTCTCGAGAACTCAAACTATTTTTCCCACGCCTTATTCATTACATCGAACAACAGTATATTGATCATCCGTTCCCTTTCAGGTACAAAAAGATGACCGATGTCAGTGCAATGCTTGTAATGACACGGGAGGCCATAAATTTCTGGAATTATCAGTTCGCAAATGGTGCATTTACAAATTACGTTGTCTGTTTTAGCGAGAAACCGGATGTGTTAAGCCAATGGCGTGGATATGCAGATGACGGAAAAGGGTGCTGTATCGGCTTTTCGAAGGCGCAGTTAGATGAGTATTGTCTATCGCATCCCAATATATTACGGTTGGAAAAGGTTGAATATCTGACAGACGAAGAACTTGATGCACACATATATTCGGCCGCCAAAGCTGCCCTTTCTTTCTTTTCAGAGCAAACAGATAAAGCCCTTGATGAGAAAAAAATCTCAAACGACAATCCAAAAGATGATATCCAGAAACGTTATTATTTCGACCACATACTTGGGACATTGTTTGTCGATTCACTCGGGTTAAAATCTAAAGGGTTCGTCGAAGAAGAAGAGTGGCGATTGTTTTTGAAAAGTCCAATTCATAAGAATCCAGACTGGTTCAATTGCGAAGAGATGGAAACTTCAGGATTGCCATGGCTCGAAGATACTATCAGCTTTTTGCAAAACAAGCTAGATTACTGCGAAACCGATAATGATCTTATTTCTTTTATTCCTATTTCTTTTTCGGAGTTCCCGCAGTCTGTGGTAACGCAAATTTGGACTGGCCCGAAGAATATGATCTCAGGTAATGATCTTGATTCTTTTTTGAAGAGAAATGGATATGACAACGTAGTACGCTTCCGGTCAAGTATCCCATACCGCTAAACCGCAAGTA
Organism: uncultured Clostridia bacterium; assembly: GCA_946625125.1. Lineage (GTDB taxonomy): Bacteria > Bacillota > Clostridia > Oscillospirales > Oscillospiraceae > JAFRPC01. Next base: position 17,757 of record CAMOSU010000031.1, read on the forward strand.
TTTCTTGACCCAAAAGCTGACCACAAATGCTTGTTTTGACAGCAGAGGAGAAGGCGGAAACGGGATAATTGACCTGCTGATTCTTCCGGGAAAGCCGGGGGAAAAGCTCTGAAAATCCAGGCGCAGCAAGGGAAAAATCCAGATACGAACGTTCGTAATCAGCAGGTCGCCGGTTCAAGTCCGGCCAGTAGCTCCACTGACACCCGATTTTCGCAAGAAAATCGGGTGTTTTGCTCCAAAACGGCCCTGAAAATCGTGTTTTTCCTCCACTTTGCCTTCAAAACAATCTGGGTCAGCGAATGGGTCAGGCCTTTGACCCAGATCTGACCCATACGGGGATAAAACGCGGAAAGGCCAGGAAACGGGCAGAAAGGGACAAACGAGACGCCGGTCGGATCATTGCCAACCGGCGTCTCGGCGTATTTCTTGGAGCTTTCCCCTTCGGGAATGGCTTCTCTTTGATTATTGCGGTGCAGCTTTTGACCGCAGCGCTTTCCTGCGGTTCCTCCGTCCAATTCTCCAGGCAAGGATGATGCGTTCATCATCCCGCGTCCCCCACGATTCGGTTTGCGGGCTCTGCTTCTGTCGGCTCCTGGATGCCTGTGCCGACCAGATTTCCCATGATGGCCGCTGCCTGGTGCTGGGCTGCGGTGGTGGTGTGGGTGTACTCATGTTCTCACCTCCTCCCAGATAACAAGAGAGCGGTTCTGCTCCGGCTGTTGCCGAACCAAAACCGCTTTTGCGTTTTTCGATTGTACGTTTACTCTTTTTCTTTGTATGGTATTCATGCGTCGCACCTCCTTACGACACAACACATACCACACTTTCCCTCAAAAGTCCAGACCAAAGATTTTGGCTGCAGGATACCCCTTCCCGGAAAAGCCCACACAGGCCCACAACGCGCTTCACATCGCCGCTTTTCGTGGTCTCCGCCCGTGTCAGAAACGAACAGTCTCTATGCCTGCAAAACGGTTGACAAGCTGTGGCGTGCAGAATATCATATACATACTTGGTGAAGCAGAAAAGCCATAGGACCAACACATAGAACCGTACCCTACTACACCCTACTACATACATAGCGAAAACGCCCGGCAGGCAACGCTCCGGACC
>CAMOSU010000032.1 GCA_946625125.1 uncultured Clostridia bacterium
TGTAGGGACGGCTCTCAGCCGTCCGCCGTCCCCCGCCTGTAGGGACGGCTCCCAGCCGTCCGCCGTCCCCCGCCTGTAGGGACGGCTCTCAGCCGTCTGCCGTCCCCCGCCTGTAGGGACGGCACTCTGCCGTCCGCGTCCCCCCACCCGTAGGACCGTGTTCCCCGGCTCGCCGTTCCCCCATGGACGTGGCGGCGGGCAGTGTATAAAACAGAATGAAACAGAATGATACACGCTGCGAATAATTCCCATCAAGCTTCTCTCCGACGCATATCTTGTGGCGCTCCGCAGATTCCCCACAAAATGTCGAAAGAGGGCGGCAAAACCAAAAAACTCATTTAGAATTTGAATTTTCAAAAATTCAAAAAAATAATACATAAAAAATATTCAGAATGCACAAAAAAAGCCACTTGAATATGGGAAATCTATTCAATATGACTGCTTAGATTAAGAATTCTTAAGTTTTTTTAGTTTGCTTGCATGCAAAAATTCAAATGTGTATAATTCTAATCAAAGTATGGTGCCATAGTGTCAAGAACTGTGTCCAATACTAATTCTTTCGAAAGGGGAAAGAAAAATGACTCACAAGCTCACTCGTTTGACCGCACTGATGCTTGCCATCGTCATGACAGTCTCCATGCTGCTGATCCCCGTTGAAGCGGCGTCCTTCCGGGACGTAAGCGACAACGCATGGTATTCTGCGGCGGTGGACTACGTACATGAGAACGGATGGATGGCGGGCGTCAGCGAGACCTCCTTCGCGCCGAACCTGGAGGTCACCCGCGGCATGTTCGTCACGGTTCTCGCCCGTTACGCCCAGGCGGAAACGGACAACGGGAACTCCGCCTTTACCGACACCCCGGCGGGGAGCTGGTTCACCGGCGCCGCGGCCTGGGCCGCGGAGCAGGGTCTGGCCTCCGGCGTGGGCGGCGGCAAGTTCGCCCCCAACCGGGTGATCACCCGGCAGGATCTCTGCGCGATTCTGTACAAGTACATCGAAAAGCAGGAGCTGACTCTGGCCGCGGAGAACGAGCGCAGCTTCACGGACTTTGACGCCGTTTCGGACTATGCCCGGGACGCGGTGAGCTACTGCGCGGCGGCGGGCCTGGTGGCAGGCTACGACGACGGCAGCTTCCATCCCACGGACACCGCCACCCGCGCCCAGCTCGCGGCCATTCTCATGCGGCTGGATCTGCTGGTGAAGGGGGAGGAGGCTCCCACGGAGCCCATGCCCGCCCAGAGCTTTGAGGGCGGCGAGGAAAGCGCCATGACCGTCAGCGTGGAGGCCCCCGAGGGCGCTCTGCCTGAAAACACCCAGATGACCGTCAAGCCCGTCACCGACGAGGCGGTTCTCTATGGACTGAAATCCGTAGTGAACGGTCCTGTCTTTGCTGCCGCTGACATCAGCTTTGTCAAAGACGGCATGGAGCTGGAGCCCAAGGCCGAGGTGGAGGTACAGCTCGGTCTGGAGGGCTTGGAGAATCTGAAGAATCCCACCGTCGTACACATTCGGGACGACGGCAGCCCCGAGATCGTCAATTCTGAGCTGATCAGCACCGACCGCGGCGGCAGAGGCAAAGCCCTGCGCTTCATGGCCAAGGACTTCTCCGTCTATGCCGTGACCGGCGGCATCTCCGGCGACTTCTACAACGTGACTGTGGAATTCTATGCCCGTGCCAACGGCTCCACCGGGGCCTGGAACCGGATCAACCGGCAGATCATTCGCAGCGACCTGCTTACGGGCGCAATGCCTGTCACCGACCCGGGCGTTCCCAGCATCAAGGCCACCCAGTCCTTTGAGGGATGGTTCCGGGCGGCGGCGGACCCCACCGCCCCCTTTGGGGACAACGACGCGGGAGTTACCATTGCCGAGATCAACGAGACCGCCAAGGCTCAGACCGGCGCCGTGACTCTGAAATACTACGCCATGGTCTTTGACGTGGTCTACATCACCTACCACGACCAGGCCGGCAACGTGCTGGAAACCGAGGCCAACCACCTCAGCTCCGGCAGCACCCTGAACAAGTACTTTGACAAGGGCTATATTCCCTTCAAGGGCGATCAGAAGTTCTTCGGCTGGACCCCGGAGAGCAACGTGGCCCGGGACCAGGAGACCAACGCCCTGCTGCTGGGGGACTATCCCAGCTATGTCTCCACCGAGGACGGCGCCTACTATCCGCTGGAGGCCTCCGAGCCTGCCCGGCTGGACTTCTCCCAGGAGAATGACCTGCACGTTTATCCCTTCCTGGCCCAAGGCCACTGGCTGATCTTCGACAACAACCTCTCCGGCAACAACAGCGCCAACGGCTTTGAGGACTCCACCTCCGCCTCCTATACCGCTCCCAAGCTCTTCATGGCGGGCAGGACCTTGACCAACAACGACAAGCCCAGCCCCACCCGTACCGGCTATGAGTTCGGCGGCTGGTACAGCGACCAGGGCATGACCCGTCCCTTCAGCTTCAGCGGCGAACTCAGCGCGGACACCACCATCTACGCCAAATGGACGCCCACCTATACGACATATTACGTCAATATCTGGGTACAGTCTGATGCGGACCGTCCCGATACGGATGCTTCGAACAACACCTATGACTTCCTGTACCAGTATTCCTATGAAAACAAGAAGTCCGGCGATCCCGTGAGCATCTCGGCATCCAGCTATTCCCTGAGCTCGGTTTTGTCTGCCCTGAACAGCACTTCCATCACCAATGCCATTGGTGAAACAGAGCACTATACGGTCAGCTCCAACTGCGTGCTTTCTGCTGCCCACATCGCCGGAGACAAGAGCACGACGCTTGACGTCAAGTATGACAGAGAGCGGATTACGATGAATTTCTATGACGCCGACGGCAGCTCTATTAACAGCAGCAATACCAATTACTACTACAGAGTGAACGACGGCGCGGGTGATTATAAGCTGAACAGCTCAGCGTCTCCTTCCGGCTTCTACCTGGTTGGCACCGGCCCGAAAGCCAGTTCCTCTCTGTCCAGCCTGAAGACGCTGTATTATCACTACTATTACAGCTCCAGACCCAGCTCCTCCAGCAGCCTGGATAAATATTTTGAGGAAAACCTGACGTTTTACAGTGTGTCTTACTCGAACGCAACATCCTACAGCGATTATTATTACTACCGCACTACCCTCAACAGCAGCTACATCTACTACCCTCTGTACTATTACTACAACAACGACTCTGCCTACGTAGCTGATACGTCTGAGGAGGCCAACTACCGTCTCTTTAACGGTAAGATGGTCGGTCTGTACGGCGCTCGCGTCTACGGCTGGCCGGAGGCCGATAAATACGGTTCCTCCTCCAGCGCCTACTACCTCTGGTATACGACACAGGGCGCTGCTGGTACATCCAGCACCACGGACTGCTGGATGACCATTCCCATGACCTCCTTCAAGTATATCTTTGACGGGTATCCTTCTCTTGACAGTTGGAACTGGTTCGCTCAAACCAAGTCCTACTCGTCTCCTAACTATGTTGAATGGTATACTCAAGACCTGGATGGGAGCTATAAAATTACTGCGGAAGGCCTTCTGGACGGCACGGTGTACTACACCAATTCGCTGTTCTACGGCTTCCATATCCTTGGGTACAGCAGAACAAATTCTTATCTGGGGAATACTGTATCTAATCCGAGTTATACTTCGTCCACAGGCGGAACCCTTGCGTACAGCAGCTCCTATGATTATGCCAACCTCTTCTACGAGAGAAACAAGTGGACCATCAGCTATTTTGACGGCAGCAGTGAGCTCACGAGCCTGAGAAAGACCAACGTCCTCTACGAAACGGATATCTCTTCCTATGATGTTGATATTTCCGACCAGGCAAGAGAGGGATATTACTTCGAAGGCTGGTACAAGGACCCCACCTGCAAGGAACGCTTTGACTGGAACACCACGATGCCGAACAGCAACGTGACCGTCTACGCCAAGTGGACCAAGCTCCGCTTCCGGGTGGTGCTGGACTACAACGCCGACGGAGATACCATTCGCTTCCCCGGCAACCAGGCCGACTCCTTCCGTCTGGACTGGGGCGAGCAGGTGGAGGACGGGGCCATCATGGCCGCGGAGCGGGACGGCTACGTGCTGCTGGGCTGGTACTACACCGACGACAACGGCAAGGAGCAGGACTTCAACTTTGCCATGGGCGCCAACGAAAGCATGGCCGACATGAGCTACGGCAACAGAAAGACCAACGCCGCCGGGGCTTACACCGAAACCCAGGCGCAGTATCTGGCCCGTATGGACAGCAGCGCCAGGGAAGGCCAGTACCAGGTCCCCGGCGTCACGGACAAGGATACCGGAACCAGCACCTGGTCCGACAGGTGGACCGCCGCGGACCCCAAGCGGGCCGACGTCCGGGGCTACATCCGCATCTACGCCAAGTGGCGGGAGAACCCCGATGGACTCACCGGCGTCAAGGTCAAATACTTTGGCGACCATGACCCCAGCGACACCGGCTACTTCGGAGACGACGCCGTGAACGGCCCCCATATCTGGGACGATCCCTACATTTACACCAACCTGGCCGAGGCCTACGCCCAGGCTGCCTCCACGCCGGACAATACCAGGGAAGCCTTCCTGTATTGGGAAATCGTGAATGAGCTGGGCGAGGTGGTCAAGACCGTCTACCCCGGCCAGACCTTCACCGTCCAGACTGGCGACGCCCATTACACCCACACCCTGAAGGACGAGTATCAGACCTGCGAGCATGAGAACGCGGTGCTTACGGAAAGGGTGGAACCCACCTGCGCCGCCAATGGCCATGATGCCTACTGGTACTGCCCGGACTGCGACAGATACTTCACCAACGACAACGGTGCCATCGGCCAGCGCAGCAGCGAACAGGCCCTGACCATCCCCGCCCTGGGCCACAACTGGGGCGCGTGGACAGATTTGCCGGATCATTCCGGGCATACGCATAGCTGCTCCCGCTGCGATGCTGTGGAAACCGCGGAACACAATATGGTGGAGACCGCCTACACCGCCCCCAACACCACCAGCGAGGGCTCCCGCACCATGACCTGCTCGGACTGCGGCTACAGCCATACCGAGACTCTGCCCGTGCTCACCGGCTATACCGTGGAATTCTCCGTGCCGGCGGGCCTCGAAGCGCCGGAATCCATGTTCTGCGAACCCGAGGGCTCCATCACCCTGCCCACCGCTCCCGCTCCTGAGGGCTACAGCTTCGTGGGCTGGGTGGAAAACACTGTCTCCGAGACCACCGAAAACACCGAAACGGTCTACACCGGTTCCTATCCAGCCACCCGGGACATCACCCTGAAGGCGCTGTATACCAGAACAGCAGGGGAGAATAAAACAGTCTATCAATTGATTTCCTCCATTGATGACGTAACGCCGGAGGAGTATGTAATTACTTCCGGTATCACCGTCAACGATTATATGATGGCGGCGACAACCTCAAGCTATTACAACAACACCAACGGCAAGACACTGATTTCCACATCCGGCGCGGCGATCAGCAGCACAAATCCGAAGTATCTGGAAAATGTTCCTGACGCAAACAAGTTCAAACTCAACAGCATTTCCACGGAAGGTTACACGGATTACTTTGCTATCTATGCGTCTGCTAACAGCAGCGCGTATTATCTCAGCACCAACTCCACCACGGACAACAATCTCACAACGAACACTACGCTGTATCAAAGTGGAATCTGGAAGCCTGAATCCGTTTCCTCCGGCAAGTTCTGGATGGCGAACGGTTATATGACGACCTATGCGCTGTGCTACAACGGCACCTATTTCAACACCACAAACACAGCGGGCAACGGCGTGTATCTGTGGAAAAAGACGTCGCTTTCCGCCACGACCTACTACACCACTGAGATCGAAACCTATACCGTAACGTACTCAGTCCCTGCTGGCGTTAACAAGCCCGCGTCCAATACCGTCCCGGTGGGAGGTTCTGTTACCCTGCCCGCCGAGCCTCAGGGAACCCCCGAGGGCTACAGCTTCCGGGGCTGGGCTGCCGCGGAGATTTCCACCCCCGACACCTCCGTCCCCGAGCTGCTCACCAGCCCCTACACCCACGAGGGCAATGTGACCCTCTACGCGGTTTACTCCTACACCGAGGGCAGCGAAGGCAGTGTATTCCAGCTTCTCACCGCAGCTCCCAGCGACTGGGCCGGCAATTACGTCATCACCAACAACAGCACCACCACCAAGTACGTCTTCACCGGCGTGACCCCCAGCTCCAACGGCGCTGAGATCGAGGTCGCCGGCAACGCCACCACGCTGGCGAACTCCGGCATCACCGCCACTGACACCGAGCTGACCAACGTGGCCGACGCCTACGTCGTGACCCTGGCCGCCAGCGGCAATTACTACACCGTGCAGTGCAAGTCCACCGGCACCTACGTCGGCATGAACAGCTCTTCCTACCTGTCCGGCTATACCGCCGTCAACACCAGCTACTGCAGATGGACCCCCGCCATCAACGCCAGCGGCGTGGCCCAGTTGAAGAACGCTGCCAACGGCAGCTATCCCTACTTTGGCTTCAGCACCAGCAGCAACTACTTCTGGGCAGCCAGCTCCGGCAACGCCAACGTACTGCAGCTTTGGAAGGAAACCCAGTCCGGCACGACCTACTACACCACTGTCATTGAAGGCGGCGGAAGCAATGCTGTCACCGAGCCGGAGCAGACCCGGGGCTCCATCGTGCAGGATCAGCCCGCTACCGTCAGCAACACCAGATGGGTTCCCTACAACAAGACGGAGATTGACACCGACAAGGAGTACCTTATCGGCATAAGCGACAACGGCACCACCTATCTCGCCCTCAACTACAATCCCGCCAAGACCAACAAGTATTACTACGAATACGCCTTCAACTATTCCTACTACGGCTCTTCCTACACGTCTGAAAACGCCAGCTATCTCGGCTACACCGGGACGGCGGTGATGGAGGGAGAAAACGTCAGCGGAATCAGCGGTGATACCACGGATCTGAAATACGCTGCCTGGAAGTTCGTCAGAACCGCCAACGGCTACAGCGTCGTCAGCGCGTATGAGAGCAACCGCTATCTCCAGGCGGAAATCGATGACACCACTTACTTCTATTGGGATGAGTACCCCAAAGCGGACTCCAGCTCTGTCTGGGTCTGGAATCCCACGGAGCACAGCCTGAAGGTGTACGGCTCCAACGTCTATACCGCCATCTTTCAGCCGGCTTCCAACGGTCCCTTCTATCTGTCCCCGGAAAGGGAAACAGGCGCCGATACTTACGTTCAGCTTTATGTGAAGCAGGTTGACCATACCCTTACCGTCAACTATGCTCACCCGGAGGACAGCTCCGTGACCTGGCCCCAGACCCATACCGAGCAGGTGATCGAGGGCGAGGACTACAGCTTCACCGTTCCCACCGTGGAGGGCTACACCCCCAACGTCTCCATTGTCCAGGGTACCATGGGTGGAGAGGACATCACCGTCACCGTGACCTACACCAAGACCGTTGTGAAGGTGGAGCGCTGGCATGAGGTGAATACCATCGACGATACCACCAAGGATTACCTCATCGGCGTGGAGGTGAACGGCAAGATCTATCTGCTGGTGAACTACAACGTCACCGCCGGAAGCAGCAGCTACAGCTACAACGGAGTGAGCTACACCTACCTGGGCCTGGCGGCCTTCAACGGTAATATTCTCACCGGCGTCTCCGGCGCGGCCAACAACCTGGACTACTGCAGATGGAACTTCTCAGATACCACCGGCGGCATCATCTCCAGCGCCCGGGACAGCGCCCAGCAGTTGTACTTCACCGGCTCCGGCGGCCTGTATCCCGACAGCGCCGGCGATACCTGGACCTGGATGGGCGGCGGCGCCAACACCATGACCTCCACCGGAAACTACGCCTGGTATCTCTACGGCCAGGTGGTGAACGGTACCTACGTGGCCGGCGTGCGCCGGGATACCGCCAGCGCCACCGTCCATATCTACCGGGAGGTGGAGGACGAACAGACCACCTACGACGTCAGCTTCCAGGACGAGGACGGCAACGCCATCGTTGGTCTGAACACTCTGACTGTGACCAGCGGCACAAAGATTGCGGAGCCCGCCGCCCCTGAAAAGGCCGAATACTTCTTCCTGGGCTGGTTCGATCAGCAGAGCGGAGAGGAGTTCAACTTCGACGTCGGCATCACCCGGGACACCGTGCTTGTGGCCCGCTACGACTACATGTACATCGACACCTACACCGTCTGGCTCCGGGCTGTCTACGGCGTTCCCAACACCACCGGCCTGACCCATATCTACTGGTACGAGAACGACGGCAGCACCGTCACCGTCCAGGAGGGCGGCCAGCAGATCAGCTTCGGCGCCGGCGCGGGCGACCGTCAGGAACATGAGGACATTGAGATGAACGTCCCTGTGGACATCCCCACGCCTTCTTCCTGGACCGGCAGAAGCGATTCCACCCAGCACCTGACAGACCGGGAGGACCGGGTCTTCCTGGGCTGGGCCAGACTGAACGTCACCGGCGGCGGCGCCAGCGGCGTCTACCGACCCGATCTGACGGAGGAAAACCTCTTCCTGAAGTGGAGCTCGAAAGATAATCAGTACCTGATCAAGAACGAGGACGGCGAATGGGTGAAGCTGCCCACCACCCAGGGCGGCTATACCTACGGCGGTACCTACGGTCAGGTCTACGCGGATGAAACCCAGCCCTATCATGATATGTACGCGGTCTGGGCCACCTACGCCTACGTCCTCCACTCCTCCAGCGGCAAGATGGAAGCGGTGCGGCTTCGCTACAGCAATGGCGAGCAGCTTACCGAGAACCTGGTCAGAAGGGTTCCCTCCAGCTTCCTCTACGGCGGCTACTACAACAGCTACGGCGGCGCCGCCGACCTCATTGCCCGGCCCGATACCGCCGAAAACAGCCTGAAGGCCTACAAGGCCCAGGCCATGAACAAAGCCTTTGCTGCCGACGTCAGAGCCGACTCGGAATCCCTGCTGGTCTCCACCGGCGCGGAGCCTTATACCGGCGCCTCCATGAAGACCCAGAAGCAGCAGGAGGAACAGAACTTCTGGAAGCGGGCCAACGCCTACAAGCCCACCAATGAAATGACCGAGCTTCAAAAAGCCAATGTCAACGGCGAGCGGATGCTGCCTCAGATCGGTCAGGTCTATTATCTGAAGGAGGTTCCCGCCAGCTATCTGGTCCCGAAGCTCATGTACGTCTATGACAAGCAAAAGGAAACCGACAACATCAAGGACGTCTACCTGGTGACGGCTCTGGACGATACCCTCTACGGCACCATCGGCTACCAGCTCCGGCTCAACGAGAAGGTAGCGCCCACCGTGGAGGAAGAGGTTCTGAAGCGGGATGTGGTGGCCAGGTACTTCTCCATCACCGAGGACACGCCCCAGGGCTTGAACAATCCCAAGACCCTCTACGCCACGGACTTCACCAATGTGGAGGGCGGCGTGGTCTCCGTGCGGAAGCTCACCGGCTTTACCGCAAGCCGCAGCGCCTTCTTCACCGACAGCCCCGCCTGGATCACCCTGGACGGCGTCACGGTGAACAACGCCCCCACGGTCTACACCGTCAACGCCCAGGGCAACGGCTTCACCGCGGAGCAGCTTTACGGCCAGACCCTCTATCTGAACGTAGGCGCGGCGAAGGTGAAGACCGGCGACAATGCCACGGCCCCCTGGGCGGACGCCAACGCCATCACCAGAGTCTACCTCTTCAATGCTGACGGCAGCAGAACCATGTGGCTGGATGCCACCGTGGTGGACGCCGACAACGGGATCTACAGCGTCAACATTCCCGACGGCCCCTGGACCGGCATGAACATTGTTCGTCAGAACCCCGCGTACCCTGACTTCTATGGCTTCGATTTCAATAACCATAAGACCTGGGCGCAAACCTCCAATATTCCCATCAGCGGCAAGCTTCTGCATAATTTCCTTTCCTTCACCGACGGGCAGCTTGAAGCATATCAAGAATCCTGGTGGAGCGACTACACTCCCTAATGAAACACCAACACCCCCGGGAAGAAGCCTTGCTTCTTCCCGGGGAACCGAAAAACGTCGATACGAAAAAAGGAGCATGATCTGATGTTCAAGAAAATGATCTGTCTGTTGCTTGCGCTGCTGCTGGCAGCCTCGCTTCTTGCCGGCTGTACCCCTGAGGAAGAGGACGGCCCCTCTGATCCCGCCCTTCCCGTGGCCTCCGGCATGGATGCCCCCGGAAACTCCGCTTCCCAATCTGAAAACGGCGGACCGGAAGTCCCCGGGGAGACAGGCCAAAACGGCACCCAGACTCTGCCCGAGGGCAGCGCTGAAACAGAAGCGGAGGACGAGGAGGTCTCCGAGGGATATGAGATCGTTGTGACCGGCGGTGTCGGCGGCGTATAACGTACTGAAGGAGGAAACGGAATTATGATTGCCTATCAAGACGAATATTTCTATGAGATCCCGGAATCTGAATGGAATGACTTTCTCGCGGAATTGCGCAGCTATGACCTGAATCCGGAATGGATTAACGGCCTGCTTGAGGATTTTAACTACTCCTACAACGGCATGAAGCTCGGACGTATTTCCACCATGACGGAGGAGGAGCAGAACTTTATGGAGGACAATTTCTCCTGGATCTATGGCGCTCAGCTCTATACAAAGTCCATGCAGGCGGGAATCGTTGTTCCCTGAGCTAAAACGGACACGGAAAAGAAGCGTATCCGCCGGGATAGCTTCTTTTTCGTGTTTGCGGGACTCTTTTTCAAAAGAGGTATATCGAATGAATCCCACAAGAATCAAGCTGATGCTGGGAGGGGTCCCGGTGGACTGCCTGCTGCGCTTCCCGGAAACCGCCGCCTGGTTTGCCGATTATCAGCTTCCCCCCGGGGAGCCCCAGTCTGATCCGGTGATGATCCCGGAGGAGGAATGGGAGAGCTTTCTGGAGCTGAAGCTGGGGGAGCTGCCCTACACGGAATACAGCGCCCTTACCGCCTTTCTCTCCGACGCTCTGCTGAGCCAAAACCGGGTGATTCTTCACGCCGCCGCCCTGCGCTGGCAGGGCCGTGCCATCCTCATCTGCGGGGAAAGCGGCGTGGGGAAATCCACCCAGACCGCCGGTCTGCGGCGGCTCCGTCCCGGGGCCTTTGGGGTGATCTGCGGCGACCGCCCCATCCTGGAGCATCCTTCCTCCTGGGAACGCAGGGGGGAGTCGGAGCGCCCCACCGTCCTGGTTCATCCCTCCCCCTGGAACGGCAAGGAGGGCTGGCACGACGCCGAAGCCGCCCCCCTGGGGGGGATTGTTCTGCTGAGCCGGGGGCCGGAGAACCGGATTGCCCCGGCGCGGAACGTCGCCGCCGCGGTCCGCCTGTACGCAAGCTTTATCCAGAGCTCCATCCGGGAGCAGAACATCCGCAGCCTGGCGGAGCTGGCCACAGAGCTGGTGAAGAACTTCCCGGTCTGGACCCTGGAGAGCGCCCGGGTCCCGGACTCCACCGCGCTGCTGCTGGAAACGTTGGAATCCGCCCCCTGGCCGGAGGAACAGAAATGAGGTGCAGCCATTGAAATACCGCGCCGTGGAGGGAATTGTCTCCACCACCATCTTCGGAAAGCCGGTGCTGATTCCCAGCCGCAGGGCCATGGACCGCTGCAATACCATCCAGGTGCTGTCCTACCGCTGGGCCTTCACCTGGAATATGCTGGAGCAGGAAAAGCCCCTGGAGCTGATCCTGAAAATGAATCGCATGTTTTGCAGGGAGCCCGACGAGGTGATCCTGGAGCAGATCCGGGCCTTTGAAGCGGATCTGTGCAAGAAGGGCTTCCTGGTGGAGCTTCCCGAACAAGAAGAGCAGGACGGATAAACCCGCCCTGCTTCTTTTTGCCTCTGTCGGGAAACAGGCTGTGATATGGACAAACAGCGGAGGAATAGACTGCTGCGAGGTGATTTTATGCTATCGGCAGTCGCACTTCTGATGCTGGGTTCCATGCTCTGCGCCTTGAGGCTGGATCAGCCCGGCTCCTTCCCCAAGCCCCTCTCCGCCCAGGAGGAGCGCCTGTATCTGGACCGGGCCGCCGCCGGAGACCTGGCGGCCCGGAACATTCTCATTGAGCGAAATCTCCGGCTGGTGGCCCACATCATGAAAAAATACTACGCCCAGACGGCGGACCAGGAGGACCTGCTCTCCATCGGCACCATCGGACTGATCAAGGGAATCGAGAGCTTTGACCGCGGCAAGGGCGCCCGCCTTGCCACCTACGCCGCCCGCTGTGTGGAAAATGAGATTCTCATGTATTTCCGCAGCCAAAAGAAGACGGCGGGGGATATCTCCCTGTCTGACACCATCGAAACCGGAAAGGACGGGACCTCCCTCTCGGTGCAGGACGTGGTGGCCTCGGAGGAGGATCTGTTTGAGGACCTGTCCCGGAAGGAGGACGCCCGGAAGCTGCGGGGCGCCATTGCCGCCTGCCTGACGGAGCGGGAACAGGAGGTGATTCGTCTGCGCTACGGTCTGGAGGGAGGCGTCCCTCAGCGTCAGCAGGACGTAGCCCAGCGCCTGGGCATCAGCCGCAGCTACGTCTCCCGCATCGAAAAGAAGGCCCTGGAGAAGCTGCGAACGGAATTGTCGTAAGCGTAGGGCGGCCAGACCCCTGGCCGCCGCGTATCCCCACCGACGCCGCAGGGACGGCACTCTGCCGTCCGCGACCCTCAGCTTGAGGCTGCCGCGAAATGTCATAAAACAGACCGGAAGCGGGGGAATAGGGGCTTGCAAAAGAAGGGGGAATATGCTACAATGCGGTAAGATTTCTTCAATGGAGGTACAATTCCATGGACAACACAACCCAGCGCAAGGCGGAATACAAATCCCTGCTGTTGGTTCCCGTTTTTGCCCTCTGCATGGCCCTTTCCTACGCTCTGTTCATTTTCCCCAATAACTTTGCTCCCTCCGGCGTGGGGGGCATCGCCACCATGGTCCAGTATGTGTTCAAGTTCAACGCCGGCTATCTGAACCTGTTGATCAACATTCCCATTCTCGTTGTGGCCTGGAAGCTGGTGGATCGGGAGTTTGTCATCAAAACCGCCCTGTTCACCCTCTGCTTTTCCGGCTTTCTGATGCTCTTTGAGCACATCGACTTCAGCAGATTCCACTACTATACCGAAAACGGCACCAGCAACATTCTGGCGCCTGTGGCGGCGGCGGTGGTCAACGGGGCCTTCTACGGCTTCGCCCTTCGGATTCACGGCAGCACCGGCGGCACCGACGTGGTAAGCTTCTGCATCCGTCACTATCATCCCGAATACAACGTGACCTGGATCGGCTTCATCCTCAACGCCGTCATCGCCGCCACCTCCTACTTCGTCTACGACTTCAAGTTTGAGCCGGTGATCTGCTGCATCATCTATTCCTTTGTTCTGACCACTGTGGGCAACCAGGTGCTCCGGGGCTCCCAGTCCGCCCTGAAATTTGAAATCATCACCGGGGACCCCGAGGCCATGTCCAGGGATCTGATGCGGCAGCTCCACCATGGTGTGACTCTGCTTCCCGCCGAGGGCGCCTATACCCACGAGCATAAGAGCCTGCTGATCTGCATTGTCAACAAGCACCAGATCGCGGACATCCAGGCCATCATCGGCAAATACCCCGGCAGCTTTGCCTACATCACCGCCGTGTCCGAAACCCTGGGCAATTTCAGAAGGATCAAATAAAGAAAAACAGGGGATCCCCTGATCCCCTGTTTCCGCAGTATCATGGCCGCGTATCAGTCCTCTTCCTCCACCGGTTTAAAGAACAGCAGCGTTCCCTCGCTGTGGAGGATCAGGGAGCTTCCGTCCTTGGTGAAGACCAGCTCCCCGTTGGGACCCTCCACCACCACGGTGCCGCCCTCGTCGGTCCAGGTGATGTCCATAACGGTCCCGCTGTAATCGGCGGTGCCAACGCCGTCCTCCTCCAGCTCCAGGCTGATGTTCATTCCAAAGCTGGAGGGCGTCATCCGCACCCCGTCGGCGGTGATGTATTCCAGTCTGTAGGACCCGCCGGCGGCCTTTGCGCAGCCCGCCAGGGTCAAAAGCAATGCCGCTGCCAGCAGCAGCGCCGCGATTCGCTTCATGTTAGCCCCTTTCCGCTCTGACAGAGCGCCAAATGGATTTGTACGCGCCGGGAGCAGGCTCCCGGTTTGCCGCTTTGCTCCCATTATAACCGAAAAGCGCGGAATTGTCACGAACTATTTTTTCCCCAGGAGAGAAAGCCAAAATACCTGTTGAAGAACGGAGGAACCATTATGCGAAAGAATCTGATTTTGATTTGCGGCCTCATCCTGGCCCTGCTTCTGAGCGCCTGCGCCGGACCGAGAGAGGCCGCGGAGACCGCCGCCCCCACGACGGCGCAAAACGGGGAAAGCCTCAGCGCCGAAAGCACCCAGCCCACCGAGAGCGACACCGAAGCCCCCGAGCCCGATACCCTGGCTGTGGAGCAGACCGAAGAGACGCCGGAACCCACGGCCGAACCCGCCGACCCCGAAGCTCCGGCGGAGGAGAACAGCGCCTTTACCCAGCGCTTTGGAGACTGCGACGGCTCTCTGCTGGCCGCCATCTATAACGCCCCCTTCATGGACGGAGTGCCTTCCCCCACGGTGACGTGGAATGAGGGAGAATACGGACGCTTGGTGATTTATCCCCGCTATGTGGGCTCAGTGGTCAGTCTTTACCCCCTGGAGTACGACGGGGAAGGACAGATGCGGCAGATCGGGGAACCGGTCTATACCAGCGTCTGCCGGGAGGGGGACTGCATTGCCGCCGCTCTGGACCGTCCGGACGCGGCCCCCTGCTGGATGCTCATGGTAAAAAGCCCGGAGGGGGCGGAGGCCGGGTATCCTCTGGCCTATAACGGGCGCTACGGGACCTATGCCTATGAATATCTCAGCGATCCCTCCGCCTCCTCCTGGTACCCCCAGCTTCCGGCCCAGGAGGAGCTTGAATGTTTTGAGGAAGTGCTGGGGAAGGACGTGCTCTATTCCTTCATGCGAGCCGTGGCCAGAAGGGAGATCGATCCCTGGCAAGCCATGTGGGACTACTGCACACCCCTCACGGATATTGGAGACGGAGCCGCCTATACCATGTATTCCTGTGAAATGGACGGAGACGTTTGCCGGCTGGATACGGCCATGCTGCGGGAGGGCTATGATCCCGCGGAAAATACCAGAGAGCATCTGTCTCTGGAGGAACGGGTGGCCGGTCAGGCAGCCCTGTATCAGCAGGTCGGAAACCGCTATGGAATCCTGGGACTTTCCGGGGAGTACAGCGAGACGGACAGACCGCCCCTGGTGGTGGATCTGAAGGGCCTGACGGTGTACAATCCCACCCTGCTGGCAAAGCGGGTCTCCGTCCAGGTGAACGGAGCGGATGCCGGGGAATTTGACCTGGAGGAAGGGGACTTCTGCACCCTGCTGGACATGGACTTCAACGATTTGCCCGGGGATCAGGCGCAGCACATCCAGGTGCGGGTCATTGAGACCCGAGGGGGCGACCCGTCCCGGGCCATCTTAGAGGTCTGGCCCGGCCTGGGAGGAAACATCTCCGGAGCCAGATAAGTCCCTGCCAAACAAAAAGGACCCCCCGCCGCAGCCAGCGGCGGGGGGTCCTGCTGTCATGGTTCAAGCTTCCGGGCCAGGCGGCTCCCGCCCAGGAGAATCAGAAGACCGCAGAGAGTGATTCCTCCCAGAATCAGCCATTCCTTTGGCAGCAGCTCCGGGGTGTTCAGGAAGAAAATCCCCGGCAGCAGGGTGACGGCGGCCCAGAAGGCCAGGGTCATCAAAAGGCAAAGCGCTGCCCGGAGGCGGCTGAAGGGGCGGCAGGTGAGGACCAGGTTGGCAAGACCGATGATTCCGGCGGAAAGGGCGGCCATGGTGGAGGCGTGGGGATAGCTTGTTCCCCCGGCGCAGCACAGCATGGCGGCGATGGCGCAGCAGCAGACCGCCGCGGCCCCCGGCACGGCCCGGAGCAGCACCCGCCGAAGGAAACGCCCTCTGGCCCGCTCATGGGAGGGCTCCAGGGCCAGGAAGAAGGAGGGACAGCCCACCGTCAGGGCGGAGATCAGGGTCAGTTGAATGGGCTGGAAGGGATAGCGCAGGGGCAGAATCAAAAGCAGCAGGGCCAGGGCCGCGGAATACAGGGTTTTCACCAAAAACAGGCTGGCGGTTCTGGTGATATTGCCGATGACTCTTCGGCCCTCCGCCACCACGGCGGGGAGGGAATTGAAGTCGCCGTCCATCAGCACCAACTGGGCCGCGTGCTCCGTGGCCTCCGCTCCGCCCGCAATGGCGATGGAGCAGTCGGCGGTTTTCAGGGCGGGAATGTCGTTTACCCCGTCCCCGGTCATGGCAACGCTGTGGCCGTCGGCCTTCCAGGCCTTTACCAGCAGACGCTTCCGGTCCGGGGTCAGCCGTCCGAATATCACCTGATCCCGGGCAGCCGCCAGGGCCTCGTCGTCCAGGGCTCCGCAGTCCACGGTCCGGTCCGCTCCCGGCAGACCCAGGCGCCGGGCCACGGCGGATACGGTTCTGGGATCGTCCCCGGACATGATTTTCACGCTGACCCCTTCCTCCCGGAACCAGGCCAGGGTCTGGGCCGCGGCGGGGCGCAGGGTGTCCCGGAGGAGAAAGAGCCCCAAAAGCCGCTGAACGGGGGGAAGCTCCTCTCCCGTCAGCGTCCCCCGGGCTTCCGCCAGGACCAGGACCCGGTAGCCCTGGGCGGCGTATTCCTCCGCCTCCGGGGGAGGGGTTTCCAGAACGAAGGAGGGAGCGCCCAAAATCAAAATCTGACCGTCGGCAAAGGCGGCGGCGGACTTTTTGCGGGCGGAGGAGAAGGGAAGCGTGGCCGCGGGGGCCTCCTGGCCCGGGGCTATGGCTTCCGCCAGGGCCTTCAGAGTCCCGCTTGTGGCTTCAAAAGCCCCCAGGAAGCGGGCGGCTCCGGCCAGCAGAGCCTCCTCCAGGACCTCCCCGGGGACACAGCGCTCCAGGCTCATCTCCCCGGTGGTGAGGGTTCCGGTTTTGTCCAGGCAGAGCAGATCCGCCCGGGCCAGGGTCTCGATGCCGAACAGCTCCTGTACCAGGGTCTGTCGGCGGCCCAGCTTCACCACCCCGGCCATCAGGGCCACGGAGCTCAGGAGGATCAAGCCCTCCGGAATCATGCCGATCATGGCAGCCACAGTGGAGGGAACCGCCTGCTCCACCGGCACATGCCGGGTCAGGTATTCCCGGACAAAGAGCAGCAGCCCCAGGGGAACCAGCAGGCGGCTGATCCAGCTCACCAGACGGTTGAGATCCGTCATCAGCTCCGATTTGGGAGGCTTGATCCGCTTCGCGTCCCCCATCAGCCGGGCGGCGTAGCTCTCGTCCCCCACGGCGGCAAGCTGGGCTGTGACCCGTCCCTCCGTCAGAAAGGAGCCGGACATGAGCCAGTCTCCCTGGCTCCGCTGAATGGGCTCGCTCTCCCCGGTGAGGAGGGACTCGTCGGCGGCGCAGCTTCCGCTGCGGATGATGGCGTCGGCGGGGAGCTGATCTCCCGCCCGGAACACTGCCAGGTCTCCCAAAACCAGCTCCCCGGGGGGACAGCTTTCTTCCCGGCCCTCCCGGATGGGGTGGCAGGGCTTTTCCTGGAGCAGCCGCAGGCGGTTCAGCATGGCTCTGGCCCGAAGGGACTGGACGGTGCCAATGAGGGTGTTGGAGAAGACAACCCCCAAAAACAGCATGTTCCGCCAGGAACCCACCAGGGCCAGACAGAAGGCCAGGGCAAAATTCAGAAGATTAAAGAGTGTAAACAGATTTTCCCCCACAATGCGGGGGACGGACTTTCCGGGCTGGGCGCTCTGGAGATTGGCTTGCCCGGCCTCGGTCCTGGCCCGAACCTCCTGCCTGGTCAGGCCGCTGTCCCGGGTGGGAACGTAATGCTCCGGCAGACCCACGGGCAGCTTCAAAGCCCGTTCCGCCGGGGCTTGTGCTTCCTCCGGGAGCCGATGGATGTGTTTCATGCAGGCGCCTCCTTCTGTTTCTGACTTTATCCTACCCTCTTCGGGAGAATTTGTCAAGCAAATGCTCCAGGGAAAGGTCCGCAAAGTTCGCCCCGCCCTCCCATCCGCCCCTGGAGACAGGAAAAATACAAAAAAACTTTTCTTTCAAGTTGACAAAAAAGGCAAAATGAGATATAATCCACCTAACCCAAAGGAAGATACGCGTTGAAGAAGAGGAGTACGTTTCCACGCTGCTTTCAGAGACAAGGCGGAGGGTGCAAGCCTTGAGAGCGGGGACGGAAGGTCGCTTCGGAGCGGCCCGGCTGAGTTCGTGAAGCCGGGACGGGTCCTCCCGTTACAGAGGCAGAGTGTCCGGCTCTTCGCCGGGAATTCAGGTGGTACCGCGGTTTGTTTATGCCGCCCTGAGAGCATTCTCAGGGCGGTTTTTCTGTAGGGGCGGCCATTGGCCGTCCCCCCGAGGAAACAGCTTTCCATACAAAAGGAGGAAATCAATATGGCACGCGAACTCCCAAAGACCTACGATCCGAAGCAGGTGGAGGACCGCATCTATCGCTTCTGGCAGGACAACGGCTATTTCAAAACCCGGCGGGACCCGGAAAAGAAGCCCTTCACCATCGTCATGCCGCCCCCCAATGTCACCGGCCAGCTTCACATGGGACACGCCATGGACGCTGCCCTGCAGGACATCCTCATCCGCTTCAAGCGGATGCAGGGCTTTGCCGCCCTCTGGGTCCCCGGGGTGGACCACGCGGGCATCGCCACCCAGATCAAGG
>CAMOSU010000033.1 GCA_946625125.1 uncultured Clostridia bacterium
AAAACAATTTTGGAGGAAAAGCATGACCCAGCATGAAATGGATAAATGGATCAAGTCCGCCGTCCCTCGCCTGGGCGAATTGAGAATTGAGAATGGAAAATGGAGAATTGAGGTGTTTTCAAATTGCCATTTGAAAACATTGAAAATGGGGACGGGGGTACGGATTCCTCGCTGCGCTCGGAATGACAGGGACGGAACGTTTCCGCCGTAGGGGCGCACATTGTGCGCCCGCCCACCTGCGCCATCCCTGCCTGCGCCGCCTGTAGGGACGGCACTCTGCCGTCCGCCGCACCCCCGCACGCGCCCGCTTGTAGGGACGGCACTCTGCCGTCCGCCGCACCCCCGCACGCGCCCGCTTGTAGGTACGGCACTCTGCCGTCCGCCGTACCCCCGCCTGCGCCCGCTTGTAGGGACGGCACTCTGCCGTCCGCCGTATCCCGTCCGGGGCGGAAATGAATACTGGTAAATGATATGAACTATCGTGAAATCGACATGAGCAACGACCCCCGCAAGGCCCACTTTGAACACTTTCGCCACGCGCCGGATCCTCACGTTGGGCTGACGGTGGACGTGGACGTGACGGATTTCGTGGAAATCTGTAAGGCAAAGGGCTGGTCCTTCTATCCGGCCTTTATCCGAGTCGCCGTCACGGCAGCCAACGCCGTCCCCGAGCTGCGCCGCCGGATCCGGGGCGACCGGGTGGTGGAGTATGATCGCTGCGACAGCTCCCACATTGAGCTGCTGGAAAACGGCGCCTACTGCTACTGCACCCTGCGCCATGATCCTGCCCAGAGCTGGGAGGATTATATGCGCTATGCCGCCGCTCAAAGGACGCTGGCCAAGGCCGGCGCGTCCATCGAGGAGGAAGAAGACGTGGAGAGCCTGTATTTCATCTCCACAATCCCCTGGCTGCATTACCGGGATTTTTCCCAGCCCAATTACGGCCCGGATTCCAGCAACCCCGCCATTACCTGGGGAAAGTATGAGCCGGATTATCGGGACAGACTGATGATGCCCGTGTCCCTGCTGGTCCATCACAGCCTGGTGGACGGCCTGCAAATCGCCGCCTTCTACCGGGAGCTTGAAACGCGGTTGAAAGCAATCAGGTAACGCTTACCTGTTACTTCTTAACTCTTAGCTCTTTCTTCTTATCTCACCCAAACAGGAGCCGCCATGTTTCACACCCACACACCACCGGAATATTTGACATCAGACGCCATTACAGGAAACGTGGTCCACTGCTTTTCCACGCGGTACGGCGGCGTATCCACCGGGCATCTTTCCTCCCTGAACCTGGGGGTTCACCGGGGAGACGACTGGAACAATGTCTATGAGAACTACCGCCGCTTAGGGGCCGCCGTGGGCTTTACCCCGGAGCAGACCGTCTTCACCCACCAGACCCACACGGACATTGTGTCCCGGGTGGGGGCGGAGGACCGGGGCTGGGGCCTTTTCCGGGAGGTAGAGCCGGAGCGGGACGGAATCTACACCGACGAGGCCGGGGTTGCCCTGGTCTGCTTCTCCGCGGACTGCACCCCCATCCTGCTGCACGACCCGGTCCGCCATGCCGTGGCGGCGGTTCACGCGGGCTGGCGGGGGACCGCCCTGGGGATTGCCGCCCGCTGTGTGGAGGCCATGACCCGGGATTTTGGCACGGACCCCGCCGATTTGCAGGCGGCCATCGGTCCCTGCATCGGCCCCTGCTGCTTTGAGACCGGCCCCGAGGTCCGAGCCGCCATGCTGGACGCCCTGGGCGAGGAGGCGGAGCGGTTCATTCGTCCGGCCCTCCGGTCCTGTCATTCTGAGCGCAGCGAAGAATCCGTTCCCCCGTCTCAGGAGAAATACTACCCCGATCTGAAGCGGCTCAACGCCCTGTGGCTGCGCCGGGCGGGGGTCACGACCGTTGACGTTTCCAAGGACTGCACCCGCTGTCAGCCCCAGCGCTTCTGGTCTCATCGCGTCACCGGCCAGGCCAGGGGCTCCCTGGCTGCCGTCATCATGCTTCGCCCCTGACTACCTGGGGCGAGGATTCGCACATTCTGTCAGAAGGAGGCGATTTGACTGAAACGCCTGCTTTGTCTCTGCCTGGCCCTGCTGCTGCTCTCCGGCTGCGCCCTGACTCTTCCGGGCCGGCAGGAGACCACCACGGAGCCGGAGCAGACCGAAACTGCCGTAACCCCCATAAATCCTCAGGCCCAAACCCCAAAGGGCTTTGGACTGGCCTATGTGCCGGAATACGGCTTTAACCCCTTCCGATGCGTCTGCATCACCAACCGCCCAGTGTTCTCCCTGGTGTATGAGAGCCTCTTTGTGCTGAACAACAGCTTCCAGCCGGAGCCTGTGCTCTGCGAGCGCTTTGCGGTGTCGGAATCCGGCACAAGCTGCCGGATCACGCTCTGGGAGGGGATTTCCTTCTCCGACGGGACGCCCCTGAGCGCCTCGGACGTGGTGGCCTCCCTGGAGGCTGCCAGGGATTCGGAATACTACGGAAGCCGCTTTTCCAAGGTCTATTCCTGGACGGCTCTGGATCAGTACACCCTGGAGATTCAGCTCTACTGTCCCTACGAGAATCTCCCCCTGCTGCTGGATGTTCCCATCGTCAAGGCGGGGACGGAGGGAGAGGAGCGTCCCCTGGGAACCGGCCCCTACGCCTTCTCCCAGACGGAGACGGAGCTTTGCCTGCGGCGCAACCAGAACTGGTGGCAGGACAACCGGGCTCCGGTGGAGTACGACACCATCCAGCTCACCGCCTGCCAGGATCCCACCGCGGTGCGGGACAGCTTTGAATTTGGGGATACCTCCCTGGTCTGCGCGGATCTCAACGCGTCCAACGCCGTGGGCTACCGCTGTGACTACGAGCTGTGGGACAGTCCCACCACCACCATTCAGTATCTGGCCTTTAATGTAACCAACAGCATTTTCTACCAGCGGGAGCTCCGGGCCGCCGTGACCCATATTGTGGATCGGGAGACCCTCACCGCCTCGGTCTACAAGGGCTTCGCGGAGGCGACCTACCTGCCCTGCGCCCCGGCCAGCCCCCTCTATGACCAGGAGCTGGCGGAGAGCTACAGCTATGACCCGGAGGCCTTTGCCCTGGCCCTTCGGAGCGCGGAGATCCCCGAGGGCTATGTGGGGACTCTCATTGCCTGCTCCGCCGACCCGGCCCGGGTGGAGCTGTCCCATCGGATTGCGGACAGCCTGACGGAAGCGGGACTGCGGATGGAGGTCAAGGTCCTGAACGCCGAGACCTATCGTTATCAAATCAACGCCGGGCAGTACGATCTCTTCGTGGGAGAGGCGAGACTGTCGGGAAATTTCGATCTGACGGAGTTTTTCCGCCCCTACGGCAGCCTCAGCACCGGGGGAATCAGCAGTCCAGGGATGGAGCAGCTCTGCTATGACGCCCTGGAGAATTCCGGCAACTGCTATGATCTCTATCGCGGCGTCATGGAGAACGGCTATTTCTGCCCCCTGCTGTTCAAATCCTACGCGGTCATGGCCAACCGGGGCGTTATCGGCAGTCTCCACCCCGCGGTGGACAATGTGTTCCACCTTTCCGGCGGCCGGACCCTGGCGGACGCCAGCGTGTCCTATGAGGAGCTGACCGGCCAGGGGGGCGAGGAGGAGTCCACAGAGGCAAGCACAGAAGCTGCGGAGGAATATACGCCATGAGCCGTGCCGATCAAGTTTACATCGAAACCTGCCGACGCATTCTGCGGGAGGGCTTTCGGGACGACGCTTTGCCGGTCCGCCCCCACTGGGAGGACGGCAGTCCCGCCCATACCATAAAGCTCTTCGGAGTGGTGAACCGCTACGATCTGGGGCAGGAGTTCCCCCTGATGACCCTGCGCCGCACCTATTGGAAGTCTGCCATCGACGAGCTGCTCTGGATCTGGCAAAAAAAATCCAATCGGGTCTCGGAGCTGGGAAGCCATATCTGGGACGCCTGGGCCGATGAGAACGGCACCATCGGCAAGGCCTACGGCTACCAGATGGGGGTGAAGCATCACTATCGGGAGGGAGACTTTGACCAGGTGGACCGGGTGCTCTACGATCTGAAGCACAACCCCCAGAGCCGTCGGATCCTCACCAGCATGTACAACTTCGCGGATCTCAGCGAAATGGGCCTCTATCCCTGCGCCTATTCCATGACCTTCAACGTCACCGGAAATCGGCTCAACGCCATCCTGAACCAGCGCTCCCAGGATATGCTCACCGCCAACAACTGGAACGTGGTGCAGTACGCGGCCCTGGTCCATATGCTGGCCCAGGTCTCCGGCCTGGTTCCCGGCGAGCTGGTCCATGTGATCGCGGACTGCCACATCTATGACCGCCACATCCCTCTGGTGGAGGAAATGATGGAAAAGCAGCCCTACGACGCGCCTGACTTCCGGGTGGACGCCGGCGTCACGGATTTTTACGCCTTTACAAAGGACAGCTTCACAGTGGAAAACTATCAGTACCATCCCTTCGACCACAGCATACCCGTGGCGATCTGAAAGAACAAACGAACGGGGAACCGCGTCGGGACCCGCAATCGCTGACAGACGGCGCCTGATGCCTGATCCCCGCACAGGAGAGAAACATGAACGCAATCGTAAACGTTACGCCCCACTGGGGCATTGGAAAAAACGGAAAGCTGCTGGTATCCATTCCAACGGATCTGCAGCGCTTCCGGGAGCTCACCATCCACAAAACCGTCATCTACGGCCGCAAGACCCTGGAGACCTTTCCCGGGGCTCATCCCCTCCGGGACCGGGAGAACATCATTCTCACCCGGGACAGGGAATTCCAGGTGGAGGACGCCGTTATCTGTCACGACATGGACGAGCTGAAAAGCATCCTGCGGGACCGCTACAGCGAGAATCTCTGGGTAATCGGCGGGGAGAGCGTCTACAAGCTGCTGGTCCCTCACTGCGAGAAGGCCTATGTCACCTTCAGCTACACAGACCTGAAGGCGGACAAGTTCTTTCCCAACCTGAACCGGAACGAGAACTGGATCGTCACCGCCATTCAGCCTACCCAGATTGAGGGCCGGACGCCCTTCCGTTTCGTGGAATATACCAATACCAAGCCCCTGCCCCTGTAAAAATACGGAATGTTGCATAAAAACGGAAGTTTCCATTGCAATTCCCCTGATAATAGGATAGAATATGCTAAACATTGTATTGGTGGAGCCGGAAATCCCCCAGAATACCGGCAACATCTCCCGTACCTGCGCCGCTACCGGGAGCCGGCTGCACCTCATCAAGCCGCTGGGCTTTGAAATCTCAGACCGGCAGCTCAAGCGGGCGGGGCTGGACTACTGGCATCTGCTGGATATTCGGATCTATGAGAATCTGGAGGACTTCTTTTCCAAAAACCAGGTTCGCCAGATGCGGCTGTTCAGCACCAAGGCTCCCCGGACCTACACTGAGCTGGACTATCAGGACGAGTGTTATCTCTTCTTTGGCAAGGAGACCAAGGGGCTGCCGGAGGAGCTTCTGTACGCCCACCCCCAGGACTGCGTGAAGCTGCCAATGATTGAGGAGGCCCGGTCTTTGAACCTGTCCAACGCTGTGGCGGTGGGCGTATTTGAGGCTCTGCGCCAGTTGGATTTTCCCCACCTGAAGGGCTGGGGAAAGATGAAACCGTAAACCCTCCGCCGCGTGGCGGAATACTATACAAATCGGAGGTCACTATGAACTACAACAAGAAATCCGTAGAAGACATCGACGTGCGGGGCAAGCGGGTCCTTTGCCGCTGCGACTTCAACGTCCCCACCAAAGAGGGAAAGATCACCTCTGACAAGCGCATCGTGGCTGCTCTGCCCACCATCAATTATCTGCGTGAGCACGGCGCCCGGGTCATCCTCTGCTCCCACATGGGCAAGCCCAAGGGAGAGTTCAAGCCTGAGCTGAGTCTGCAAATCGTGGCCAAGCGCCTCAGTGAGCTGCTGGGCGTGGAGGTCAAGATGTCCAAGGACGTGGCCGGGGAGGATGCCAAGCGTCTGGCCGCCGAGCTCAAGGACGGCGACGTGATGCTCCTGGAGAATACCCGCTTCATGAAGGGCGAGACCAAGAACGACCCCGAGCTGAGCAAGGCTCTGGCTGAGCTGGCTGATATCTTCGTGAACGACGCCTTCGGCACTGCCCATCGGGCTCATTCCTCCACCGCCGGCGTGGCCGACTATCTGCCTGCCGTCTGCGGTTTCCTGATTGCCAAGGAGGTTGGCATCATGGGCAAGGCCCTGGCCGATCCTGAGCGTCCCTTTGTGGCCATCCTGGGCGGCGCCAAGGTCTCCGACAAGCTGAACGTCATCAACAACCTGCTGGAGAAGGTGGACACCCTCATCATCGGCGGCGGCATGGCCTACACCTTCCTGGCCGCCAAGGGCTACAGCGTCGGTACCTCTCTGCTGGACAGCGAGAAGATCGACTACTGCCGGGACATGATGAAGAAGGCCGAGGAGAAGGGCGTCAAGCTCCTTCTGCCCATCGACACTGTGGTTGCCAAGTCCTTCCCCGATCCCATTGACGGGCCTGTGGAGGTCTGCACCGTGGCCTCCGACGCCATCCCCGCCGACTGCATGGGCCTGGACATCGGTGAGAAGACCCGGGAGCTCTTTGCCGAGGCTGCCAAGGCCGCCAAGACTGTGGTATGGAACGGCCCCATGGGCGTGTTTGAGAATCCCGTCCTGGCCAAGGGAACCATCGCTGTGGCTCAGGCTCTGGCGGACTCCGAGGCTGTCACCATCGTGGGCGGCGGCGACTCCGCGGCGGCCTGTGAGCAGTTGGGCTTTGCCGACAAGATCACCCACATTTCCACCGGCGGCGGCGCCTCTCTGGAGTTCCTGGAGGGCCTGGAGCTCCCCGGCATTGCCTGCCTGGAGGACAAGTAAGACTCCATGAACAGAAAATACCGCAAGCCTCTCATTGCCGGTAACTGGAAAATGAACAAAACTCCCTCGGAGACCAAGGCCTTTCTGACCCAGTTCAAGGCCATGCTCCCCAAGGGACGGGGCTGTGACATTGCCCTCTGCGTGCCTGCGGTGTGTATTCCCGCGGCGGTGAAGGCCGCGAAGGAGACCCGAATCAGCATCGGGGCCGAGACCTGCAGCGCCTTCTCCTCCGGCGCCTACACCGGAGAGATTTCCGCAATCATGCTGGCGGACGCCGGCTGCAAGCGGGTGATTGTGGGCCATTCCGAGCGCCGGGCCATGGGAGAAACGGACCGGGACGTCAACGCCAAGCTCCACGCGGCGCTGGCCGCTGGGCTGAGTCCCATTCTCTGCTGCGGGGAAAGCCTGGAGCAGCGGGAGTTGGGCGTCACCCAGGAGTGGATCGCCATGCAGCTAAAAGCGGCCCTCCGGGGTGTGGAGGCGGAGCAGATTCGTCGGGTGGTGGTGGCCTATGAGCCCATCTGGGCCATTGGCACCGGCCATACCGCCAGCCCAGAGCAGGCGGAGGAGGTCTGCGCCCAGATCCGGACGATCCTGCGGAAGCTCTACGGCGGCAAGCTGGCCCGGGCGGCGGTGATCCTCTATGGAGGAAGCATGAACGACCAGAACGCCCCGGAGCTTCTGGCGCAGCCGGACATCGACGGCGGCCTCATCGGCGGCGCTTCACTTGACCCGGAAAAGCTGATCCGGATTCTGGAGGCGGCGAATCAGTAAATTGTACAAGTTTCACAAAAAAGACGCCCGGATTTTTCCGGGCGTCTTGCATGCTGTTCATAGTATTTTCATAACTCTGTGCTATAATACAAACAGAGATCCATGCGAGTTTGCGTGGAAGGAGTTATTCGACCATGAACATATTGTTTTTTCTCACCCCGAAGGCAAGCTGTGAGGTGTTATATGACGACGAATCCATTCGGGAGGCCCTGGAGCGAATGGAGCTTTCCGGCTTTGCGGCCCTGCCCATCATTCGCAAGGAGGACGGCGTCTATCAGGGAACCCTGACGGACGGAGATCTGCTGTGGGCTCTGAAAAATCGCTGCAATCTGGATCTGAAGGAGGCCCAGTGCCACAGCATCATGGAAATCGCCCACCGCAAGGACTATCTGCCGGTTTCCGTGTCCACAGACATAAAGGATCTGCTGCAAAAGGCGATGGATCAGAATTTCGTTCCCGTGGTGGACGACCGGAAAACCTTCATCGGCATCGTAACCAGAAAATCCATCCTCGCCCAGTATATCAAAAGCCACTGGCAGCCGAAGAACGATTGATACGATGATCCGATAAAACGCTTAAAAAAGGTTTTTATTGGATCATCGTGTGAAGTGAAAACAGCAGGCAGCCCGGAGCCGACGCGGCTCCGGGCTGCCTGCTGTTCGTCTACGGCTCCAGCGGGGCGGAGCAGTACCAGGCCTCCTGGGGAGACAGGGGCTCGTCGCTCACAGGGCTTCCGTCCTCCAGCAGCGATACCCTGCTGATTTCCGGCAGGGAGCAGAGGGTTGCGGCGATGGAACGTATGGACAGCCGCCGATCCCGATCCTCAGCGGGCAGCGTTCCGGAAGCCAGGTCCACGGTGCAGAGACCGTCCTGACTGACAATGCTCCGGGGAGCCGGCGCGCCGAAGAGGGGAGAGGCCAGACCGTTCTGCGGACTGTGGGAGAAGAGAACCTGAAGCAGAGCCTCCTCCCGGGACGCGCCGCCCCGGGCTCTGGCCCGGATTATGAGCTGGTGGAGCTGATTGTCCAACTGTCCAGGCAGACACAGAATTCCGGCGAACTCCCCCAGCTCCTCCCGCACCGGTCCCACCGCGGCGCTTTCCAGTACCCAGGGGAGGGAGAGATCCAGATAGACGTAGGAATTGATTTTCTGACCCTCCACATAGAGCTGGACCTGGTTTACGTCCTCCAGCTCGCAAAGGGTGTTGACCACGCTCATCACAGCCAGCAGCGCCCCCTGCTCTGAGTCCGGGGGACTGCCGGAAAAATCGCTGTTGAAGTCCACGGAGCAAAGCCCGTTTTCCACGCTGAGATCCAGCACTGCCGTACCCGGAGGCAGGGGAGAGCGCATGCCGCCGTTTTGAGGGGGCGTCAGCAGCAGCTCCATGACGGAGAGGGCCATGGTCTGAGGTTCGGCCAGGGGAACGGTACGCTTTTCCGGGAGCAGAAAACGCCCTTCCTCGTCAGCGTAGTACAGGGTAATCTCCAGGCTGCTTCTGGGGCTTTCGTCGTCGTATAGGAGAATGTCGTTTTCCGTCAGCAGAACCTGATCCTCCACCGCCCCGCCGGGCGTACTGACTATGATCTGGACCTTTCGCACCCCGTCCAGAGCCAAGGCGGTTTTGGCTAAGCAGGCGTAGCTCAGGGTGCGGTCAAATTCCGCCGGAGACCGGGCCTTGCGGGTCAGCCGCAGCACCAGGGAAGCGCCGCTGCGCCGGACGCTGGTAAGCTCCGTGTCCTGGGAAAAGGGAGATACCAGGTCCCCGGACTGGGGGCCCAGCAGATACAGCCGGAACAGCGCCTCGTCGCTGTACTGGGTCCGGCCCAGCTCCCGGACCTCCCCCCGGATCACGCCTTCCTCAGATCCGAAGTCCGTCTGGCTGGTGCGATAGTAAAAGGTGACAGGCTGCTGCATGGGAGCGGGCTGCTCCTCGGGGCCGCAGCCGCCCAGCAGCAGTCCCAGCAGCGCCGATAAAAGCAGCAGGAGTTTCAAGGGCTTCATAGAGCTTCCTCCTCTGCCATGGGGTAATAGGGGAAGCTCAGCCGGAAGCAGGAGCCTCCCTGGGGACGGTCGGTGACGGTGATGGAGCCGTCGTTTCGCGTCACCATATCCTGTACGATGGACAGCCCCAGACCGGAGCCTCCCGCCTTTCTGGACCGGGCCTTGTCCACCCGGTAGAATCGCTGGAAGATCTGGGACTTTTCCTGGTCGGGTATTCCCATGCCCGTGTCCTCCACGGTGAGAATCAGGCTGTCTCCCGCCACCCGGGTCCGCACGGTGACGCTGCCGTTTTCCGTGTTGTACTTGATGCCGTTCTCCACCAGGTTAAACAGAATCTGGTACAGATCGTCGGCGGTGGCCAGAACGCCCCAGCCGGAGGGACAGTCCAGCTCCAGCCGAATGCCCTGTTTCCGGGCAAGGGGCGTCAGCATCCGCAAAGCCCGGTCTGCCACGGGAGCCACCGCCACCAGCTCCCGCTCCTCCACCGGCTGGGTGTCCAGCCGGGTGAGCTCCAGGAGCTTTTCCGAAAGCCGGGTCAGACGATCCGCCTCGTCCCCCACGTCGGAGACAAATTCCCGCATGGTGTCCCGATCCATATCATTTTGCAGAATGGAGTCGGTGAGCAGCTTGATGGAGGCCAGGGGCGTTTTCAACTCATGGGAGGCGTTGGAGACGAACTGCTTTCGCACCTCCTCAGACTGGTTCAGCCGCTGGGCCAGCTCATTGAAGGCCACGCCCAGCCGGGCCACCTCGTCATGCCCTCCCTCCGGAAGGCGCACGGAATAATCCCCCTCATGAAGCTTGCGGACGGAGACAAAGAGCTTCCCCATCCGCCGGGAGAAGAGCAGGGAAAACAGAACGGAAAAAAGAATCACCAGCAGCTCCAGACCCACGGAAATCCAGAAGATGGTTCGCTGCAGGCCCCCGATAAGGGCTGCCTGGTCCGGGTCCCGCTCCAGCAGATAGACTGCCCCGATGGTCCGGTTGTAGGCCACAATGGGCATGGAGGCCTTGGTGACGAGCTGATCCGTGTCATAGTGGATGTAGACCACGTCGTTGCCCTCCAGAGCCTCCGCCAGCTCCGGGTAGAGCACCAGCTTATCCAGACTTCGTTCGTCCTGGGAGTCGTACAGACAGCGGGCGCCGGCGTCTGTGACCACCACCCGGTCCGTATGCAGCCCGGTGACGGATTGAATCATCTCCGCCACGCTGTCACTGTACAGCTCCTCATTGGTGGAGAAGGCGGAGACCAGAAGCTGGGCCTTGTCCAGAATGGCGTTTTGCAGGGCGGAGTAGGTCAGTCTGCGGATCATAAGGGGGGCGTACAGATTCAAAAAGAAGAGAACCGCCGAGGTGATCAGCACGTAGGCCGCGGCGTAGCGAAGCTGGGAGCTGCGAAGCAGATCCCCGAACCTGCGCCTGACGCTTGTTTCAGACCTTGAAATAGTAGCCAACTCCCCACTTTGTCATAATATGCTCGGGATTGGCCGGATTCCGTTCCAGCTTTTCCCGGATGCGTCGGATGTGGACGTCCACAGTCCGGATGTCGCTTCGATAGTCGTCGCCCCAGATGATGTCCAGCAGGTTTTCCCGGGAATAGACCCGGTTTGGGTTGCGAATCAGCAGCTCCACCAGGTCGAACTCCTTGGCGGTGAGCTCCACGGGGACTCCGTTTTTGTAGGTGTTGCGGCTCTGGGAGTCCAGGGTGATGTTCCCCCGGACGATCCGGGTTTCCGCCTCCTGCCGGGCCGTGCGCTTCAGAATCGCCCGGATCCGGGCCTTCAGCTCCAGAATGTTGAAGGGCTTGGTGAGATAATCGTCCGCCCCGTAGTCAAAGCCCAGCAGCTTGTCCATGTCCTGGGTCTTGGCTGTGAGCATGATGATGGGAACGTCGGAAAACTGCCGGATGCGCCGGCAGGCCTCCAGGCCGTCCATCACCGGCATCATCACGTCCAGAACAATCAGGCGAATCTCCGGGTCCTGGGCCAGCCGCACCGCGTCGGCGCCGTTGCTTCCCGTGACCACCTGGTAGCCCTCGTTTTCCAGATTGTAGCTGATCCCCTTGACCAGCAGCTCTTCATCGTCAATGATCAGTATTTTCATGGCTTTCCTCCACATAAACCAGGTCCTTCAGAGCCTCGTAGGTCCGGGTTCCAATGCCGGAAACATACATCAGATCCGAGGGATATTGGAAGGGTCCGCTGCTCTGCCGGTAGTCCAGAATCCGGTCCGCCAGGGCTGGGCCGATTCCCGGCAGGCTCATCAGCTCCTCCCGGGTGGCTCGGTTCAGCTCAACGCGCTCAGCCTGAGGCGCTTCGCTGCTTTGAACGGTCCGAACCTGGGGCTCCCGGGCATAGCTCAGCCGCAGGCCCCCGACAGAGCGCTGCCCCAGAAACCAGCCGCCCATAAACAGAAGAACACAGAGGGTCAGGGCGGGAAAAATCCAGCTTCTGATTCTTTTCATGGCAAATTCCTGTCCTTTCCGTTGACAAGCGGCGAATTTCTGCTATAATTTCTCATAGTATGAATCAGACGGACCGCTGTGCTCGGGTACAGGGTCAGAGTCTCTCCTCATATTATAGCACAGTCTGGCCCCCGAGGGCAACGCTCTTTTGAAAAAATATGGTGAAAAAGATGAAGAATACCAGATATTTGTCCCTGTTTTTGATCCTGCTGCTCCTTCTGTCGCTGCTGAACCTTCCGGTCCTGGCCGCTGAGCCGGATACCACGGCGGCTCCAGAGACCACGGAGCCCGCCTGGGCGGATGACCCGGGGCGCTACCGGGAAAATCTGCTGGCTGGGGCCGAGCCCTACGAGGCGGGCTGCAGCACGGCTCTGCTGCTGGAGCTGAACTCCGGCATCGTGGTCTATGCCAAAAACGCGGAGAGCACCGTCTATCCTGCCAGCCTCACCAAGATCATGACCTGTCTTGTGGCCATTGAGTACGCGGGCAAGGACCTGGATAAGATCGTCACGGTTTCCGAAAGCGCTCTGGCGGGGATTGCGGAAGCGGGAGGCGAGGTGCGCCTTCAGGTGGGGGAGCGGCTGACCCTCCGGGACGTCCTGTACTATCTCATGGTGAATTCCACCAACGAGGCGGGCAACGTCATTGCCGAGTATGTGGCGGGGGACATCCCCTCCTTTGTCACTCTGATGAACAAGACCGCCGCTGACCTGGGCTGCACCGGAACCCACTTTGCCAACACCCACGGCCTCCACGATCCCAACCACTACACCACCGCCCGGGATCTGAGCGTCATCACCCGAAAGGCCCTGAGCTACGAGGTCTTCCGGGAAATCTGCGGCACTGTGGAGTACACCGTACCCGCCACCAACCTCAGCGAGCCCAAGAAGATCACCACCACCAACTATTTGATCCTCAACGACGGCAACCGCTATCTGGCGGACAACGGAAACTACTACACCTATTACCGCAGCGACGCCTCCGGGGTCAAAACCGGCTATACCAGCGCGGCGGGCCGCTGCGTGATTTCCCGGGCCTCCGACGGCAATATGGATCTGCTCTGCGTTATCATGGGAGCGGAAACCAGAATGATGTCCGACGGCAGCGTTCGCTACGACAACTTTGTGGAGGCCAAGAAGCTGTTCAACTATGGCTTCGACAACTTCGCCTACGCCAAGGTGGCAGCCGCCGGGATTGAGCCCATGTTCCAGGTCCCGGTGGAATACGCCAAAGACAAGCGGGGCGTGGTTCTCATCCCCTCCACGGACGTAAGCTGCCTGCTGCCCAAGGAATACGAAAAGGAGAAAGTCACCACCAGCTTTCAGCTCAACGACGCCCGGGGCCTGACAGCCCCTCTGGAGCAGGGAGAAAAGGTGGGGACGCTCCAGGTCTTCTACGACGGGACGGTGGTGGGCTCTGCCGACCTGGAAACCCTCACCGCCGTGGAGGAGAAGGGCGTGGACAAGGCCATTGCCGACATCACCGGCAAGGACACCCCCGAGGAGGAGAAAACCCTTCTGCAAAAGCTTTTGAGCTACTGGTATTTGCCCGTACTGCTGATTGCGGCCCTGTTTCTCATTCTGATTCTCCGCAACGCCGCCTACCGCCGCAGCCGGAGAAAGGCTCTGGAACGCCGCAGAAAGCGGGCCATGGCCAAGGATTCCGCGGCAGCGGGGCGGGGCTCCGGCAGCGGGAACGGCGCCGCCCGGCAGTCCGCCCGGAACGACTCCCGGCAGGAGCGGGGAGGCAAGCGTTGAGGGGCCGGATTCCCGGGGAATGGGAGCAGCTTGAGGCCCGCTGCGCCCAGTGCCAGGCCTGTGAGCTGGGCCGGACCAGAACCAAGCCGGTGTTCGGCGTCGGCAGGCAGGACAGCCCCGTGCTCTTTGTGGGCGAAGGCCCCGGCCAGCAGGAGGACCTGACGGGAGAGCCCTTTGTGGGGGCCGCCGGGAAGCTCCTGGACGACATGCTCTCCATCATTGACCTGGGCCGGGACAACTGCTACATCGCCAATGTGGTGAAATGCCGTCCCCCCGGCAACCGGGACCCCAGAGAGGAGGAGCAGGCCGCCTGCGTTGGATACCTCTATGAGCAGATTCGCCTGATTCAGCCGAAAATCATCGTCTGTCTGGGGAGAATCGCCGCCGGAGTCCTGATCCGCAAGGATTTCCGCATCACCCGGGAGCACGGCCAATGGACCCGGATCAACGGAATCTGGTACACCGCCCTCTATCATCCCTCCGCCCTGCTCCGGGATCTGAATCGCCGGCCCGAGACCTTCCTGGATCTGCTGAGCCTTCGGGACAAGGTAAAGGAAGTCTGCCCGGAGCTGTATCAATGAACCACGCAGCCTCGCCCTCCCGCGAGGCGCGGGGCCGCGTTGGAAACAAAACGACTTTATGGTAAAAAACGACAAGTATTCCAGATATCGCGCGCTTCTCCCGGTGGTCTTTACCCTGGCCTGGCCCACCATGCTGGAGGAGCTGATGCAGACTGCGGTGCAGTACATAGACACCGCCATGGTGGGCAGGCTGGGTACCGACGCCACCGCCGCCGTGGGCTCCACCGCCACGGTGAACTGGCTGGTGGGGACCACCATCTATGCCTTCGGCATCGGCTTTCTGGCCTACATCTCCCAGGCCCTGGGGGCAGGGGAGAAGGAACGGGCCAGAGGCGCCGCCGCCCAGTCCGTTTTGATGGTGCTGTTGACGGGCAGTCTGTTTACGGTTCTCACCGCCGCCCTGAGCTCCCGGGTTCCCGTGTGGATGCAGGTGGAGCCCCGGCTCCAGGCCCTGGCCGCCCGGTATTTTCTCATCATCTACCTGCCCATGCTGCCCCGGGCCGCCAGCGTCATTTTCGGCACGGTGCTTCGGGCCGCCGGAGACACCAAAACCCCCATGCGGGTGGGAGTGGGAGTCAATCTCCTGAACGTTGCCCTGAATTTTCTGCTGATCTACCCCAGCAGGGGCGTCCGAATCCTCGGAATGAATCTGAAGCTCTGGGGGGCCGGGCTGGGAGTCACCGGCGCGGCCCTGGCCAGCGCCGTCAGCTTCACCTTTGGCGGCGTCGCCATCACCCTGGCCCTGCTTCGGCACCCCGCCATTTCGCCCCGGGGCCATTCCATCCGCCCGGATCGCGGCATTCTGCGGCCCTTCTTCCGGGTAGCCCTGCCCAATATGGCCCAGCGCTTCACCACCTCCCTGGGCTATGTGGTCTTCGCGGCCATGATCAACGCCCTGGGAGACGTGTCCACCGCCGCGCACACCGTGGCCAATACCGTGGAGTCCGCCTTCTACATCCCGGGCTACGGCATGCAGGCCGCGGCGGCCACCCTCACCGGGAACGCCATCGGCATGCGGGATCGGCAGCGGCAGCGGGATCTGTCGGTGCTGATTGTGGCTCTGGAGGTGGCCATGATGCTGGTTACGGGGGGACTGCTTTTCGCCTTTGCCCCCCAGATGGTCCGGGTGTTCAGCCGGGACCCCCAGGTGATTTCCCTGGGCAGCACGGTATTGCGGATGGTGGCCTGCTCCGAGCCCATCTACGGAATCTCCATTGTGGTGGAGGGAATGCTCCAGGGAGCGGGCAAAACCAAGGCCCCCTTTGTGTTCAATGTGTTGGGCATGTGGGGCGTCCGCATTCTGGGAACGCTCTTGTTTACCAGGCTTCTGGGCGGCGGTCTGATCTCCGCCTGGGGCTGTATGATCGCCCACAATATACTGCTTTGCCTGCTCTTCGCGGGCTACTATCGCAAGCTGGAAAGGACAGCCTTCAATGGGAAAAACAGCAATCTATCCGGGATTCTTTGATCCCTTCACCAACGGCCATCTGGACATCGTCAGGAAGGCCGCGGAAATCTTTGAGCAGGTAGACATCGTCATCGGCGTCAACGCGGAGAAGAAACGCTCCTTCCCCGCGGAGCGGGTGGCCCAGGCCATCACGGAGACCCTGACCCGGAACGGAATCCAAAACTGCCGAGTGGTGATCTGGGAGGGCCTGGTGGCGGAATATGCCCGCCTGCACGGCATCCGCTATATGATCCGGGGCCTGCGAAACAATATGGACTACAACTACGAGGAAAACATCGCCGCGGTGAACAAGCTCATTAACCCGGAGCTGGAGTCCGTGTACTTCCGCTCCAACAACATCGCCGTCTCCTCTTCCATGGTGAAGGAGCTCCACAGCTACGGCAAGGACGTGTCCGGCTTTGTTCCCCCGGCCATACTCCCGCTTTTATACTAATATTTGATTGAGGACTGAGGAGCCGGAGAAGGCGTCCATACGCCGGATACAATGGGAAAAAGAGGTCGTTTCCATGGCAAAGACAGAGAATCAGAAGCTGAAGCTCCTGGTGCTGAAGGAGTATCTGGAGCGAAACAGCGACG
This sequence comes from uncultured Clostridia bacterium, assembly GCA_946625125.1. GTDB lineage: Bacteria > Bacillota > Clostridia > Oscillospirales > Oscillospiraceae > JAFRPC01. Next base: position 16,502 of record CAMOSU010000033.1, read on the forward strand.
AGGAGCATCCCGTTACCGTCCAGGATATGATCGAGTACCTGGAGGGCCGGGAGATTCATGTGGAGCGCAAGAGCCTCTACCGGGATATCCAGCAGCTTTTGGATTACGGCTGTGACATCGTTGTCAGCAAGGGACGCACCGCCGCCTATTATATGAACCCTGCCTGCCTGGATCAGGCGGAGCTGAAGCTGCTGGCGGACGCGGTGCTGGCTTCCAAATTCCTCACGGAGAAAAAGTCCGGGGAGCTGCTGAAAAAGCTGGGCGCCCTCACCAGCCGCTATCAGGCCCAGGAGCTGCGCCGGGACCTGGTGGTTTCCGGCCGGGTCAAGTCCATGAATGAGAGCGTCATCTACAACGTGGACGCCCTGCATGAGGCCATCCGGGCCGGAAGTCAGATCAGCTTCCGCTATTTCGAGTGGAACCGGGAGAAGCAGCGGGTCTACCGCCCGGAGCTGCGAATCGCCAGCCCCTACGGCCTGTGCTGGGACGACGCCAACTATTATCTCATCGCCTACACCGAGAAGCACGGCATTACCCACTTCCGGGTGGACAAGATGGACGAGATTCGCCAGACCGGACAGCCCCGGGTCCAGACGGAGGAGACCAGAAGCCTGGACCTGTCCCGCTATGGAAAGCAGGTGTTCGGCATGTTCAACGGCCGGATGGAGCGGGTGCGGATGCGCTTTGAAAACAGTCTGGCGGGGGTGGTGATTGACCGCTTCGGCAAGCAGATCATGCTGATTCCCGACGGGGAGGAGCACTTCATCTGCATGGCGGAGATCATGGTTTCCCCCACCTTCTTCGGCTGGGTCGCCTCCTTCGGCAGCCGGATCCAGCTTCTGTCGCCGGACAGCGTGGTTCAGAGCTTTGCGGAGCATTGTCGTGCCATCCTTGCGCAATACCCCAGCGCCCCGGCCCCGCAGTCCCCGGAGAGAATGACTGAAAAACAAGATCCATGGGAGGTCCCGGAATGAAAGACAAAAAAGAACTGCTCCGCGCCGTGAAATTCCTCTTTTTCTCGGTTTCTGCCGGCTTGATTGAGATTGGCGTCTTCACCCTGCTGAACGAGGTGGTGAAGCTGCCCTACTGGCCCGCCTATCTGATCGCCCTGGTGGCCTCGGTGGTCTATAACTTCACTCTGAACCGAAAGTTCACCTTCCACTCCGCCGCCAACGTTCCCGTGGCAATGCTGAAGGTCTTCGCCTACTACTGCGTCTTTACCCCGCTTTCCACCCTCGGCGGCAATTACCTGACGGACAAGCTGGGCTGGAATGAATACCTCGTCCTGGCGATTTCCATGCTCCTCAACTTCGTCACCGAGTTCCTCTTCACCCGCTTCGTGGTCTACCGCAACCAGGTGGACAACGACGGCAGCGTCTCCAAGTAGGGGCGGCCATTGGCCGTCCGCCGTTCCCGCCCCACCGCGCCATAGGGGCGGCCATAGGCCGCCCGCCGTTCCCGCCCCACCGCGCCGCAGTATCGCGTTTCGCTTAAAAGTTGTCATTCTGAGCGCAGCGAAGAATCCGTTCATTCTTTCCGTATATCACGAAGGAAGGGACGGATTTTTCGGTCACAAGCTCCCTCGAAATGACAAGATGAAAGCGAAACAGCGTAGTAGGGGCGGTCATAGGCCGCCCGCCGTTCCCGCATATGCTCTACTACTGCTGCGGATATAGGGCGGACTATGTTTCCCCGAAGGGATTTCGGAATGTACAGGAGGTTCTGAATATGCCCTGTTATCCCGATGACGGCTCCATCCGTGTAATCAACGGTACGGTGCTGGTGAAGCTCTCAGAATAGAATGAAAGCCTCCCGCTTCAAAACGGGGGGCTTTCTCCATGTAAGAGGATTCCCTCAGAAGGTGGCAACCTCCTGGGCCGGGGCCTCGGCGGGCTCTACGGAAAGGGCCGTCAGAATGGGACCGGGACCCTTGAAGAGGGGATGGGACTTCACCTGGACCTTGGCTGTGACCGTGACCCAGGAGCGCATTTCCAGCTTCTGGCAGTCGGGGTACTTGCAGGGCAGGCCCATGAAGGTGATGTC
>CAMOSU010000034.1 GCA_946625125.1 uncultured Clostridia bacterium
GCAGAATGCGGCCGTCCTCAGCGCGGTAGGCCTTCATGCCCTCGAAGGTCTCCTGCGCGTAGTGGAAGCAGGTGGCGGCGGGGCTCAGGGAGATGGGGCCGTAGGGAACGATGCGGGCGTCATGCCAGCCGATGCCCCGGGTGTAGTCCATCAGCAGCATGTGGTCGGTAAACACGGAGCCGAAGCCCAGCTTCTGGCCCTTGACAGGCTTTGCCTTGGGGGCAGTGGTTTTGGTAATGGTAAGACCTTTCACGATGATTCTCCTTTTACTCTGGAGCACAGGGGACGGTTCTCTGTGCCTGGCGGCAATCGAAATTTGAAACAGCTTCCCGCACAGAGAACCGTCCTCTGTGCGGACAAGAGCTGGGCCGATGATCGGCCCCTACGGGGTGAAAATCAATCCAGCGGAATCTGGAAGGCCCGCATGGTGTTGATGATGTGCAGATACATGGCGGTCTTGGCCCCCTCGGGATTTCGCTCCCGCAGGTAGTCCATCAGAACCCGGTGATCATGGAGGGTCATTTCGGAGACCTGGGGGGACTCGTTGGCCAGAATGATACCCTGGTGGATGGCCCGATTGAAAATGGGCAGCAGGGCGGTGATGAACTGATTGTGGGTGGCGGAGGCAATGGAGTTGTGGAACTTCTGCTCGCTTTCATCCCACAGAGGATCTCTGCGGCGAATCATCTCCGCGTCCAGCTCTCCATAGTGGAAAATGGTCTCCAGCTCCTGGTCGCTGGCCCGGAGACAGGCGTAGTAGGCGGCCTGGGGCTCAAACATCAGCCGCATCTCATAGAGCTCCTTGGCTGTGACGTTGGTGTTCTGGATTTTCAGCACATCGTAGTCCGCATGGATGCTTTTGCTCTGGGTCACAAAGGTGCCGATTCCCCGCCTGGCCTCCACCAGTCCCCGGGTTGAGAGAATCCGCAGGGCTTCCCGGAGGGTGGTCCGGCTCACCTGCAGCTCCTCGGCCAGCTCCATCTCGTTGGGAAGCTTGTCCCCCGGAAGGAAACGGCGCTTTGAAATCATCTCCGTGAGCTGATCCGCGATTCGGACCGACAGCGCGCTGGCGGCGTAGGGCATTGGATCACCTCCGTTCAACCCTGTAGGGACGAGGATTGCTCGTCCGGGGACAAGCGATGCCTGTCCCCGCGTTCCCTGATCAGAATTCCATTTCCTTCAGATCCTCCGCGACCTCCACGGGGAAGGGCAGCAGATCCAGGATGTCTTTCTTGACGTCGATTCCCTTGGCCACTTCAGTGAGCACCAGACCGGTTTCGCCCAGGCAGAAGACGCAGCGCTCGGTGACGTAGGTGATGTTCTGCTTGTTCTCGTGGGCGTTCTGAGCGGAGAAGCTCAGAGCCGTGACCTGGGGGACAAACTTCAGGAACTTGCCTTCCTTCAGAATGTGCAGGCCGTTTTCGTCCCGGGCGATCTCCAGACCGCCGGCGGTGAAGGTGGTGCAGAAGACCACGCGGGGGGTAAACTGGGTGATGTTGATGAAGCCGCCGATGCCGGAGAGCTTCTTGGGGTTGTAGTGACCGTTGACATTGCCCTCGGCGTCAATTTCCAGAGCGCCGATGAAGCAGATGTCCAGCCCGCCGCCGTCGTAGAGGTCGAACTGCTCGGCGGTGGTCACAACAGCCTGCGTACCCATGGCGGCGCCGAAGGCCAGGCCGCCCATGGGCAGGCCCTTCATGGAGCCGGCCTCCACGGTGAGGGCCACCTTGGGGAGCATGCCGTTGCGGGCGGCCTCCACCGCCACAAACTCCGGCGCGCCCACGCCGATGTTCACCACGTCGCCTTCCTTCAGCTCCCTGGCCGCTCTGCGGGCAATGAGCTGCTTGGCAAAATCCTTGGGATTGGTGGAGGCGTGACCCTTGGCGTATTCCACCAGCGCTTCGTCGCTCATGGGGACGTCCCCGGCAAACTTGGGATCGGAACCGGGAATGCCCTGGATCTGGGTCTGCTCCGGGGTGAGGCAGATGTAGTCCACCAGCACGGCGGGAATGGAAATCTCAATGGGACGGCGGGGGGTATCCAGAACCTTCTCCACCTGAACGATGACGATGCCCCCCCGGCGCTTGGTGGCCTGGGCAATGGAGAGGGGATCGCCTATGACGGGCTCGTTCTCCATGGAGATATTGCCCCGGCTGTCGGCGCTGGAGGCCTTGATCAGAGCCACGTCCGGCTCCGGCACGGCGTATTTCAGGTGGCGCTTGCCGTTGATCCAGATTTCCTCCACCAGCTCCTGCCTGGAGCGCTCATTGAGCTGATAGCCCTTGTATTTGGGGTCCACAAAGAGGTTCAGGCCCGCGTCGGAAATCACGAAATCGTGACCGGCAGCGGCGGCCCGGACCGCATGGGACATGACGCCGAAGGGCAGGTTGTAGGCCTCGATTTTGTTGTCCAGCACCATCTGGGCGGTGACGGGCATGGAGGCGTAGTGACTCAGGTACAGGGTCTTCACCGCCCCCATGGTGATGATCTGCTCGCAGACCGTGTTGGGAGCCCAGCCGCCGAGACCGGCGGTGCAGTAGATGCTCAGGTCCTTGGGATGGCCCTCGGCCCTGAAGCGCTCATTCAGCGCGGCGGAGAGCTGCTCGCAGTTGTACATCCCCAGGAAGTTGTTGTAGATCAGGGTGTCGCCATCCTTGATCAGTCGGACGGCTTCGGCGGCGGTGATGAATTGGGGCATTAGCGTCCCTCCTATTTTATTCGATGCAGGAAGCGCCGCGCTTCAGGGCCTCCCGGTTCAGGGGGATCAGCTTGGCCTTGCGCTCGCCCAGCTTCTCCAGCAGAGCCTCCAGAACGGTCTCAATGTCCACGCACTTGGACTTGCCGATGTAGGCGCCCAGCATGATCATGTTGGAGACCTTGGGGTTGCCCAGCTCGGTGGCGATCTCGGTGCAGGGGACGTAGTAGGCGTTGACGTCGGTGCGCTTGACCTTGATGTCGATCATGGAGCTGTTGACGAAGATGGAGCCGCCGGGAACGACGGAATCCTCAAACTTCTCCAGAGAGGGACGGTTCATGACGATGAGAGAGGTGGGACGGGTCACCAGGGGAGAGTCAATCTCCTCCTCGGAGAGCATGACGGAGCAGTTGGCGGTGCCGCCGCGCATCTCGGGACCGTAGGAGGGAATCCAGGAGGTGTTCTTGCCTTCCTTCATGCCGGCAGCCGCCAGCAACTGGCCCATGAGCAGAACGCCCTGGCCGCCGAAGCCCGCGAAAATATTTCTTTCAACCATGACTTATACCTCCTTAAAAGTGCCCAGGGGATAGTAGGGGATCATGTTGTCCTGCAGCCAATCCATGGACTCGGCGGGAGACTTGCCCCAGTTGGTGGGACAGGGGGACAGAACCTCCACCAGGGAGAAGCCCTTGCCCTCGATCTGCATCTGGAAGGCCTTCTTGATGGCGGCCTTGGTCTTGCGGATGTTGGCGGCGTTGTTCAGAGCGCAGCGGGCAATGTAGGCAGAGCCGTTGATGGTGGCCAGCATCTCCGCAATGCGGATGGGCTCGCCGCAGTGCTCCTTCTGACGGCCGTAGGGAGAGGTGGTGGTGACCTGACCCACCAGGGTGGTGGGGGCCATCTGGCCGCCGGTCATGCCGTAAATGGCGTTGTTGATGAAGATGGTGGTGATCTTCTCGCCGCGGTGGGCGGCGTGGACGATCTCAGCGGTGCCGATGGAGGCCAGGTCGCCGTCGCCCTGATAGGTGAAGATGTACTTGTCGGGATGGACCCGCTTGAAGCCGGTGGCAACCGCGGGAGCGCGGCCGTGGGCGGCCTCGTACATATCCACGTTCATATAGTTGTACATGAACACCGCGCAGCCAACAGGGGCGACGCCGGCGCACTTTTCCTGAATGCCCAGCTCCTCAATGACCTCAGCCACAAGGCGGTGCACAATGCCGTGACCGCAGCCGGGGCAGTAGTGGAACGGCACATCCGTCAAAACGGGAGTTCTCTGAAATACAGTTGCCATACTCTTATGCCCTCCTCATGATCTTCATAACGCGCTCAGCAATTTCTTCCGCGGTGGGGATGATGCTGCCGCCCTTGCCCATGAACTCCACGGGCTTCTCGCCGTTCACCGCCAGACGAATGTCCTCCACCATCTGACCGTTGGAGATTTCCACAGTCAGGGCGCCCTGAACAGATTCCTGGGCAATGGCGTCATGGACCGCCTGGGTGGGGAAGGGCCAAAGGGTGATGGGCCGGACCAGTCCGCACTTGATGCCCTGCTCCTCCAGAATCCGGACAGCGGCCTTGCAGACCCGGGCCACGGTGCCATAGGCGCAGAGGATGAATTCGGCGCCCTCGGTCTTGTAGGTTTCCACCATGATCTCGTTCTTGCGGATCTCGTCATAGCGGGCGTTGAGCCGGGTCATCAGATCGTCCAGCACCTCGGTCTCGATGTACAGGGAGTTGATGACGGCGCGGGGACGGTCCCCCTTGGGGTCCCAGCCCTGGCAGGCCCAGGGCTTCTCGGGCATGGTGGGATTGGGGTTCATCTTCAGCTCCACGGGCTCCATCATCTGACCGATGAGGCCGTCCGCCAGGATGATGACGGGGGTACGGTACTTGTCGGCGGTGTCGAAGGCCCGGGGCATGAGGTCGCAGGTCTCCTGGATGGAGGAGGGGGCGTAAACCACGCAGCGATAGTCGCCGTGGCCGCCGCCCTTGACTGCCTGGAAGTAGTCGCCCTGGGATGCCTGAATGTTGCCCAGGCCGGGGCCGCCGCGCATCATGTTGACGATGACGCAGGGAACCTCAGCCGCGGCGCAGGTGGAGATGCCCTCCTGCTTCAGGGAGATTCCGGGGGAGGAGGAGGAGGTCATGGCACGGGCTCCGGCGCCGCCGGCGCCGTAAACCATGTTGATGGCCGCCAGCTCAGACTCGGCCTGCAGGAAGCAGCCGCCTACCTGGGGCATACGACGGGACATGTACTCGGGAATGTCGTTCTGCGGGGTGATGGGATAGCCGAAGAAGTAGCGGCAGCCCGCCTGGATTGCGGCTTCGGCAATGGCCTCGCAACCCTTCATCAGTTTCTTAGCCATACACGGTTCCTCCTTATTTCTCGATGATGATGGCAACGTCCGGGCAGGTCATTGCGCAGGACAGGCAGCCGATGCAGGCCTCAGGATTCGCCACCACAACAGGGTAATAACCCTTCACGTTCAGGTGGCTCGTCTGGGCTGCCAGCACGCCCTTGGGACACAGACGCACGCAAAGGCCGCAGCTCTTGCACACATCTTCTTGGATGGTGACTTTAGTCATGGCATTTCCTCGCTTTCATTTTTTCCTTAATTGGTTGACGATTCCAATAAAAGACAGTTTGATTACAGACCTTCCTTCAGGAACTTATCCCAGCTCCTGTGCATCATCACCTCGATCGGTTGATATCTTCCAACATACGCCTGGTCCAGCCCATGCCGGGCGGCGTATTGTTTGAAGGACTCCAGAACGGGAGCGGTTCCGCAGCTCCCCCAGACGGGAATCCCGGTCTGCCGGGAGAGTTCCCGTACCAGCTCGTAGCCCTGGACCAGATGCTCCACCTGGGTTTCTCCGGCAAGGTTGGCGTTGTTGACAATGCCGTTGACCTCCATCCGGGAGACGTATTGAATCTTGTCCAGGGTGGCGCGGGCGCTTTCCGGGTCCGCGGCGGTGGGCCGCAGGGGATTGACCACAAAAAGAACGTGCAGGTTTTCCCTGGGGATGGCGTCAAAGCGGGGCCTGTACTGGCCCAGCGCCACAGAGCCGATGTCGTCGCCGCCGATGTCAAAGAACACGCTGCCCTCCCCGGGATTGAAGGCGGAATAGACTCTGGGGGAGAGGGACAAGATCTCGATTTTGTCCAGGGCAAAGGGGGGCATAATCAGCTCCACCCCGGCGGGCTCCAGCACGTCGCCCCGTTCGCTGACCCGGAAATAGGGATTAATCACGTCCAGGTCCACCACGGTGCAGGGGCCTTCCTTCGCTTTTTCCAGGGCCAGGTTCAGCACAAGCTCGCTTTTGCCGCTGCCAAAGCTCCCCAACAGCACCCAATACTGCTTCACTTCCGCATACCTCCCGATGGTTGTCGGACAACGCCGGAAGGTTGTCCAACTTTAGTTCTCATTTTAACAAATACAGTGGGAAATGTCAATCCGATTTTAGGCAAAATTCTATAATAGCAGTAGAAGGATATCTTCTTAGCAATTGGGGTTTGTATCATCGTAGTATTGCGTTTCACTGAAACGTTGTCATTCTGAGGGCAGCGAAGCATTGCGCCCTTCCTGGGTGAATCCGTTCATTCTTTCCGTATATCACGAAAAAAGGGACGGATTTCTCGGTGGCAGGCTCCCTCGAAATGACAAGATGAATGCGAAACAGCGTACTACGGGCAGTTCGACAAATCCCGAATTGTGATTACGCCCGTATCCGGTATTTCTGACTGGACACAATCCTGACGGCTGCCACCGATGGAATGAGGTCCAGGACCTTCACAAAAGAGCCGAAGAACAAAGGAAAACCCAGGAAAACGTGATGTTTCCTGGGTTTTCTGATTGCTGGTGCGGGAGATGGGACTTGAACCCACACGTCTATGGTTGGACACAGGCACCTCAAGCCTGCCTGTCTACCTATTCCAGCACTCCCGCATCTCTGCTTTCTGGACGCTGGAATATTATAGCTTAGAATATTGGAGTTGTCAAGTGTTATTTTTCCAATTTCCGGCCAAAACGGAAAAACAGAAGCTACCGGACGCGCCTACATGGAACGGCAGCCTTCTCTGGCCTCGAAAAAGAGGGCCAGGGTGCCGGGGCCGACGTGGGAGCCGGTGACGGGCTCATAGCCCACGGTGAGGATTTCCTTGGGCGGATTGTTCCGCCGCAGCAGCTCCGCCAGGTGCTGGGCGTCCTCCGGGCAGTCCGCGTGGGCGATGCCCACGGTTTGCTCGGCGGCGTTCAGCACATACTCGTCGTAGCGATTCGCCAGCTCCTCAATGGCCTTGCGGCGGCCTCGGAGCTTGGCGAAGGCCACGATTTTTCCCTCCTCGTTGCCCTTGAGCAGCGGCTTGATTTGCAGCAGGGTTCCCACGATGAAGGAAAGATTGGACAACCGCCCTCCCTTGCGCAGATATTTCAGATCATCCACGGTGAAGATGTTGCAAAGCCGATGCCGAAGCTCCATCAGCTTGTCGTACACGTCGTCCAGGGACATCCCCAGAAGCTTGTCCTTCATGGCCTTGATTACCAAAAGCCCTTCTCCCAGGGAGGCTCCCAGGGTATCCACCAGCCGGATTTTGCGCTCGGGGAAATCCGCCTGAAGCTCCTCCGCGGCCAGCTCCGCGCAGTGATAGGAGCCGCTGATTCCCGAGGACATGCCGACAAAGAGAATATCAAGCCCCTTTTGCAGCACGGGGCGCATCACATCCAGATAATGCTGGGGGTTGATCTGGGAGGTGGTGACCTCCGCGCCCTCCCGCATGGCGCCGTAGAAGGTGGCGCCGTCAAAGCCTCCCGTGTCCAGGCAGGTATGCCGGGCGCCGTTTACAAAATAGGGAAAGGGAATCACGGTAATATCATTGGCCAACAGCAGCTTTGTGGGCAGATTGGCGGAAGTATCTGTCATGACTTGAAACAAGGTACTTTCCCTCCTTGCATCTAATATCGAATATTAGTTTACAACATTCCGCACACAATGTCAATGATTATTTTACGGAACGGACAGAGAAGTTGCAAAAGGGACTTCCTGGAGCTTTCGGTGGACAAATGCCGGAACGTATGCTATAATACCGGAAACAGAAGGGAGCGTGAGGCATATGAAAATTTACTCTGTAACAGACCCGGAATTCAGGCCCTATGGCAAGCTGCTCCGGGGTTATGAGACCGAAGCTCTGCTAAAGGCGATGCGGGAAATCCCTCTCCCGGAGACGGGGACCAGCTATCGGCCGGGGATTCCCAGCCTGGAGGCCTGCGGCGTCTTTCAGGACTTCCGGGACAGGGCCTTCGGCGGAATGCCCATTCAATTGGGAATGTGCTGGGGACGCAACACCAGGCTGAACTGCCTGGAATATCACAGAGACAGCGAAATCAACCTGGGAAGCGGCGACTTCATTCTGCTGCTGGCCAAAACAGAGGAAATCCGGGAGGGAATGCTCTCCACAGATCGGGTCAAGGCCTTCCTGGTACCCGGGGGCGTCCCGGTGGAGATTTACGCCACGACGCTGCACTACGCCCCCTGCCATATCAGGCAGGAGGAGGGCTTCCGGGTGGCGGTGGTTCTGCCCCGGGGCACCAACACGGAAAAGCCGGAGATCATTCCAGGAAATGAGGAGGACCGGATGCTCTGGGCCAGGAACAAATGGCTGCTGGCCCACCCGGATTCTGTTCCGGCGGGGAAAGGCGCGTACATCGGCCTGGCGGGGGAGAATATAGACCTTGCCGACGCGGCAGGGGAGATTGAAAGGGAGCGCCGCTGAAACGCCGACAAAACGCGTCGCGCGGCGACAAAGCGCTCCGAGGCTTATTCCCGAGTAAGCTGTAACTCCCGGTCAGAAAAAGCGGTTCCGCCGTCTTGAGAGCAGCGGAACCGCTTTTACCGTCGGAACGCGCGCGGACGCGTATCAATAATCCGCTTGCCGTTCTGCTTTATTCAGAAAACGGAAATGCAGTTCCCCGGCGGTGAGCTCCGCCCAGGAGTACTGCTGCATAAATAGGCCGTGGAAGCTGTTCAGAGCAGCGATTTCCCCATCCTCCATCCTGTAGTAATCGCAGTCGATCCGATTTCGGTCCACAGCGATCCAGCCCCTTCGACGAATAATCACATCCTCCATGCCAATGCTCTTCAGGGTGGAACGCAGGTCGCTGAGCAGGGTGCGGATTCTGGAATTGGTAACGGAAAGCGCGCTTTCGTCTTCCCAAAGAGCGGTGGAGATTTGCTCGTTGGTGCAGGCGGTACCCTCCCGGCTGATGAGATAGGCCAGCAGCTCCTTGGTTTGCTGACGCTGGAAGTGCAGGGGCTTGTCCTTCCAGAATACTTCAAAGTAGCCAAAGCATTGGACGCTGAGCTTTTCCGGCTGGGGCGTCAGACGCAGATTGGAAAGGGCGTCCAGCTCCTGACGGATCTGTTCCGGCTCCACGGGCTTGAGCAGGTATCCGTTGGCGTGGCAGTGAAAGGCCTCCAGGGCGTAGTCGTCGTAGCCGGTGACGAAAACAAAGCCCACGTCGGGATGCAGGGCCTTCAGCCGCAGCGCCAGCTCCAGACCGTTCACCCCGGGCATACGGATATCGGAAAATACCACATCAGGCTTCAAGCCTTCCTGTTGGACGGCATTGAGGGCTTCGGAGCCCAGCAGAAAATCCCGAATCCGCGCCTGGGGAGCGGCCTCCGCAATGGCGCTGTGCAGGTTTTGAAGCATTTTGGGCTCGTCGTCAATGGCGAATATCAGCATTCAGATCCCTTCTTTCGTGGGCAGACGTATGATGACAAGGGTTCCTCCGCCCGGAATGGAGCGTATCTGGAGGCTTCCGCCGCAGACCCGCTCCAGCCGTTCCCGCACGTTGGAGATGCCGATGTGGGAACGTCCGTCCGCCGGGATCCGCGAGGGGTCAAAGCCAGGACCGTTGTCCTGAACCGAAAGCTCAATATAATCCGGATATCGCTCCGTGCGGATGGTGACAGTGCCTCTGCCGTCGGGATTGCCCCGGACGCCGTGACGCACCGCGTTTTCCACGATGGGCTCCAGGGTCAGAGCGGGCAGAGAGAAATCGGTGGTGTTGATCCGGTAAATGACCTGCAAGGCGTCCTCGAAGCGTGTTTGCTCCAGCCCCAGATAGAGCTTTGTATGGGAAAGCTCCTTCTCGAAGGGAATGGCCCCTTCCTGGGAAATGGCGTTCAGATTGCTCCGCAGATACTTGGAGAATTTCACCGTTGCGGCCTTCGCCGCCCGGGGGTCCGTGTCGCAGAGGGCCTCGATGGCGCCCAGGGCATTGTACAGAAAATGGGGTTTGATCTGGGAGAGCATGATCTGCACGCGCTGCTGGGTTCGCAGGTCCCGCTCCCTGGCCCGGACGTTTTGCAGGTGCAGCCAGATGAAGTACAGCACGCAGGCGATGACGATGGTGATGGTCAGGAAGGTGACTGGCTGCTCGGAATAGCCCACGCTGCTGTCCAGTACCACGGAAAACAGAATGGAGGGGACAATGAACATGGGAATCCATATTTCCCGACCAGGACTCTCCCGATAGTTCCGAATGGTGAGAATCATCAGATTTGTCAGCAGCAGCAGGCTGACAATGAGGCAGGTGCTTCCCAGCGGACCGCTCTTGTAGTGATTGTTGGCACTGATGAAAAAGACCAGCTTATGGAGGGGCGCGCTCAGATACAGCAGGGTGTTGTAGCCCACCAGAATCCAGGCCAGCAGAAATTTCCCTCTGTGATTCACCAGATACATAATCAGCAGCAGGATGACCGGACGCAGGATATAGCCGCAAATCGCGATGAACGTCCGCAGGGCGATCCTTGGAGCGCCCCGGCTGAGCAGCATCTCATAGTAGTTCTGGGCGATCAGCAGCAATACCAGAAACAAAATCACAAGAAAGATCCGCTTCTGCCGTTTGATGATGTAGGTATCCACCACCACGGCAAAGGCCAGACCCAGAGACAGCAGAAGCAGAGGAAAGAGAATGGAAAGCAGATAAATCTGCTGCTGCGTGAGGGTAAAAGACAGCAAGGCAAGTCCCTCCTTCCGCCTCCAATATACCAGATTTTCAGACAAAATACAATTCTTTTTTTGATTGTGCGGGAGAAAAGCGCCGTATGTCATGCTTTTGTGCGTTTGGTATGATAAACTGTAAGCTGTAAGCGATATTCCCGGAATCGCCGTGATTCACGGAAAAAACAAAGGAGGAGAATCATGATGAAAAGATATGCTTTGTGGCTGTTGATCCTGGCGCTGCTGCTCAGCGCCTGCACCGCAAATCCCAGTCCTGCCCAGGGGACCACGGCGGCTGCCCCGTCGGATACGGCGGCGTCCGCCCTTCCGTCGGGGACGGATCAGCCCGGGCCGGAGGGGGCGGCAGCCCCGGATTATCAATACAGCGTGACCCCGGAGGGGATCATTCTGACAGCCTACACCGGAGAGGAGGCGGAGCCTCAGATCCCCGCCGAATTGGAGGGAACGCCGGTCATCGAGATTGGAGACGGCTGCTTCCAGGGCAGGATCTGCCTGGAGCGGGTTCAGATCCCAGAGGGCGTCGCCAGAATCGGAGACTACGCCTTCGAGTGCTGCGGAAACCTGAAAAAGCTCTATCTGCCCCGATCCCTTCGGAGCATCGGAGCGGGGGCCTTCTCCGGCTGCTGCAATCTGAGCCTGGCGGATTTTCAGGAGGGCCTGGAATCTGTGGGGAAGGGCGCCTTTCTGTACTGTAAGAGCCTGGTTTACGCGGAGCTTCCCCACAGCCTGACAAGCCTTGGGGCCTTCGCCTTTGCGGGCTGTGACGAGCTGGCCAAAGTGGTGTTTCTTGGAGATGAAATCAAGGAGCTGTCTGACCGCCTGTTTTACGGGGACCTCAATCTGCGCTCCGTCGTCCTGCCGAACCGCGTGGACCGGATTGGGAAGCGAGCCTTCTCCGGCTGCGAGACCCTGAAACACCTGTTTTTCTCCGAGCCTGTTCAGGAGTTGGGGGAATATGCCTTTGAAAACTGTGAGGCCCTGGGAAGCATCGGCCTCAATGTTTCAAGGCTTCCCATCGGCGCCTTCAAGAACTGCGAGGCTCTGACCTGGTTGAATACGGAGGAGCTTCAGGCCATCGACTTTGGCGCCTTTATGAACTGCGGAGTGGACAGTCTTTGGCTGCCGGAGGATATTGCTGAAATTGCCCCGGGGGCCTTCGCCCAGTCCAGAGTGAAAAGCCTTTCCTTCCAAGGGGAAGGGGACTGCCTGTATCAGATTGCGGACGGGTCCCTGTACGGCGACGGCGGAAAGACCCTCCTGGCCTGGTTCCCCCAGGACCCCTACGCGGAGGAGGCGGAAACGAGCTTCACGCTTCCCGAGGGAGTAGAGCGCATTGAGGCCTATGCCTTCCAGGGCGCTCCTCTGGAGACGGTAGTGCTTCCCGCTTCCCTGCGTGAAATCGGAGAGCGGGCCTTCCTGGACTGCGAGGCGGAGCTTGTGGGGGATCTGGAGTCTGTTGCCGTCAGCCCGGAGGCCTTCGGACCCGCCGATGAGCCGGAGCAGGAGCCGGAGGAACCCGGAGAAGAACCCCACGCGCCGGAGACAATTGGCTCCCTGGCCGGAGAGAAAAACCTCTTCCGGGAGGAGGATTTCAGGGGTTACCGGGAGATCAGCAACGAGGAATTTGAGTCCTGGAGTCAAAACTACCTGAGCTGGAACGGCGACGCCCTCAACGCCGATACCATCCCGTATATCCTGGCCTATAAGGGAGAGGTGGTCCCGCACTTTATGGCTATGACCGCCGTGCAGAATCACGACCCGGATATGTGGGCGGAGGCGGCCTCCTTCTTTGGAGAGGATTTTGAGGAGATGTACCTTATGATGGACCACGGCCTGTTCACGGAGCTGCGCCGGGGCAGAATGGAGGAGGATCTGATTCTCTACAGCGGCCTTTATGACAGCCAGTTGATGGCCGCGGCGGGTACGGACCGGCGGCCAGACACGGAGGAGCTGATAGAAGCCATTGGCAGCAGCTTCACCGACCCCATTATGATCAGCACCACCACGGACCCGGCCATTGCCGCCAACTTCGGAGATACGCTGTTCTGCATCTATGCCTCTGCCGAGGCCATGAACCGCTTGGGAGCGGTGAGCATTGACAGCCTGATTGCCAGCAATGAGAAGGAGATTCTCATGAGCGAAGAGGCCAGCTACAGAATCCTGGACGTGGGCGTGATGTCCATTGAGACGGAGGACTATGAGGGCAACAGCACAAACATCTACCGAAACTACATAAAGGTGGAGCTCCTGGGTCCCGCGGAGAACTAAAGCAAATGCGGAGGGGGGCAGCGGCCCTTACCGCTGCCCCCCGTTTTCTCAAAGCACCAGGGTCAGATTGTTCAGTCCCAGGGTATTGACGTAGGCGGCCTCCCGGACCATTCCCATGACCATCCGCAGACCGATGTGGGCAGCCGGATCGTCGGAGCGATGCAGCTCCAGGTAGCTGGTGGGATCAAAACCCACGCAGTTGTCCCGAATGCGGATCACCTGGGAGTCCTCCTCCAGAATCACCCGGACGTCGATGTTGTGGGACAGCCGGTCCTTGGAGAACCCATGCGTAATTATATTTACAGTCATTTCCTCCACGCAGAGCCCCAGCAGCATGGCCTTGCGGTGGTTCAGGCCCCGGTCCAGACAGAAGCGCATGATCTGCTGGGAGACGTCGGTGGCCTCCTGAACCGAGGCGACGCCCATTTCCAAACAGCGCTCCGGCGAGGCGCCGAAGTCCGGCTCCAGCATACTGTAGGCCTCAGAGGAGAAGGAAATCCCGCCGCTGTGCCGCCATACCAGGATGGAAAAGGCCAGAAGCGCCGCCGTCTCACCCCAGACAAAGCACAGCCAGATGCCGTTGACTCCCAGAAAGCGGCTCAGCAGGAAGGCGAACAGCAGGGGGAACACCAGGTTTTGCAGCACGGAGATCAGCTCCGTCAGCTTCAGCCGGTTTACGCCCTGGTAATAGGCCTTGAAGGTGGAATTCAGAGAGGAGGGGAGCATGGACAGCACAAACAGCCGCAGACCGGACACAGCAAGGGCTTTCGCCTCCACGGCGGAGCCCAGAAACAGGCGCACCAGCGGCTCCGCCAGCAGGACTCCCAACAGAGTCACCGCCAGGTCCAGAATGATGGCGTATCGGGTCATGACGCCCACAAGCTCCCGAATGGAGCTGCGATCCCGGTCCGCGTAGAAAATCGCCCCAAGCATCATGGCCACCGATCCCACGCCGGAGCCGAAGCAGTAGCAGATGTTGCCCACGGTGGAGATCACAGAATAGGCTGCCACCGCCAGATTTCCCTGGATGGACAAAAGCAGACGGTTCAGCAGGAAGACCAGAATCACCAGACTGATCTGGTTTACCACCGTGGGAATGCCGCAGCTCAGCAGCTCCCGGGCGGTTTTCCCGTTGATCAGCTTTGCCCGGAGCCGGAACATGCAGTCCTTTCGGACAAAGAAGCCCGCGCCAATGAAAAAGGCGATATAATAGCTGGCGCTGGAAGCCAGGCCCATGCCCAGGGTGCCGCCGTGAAAAACGAACACGTTCAGCAGATCCAGGGCGATGTCGGAGACGGTCATGGCAATTACCGCCGCCACCAGACGGGTCCGGTTCCCGGAAATCTGCATGTAGGGTATCATGATCTGGGCGCAGAGGAAGGCCGGAGCGCCCAAAATGAAGCCCAGCAGATAGTCCTTAGTGAGGCCGAACACCGGATTGTCAGGACCCGGGCGCCCCGCGCCAAGGAGGGTGGTCAGGGGAGAGAGGAAGCACAGCACCAGAACCATACCCAGCAGAGAAATCACCGCGGCCATGAAAGCCGAAACCGTATAGCAGGCGTTGGTGGCCTCCCGGTCTCCCATGCCGACGGTCCTGCCGCAGAGGACCTGAACCCCGGCGGAAATCATGCTGCCCAGGGCGGCAAAAATCAACAGCAGGGGATTTGCCAGCCCGTAAGCCGTCATGGAATCCACGCCCAAAAAGCGTCCGATCAGAATGCTGTCAATGAGCATACAAATGGTCACGGTCATAGCGGAAATAATTTGAGTTGCAAGCATCTGCCGAAACAGCTTTTTTATCATACAACGATACCTCCTATGCAGTCTGTGGATAAGCTGTTTTATGATACTGTATCACAAATAACGAAAAAAGGGAAGACTTTTTCCAACATTCCCGGACATTCGGACAGCGCCGCGCGAGAAAAAGAGGTAAGCGCTCTGCCGCGAGACAATATTTTACAAATTGCTGAGAAAGAAGCTTTCATTCTTTCAAAAGAAATGATATAATGCCAACAATGAAAGCCCCCTGGAAGCTCCATGAACTCCATCCGGGTACGGGCAAACAACAAAGGAGGAATCAATATGCCAAAAAGCGATCTCATGACGGAATACGAATTGCTTTATGAGGAACTGCGGCATGAAAACGCCCTGGCTCCCTTCCAGGCTTTTTTCAAGGCGGTGAAGGAGGCGGACGACGCCATGGGACGGCTGAGCCGCCGGGATCAGTACGGCCGGATGCCGGCGCTGACCGCGGAGCGGAAGAAACATCTGATGGATCTGCACATGGCTCTGGCGCAGGCGGCAGAGGATCTCATAGCAAACCAGGCAATTTCCCCAGCCAGAAAGGACGCGGTCAAAAAGATCAGCGCCCTGGGCGCCAACTACTACCGGCATTTGCAGTCCTATGACCCGGCCGCCCGGAAGTCTCTGCCGGAGATTCTGGAACAGGCCCGCACCCTGACCCTGGATCTTCGTCATGTAGAGCTGGCTGATACCATGGGAGGAGAGCAGAGCAAACGGCAGCCCCTGACCTTCCTGGACGACAAAGGACGGGAGATTACCGGTGTTTTTACCCCCCAAAAGCACACCGATGTGTGGAATCGGATTCAAAAAGGCATGGACGCCCAAATCAAGCAGGGGAAGCTGTCCATATTTTCCAGAACGGTGTTTCAGGAATTTTGGAACAGGCTGGACTCCCCCAAGGGCGCCGCGTTTTTGGGACTGCCTGAGAACGCGGACCGCAGAGCCCGGCTGGACGCTTTGAATACCTACTTCTTTGGAAAAAACATCAACCGCCTGGTGGACGCGACTGCGGATATCGTATCCGCGCTGTTCAGTACAGAAGAGGAAACTCTGACCCCTGCAAACGTAAAATCCAGAATGAAACGTACGGATATCGTCGCGTTTCTGGGGGTGATGGATGAGTATGGGACAGAGATCCTGAACAACAGTACCATCGCCAAAATCCACGACGGCGCACGGATGGATACCCGGAATGCCGCCATGAGCACGGTGGCGGAGCTGCTGAATGTGCCGAATCTTTTGGCCAAATCTGTCCCCATGCGAGTCATTCGCAGGGATGGAAAGCCTGTGGAGGGAACCTTCATGATGGAGGCCAAGGGGGTAGACCTGGAAAACCTGCGGCCCGAGGACAGCCACTACGGCAAGGACGCCCTGCAAAATCTGGACGGAAAGGCCATGAAGAGCATTGCGGACCTGCAAGTGCTGGACTACATCTGCGGAAACACGGACCGTCACCTCAGCAATGTGACGTATCAGTTCAAGGACGGGAAGCTGGCCTCTGTCCAGGGCTTTGACAACGAAACCGCCTTTGGCACCCTGGTTCCGAAGGACGGCGAATTCGTGGCCCATCTGGTCCTGCCGGAATACATGGCAGCCGTCTCTCAGAGCATGGCGGAGCGCCTGAATCAGATTACACCTTCCATGCTGAAATACTCCCTCCGGGGCTATGACCTGACAGAGGAAGAGCTGGACGCCGCCTGCCAGCGAATGCAGCAGGTGAAGGACGCGATTCAAAAAAGCCGGGACTATGACAAGCAAAAGGCGTCGGAACAGAAGCAGCGCCAGGGAAAAGAGGGGCCGCAGCTTCCGGAGGAAGCGGCGCCGAAGGGTCATCTGAAAATATTGTCTGACCAGGAATTTCGAAATCTGACTTGGGATCAGACGAATCGGGAATATGAGTTTCAGCGATACAAGAAGGGGAAACTGCAAAAGGAAAGAGCGCCAGGGAACTTCTTCACCAAGGCGGGCTATGCTTTGCCTTGCATCAGGTCCTTCTTTCGGAAGCAGCGTGCCAAGGGCATTCAGTATACGCCGCTGCGGAGCGAACGCGCCATCGGAGAAGACAACCGCGCCATTCCCAGCAATCTGTCAGCCAAGCTGAAGGAAATGGAGAACCTGGAAATCGAGCTGAGCAGCGCCACAGATGGCAATCGGACCTCTCCGCATTTCGAGAAGATGCACAACGCTGTGAAGGATTGCGTGAAATTCTACAGGGATTTGAACACCCGTATCAGCAATGCCAAAACTCAGCTTGAGAACGGTCTGACCCAGGAGCAGAAGGATCAGCAGCTTACCCCGGACCAGATTGCCAGGGATACCATCATCACCATAGAAGACCTTCATGAGATGCAGGAGCTGAACCGGGAGCTGCAGAATACTGCCCAGGACTATCTCGGCACCAAAAAGCCCAACAAGAAATATAAGCCCTATACCGAAACGCGCATCGAGCTGGCAGGCCTCGTCCTTCTAACGGGCAAGACCGGTTCCAAAATCTCCGAGAAAGAGATTGAGACCTCCGTCCGCAACGAACGGGAGCTGCTGGAGCAGTACAATCGGGAGATAGGGGACAGGCTTGAGGCCGCGGATCAGCAGCCCCAGCAGGCAGCCCTTCTGTGAGCTGGCGTCCGCGGAACGCACGGAACCGAAACGGGGGAGAATCCCCAACCTGTTCCGGTAGGAAGCAAACCACGCGCCGTCTTGAGCGGAACAAATAAAAAAGCAGGCGACGCTGCTTCGGAATCGTCCGAAACAGCGTCGCCTTTCCGCGTCATCGAGACACTCCGTTGCCGAGAATCAGCCCAACGGTAAGCTGTGATTATCAGAGCTGTTTAGTTTGTGCCGTCAAGGGCAGTCCCATTGACGTACACGGTATAGCCGTTGGAGATGATATTGGCCGCGTCGCCGTTGAATTCGGTGATGTAGCTGTCGCCGGTGAGGGTCCAGGTGGAGGAGGCGTCCAGGGTGACGGTGACGCTGCCTGCCTCGGTGGAGACTACGCTGCCGGAGGCGTTGGTGATCTTGCCGTCAATGCAGCCCTCGAAGCTGGAGCCCTCGGTCAGATTCAGACTCAGGCTGGAGTCACTGCCCACCTTGACAGCGCCCTTCAGAGTTTGGCCGATGGCGTTCAGGGCAGCGACGTTGCTGCCGCCGCTCCAGCCGTCCGCGCAAACCGAGAGCAGGACGTTCCCCACGTCCCGGTTGGTGATTCTGACGCCGGAGAGGGTGATGACGGCGTTGGTGTTGGTGACGTGGAAGACGTGTCCGTTCTTGCTGGTGAGGCTGCCGCCAGTCATGGTGAAGCTGGAGGTGCCGCTGTCGGCGTCGCCGGACATGGACTGATAGATCATGATGCTGTCCAGGAAGGTGGCGTTGCCGTTGCACTTGGTGTTGTTGGCGGTGAGGTCACAGTCTGTGAGCTCGATGGAGTTGACGCCCTCGATGCACACACCCTCGGAGAGCTTGGAGACCAGGGTGGCATTGGCTGCATGGATTTCGGCGGTGGAGTAGATTGTGGGGGAGCCCAGACCGTTGGAAACATAGCTGCCGCCGTCCACATAGACGGTACCGCCACCCCGGTCGGTGCGGATGGGGG
>CAMOSU010000035.1 GCA_946625125.1 uncultured Clostridia bacterium
GCGATTTGAAGGTTCATGGGAGCCTCCTGACTGTAGTAATGAATAATGAATACTGAAGACTTAAGAATGAATCATTGCGGTGTCGCTTCGCGACGAAATTCAAATTCCATTTTTCAATTCGCAGAATTGAAAAATACCTCCATTATTCATTATTCATTCTTCATTTTTCATTTGTTCCGTGCGGGGACAGGCGGACAAGCAAGGCTTGTCCCTACAGGCGGGTCATTGCCGGATGTCCGGCTTGCGCTTGCGGGGGACGGGCGGGGCGGCCAGGGGGAGGCTGGGAGCGTCGGCGGAGGCCACCACCGGGGCGTCGGCCACGGGGAAACGGAGCGCCGTTTCCAGCACGGTATCAGCGCTGCGGGCAGGAACAAAATTCAGGGCCTTGCGAACGGTCTGGTCGATCTCCTCCAGATCCTTCAGGTTGTCCTGGGGAATGATGACGGTCTTGATGCCGTGGCGCAGGGCGGCCATGGTCTTTTCCTTCAGACCGCCGATGGCCAGGACCCGGCCCCGGATGGAGATTTCACCGGTCATGGCAATGTCCCGGCGGACCGTAGCCCCCGTCAGCGCGGAAACCAGGGCGGTACAAACCGTGACGCCGGCGCTGGGGCCGTCCTTGGGTACGGCCCCTTCGGGGAAGTGAACGTGGATGTCCTTGGTCTTGTAGAAATCCTCGGGGATTCCCAGGCTCTTGGCCCGGGAGCGGATATAGCTCATGGCTGCCTGCGCGGATTCCTGCATCACCTTGCCCAGGTTGCCGGTGAGCTCCAGCTTGCCGCTGCCCTCCACTACGTTGCACTCTACCTCCAGCATCTCGCCTCCCACAGAGGTCCAGGCCAGGCCGTTCACCAGGCCCACGGGGTCCTCCTCCGGCAGGCGATCCGGCAGATACTTGCGGATGCCCAGGTATTTTTCCAGGTTGGCGGAGCTGACGCTGAGCCGGGCGGTCTCCGGGTGCTCCACCAGCTCCATGGCGGCCCGGCGGCAGATCTTTGCCAGCTCCTGCTCCAGACGGCGGACGCCGGATTCCCGGGTATAGCAGGCAATGATCTCCCGCAGGGTGCTGTCCGGCACCCGGAGCTGGGTCTTTTTCAGGCCGTGGCGGGCCTTCTGCTTGGGCAGCAGGTGGTTTTTGGCAATCATCACCTTCTCCTCGTCGGTGTAGGAGTCCAGATAGATGAGCTCCATCCGGTCCAACAGGGGACGGGGAATGGTGTCGTCGGTATTGGCGGTGGTGATGAACATGCACTTGCTCAGATCGAAGGGCAGCTCCAGGAAGTTGTCCCGGAAGCTGCTGTTCTGCTCCGGGTCCAGGACCTCCAGCAGAGCCGCGGAGGGATCTCCCCGGTAGTCGGAGCCCAGCTTGTCGATCTCATCAAAGAGAATCAGGGGATTGTTGCTCTTGACCTGGGTCAGAGCGGCCAGAATGCGTCCGGGCATGGCCCCGATATAGGTCTTCCGGTGGCCCCGGATCTCCGCCTCGTCGTGGACGCCGCCCAGAGAAATCCGGGCCAGCTTCCGGTTCAGACAGCCGGCGATGGAGGAGGCGATGGAGGTTTTGCCCACCCCGGGAGGCCCCACCAGGCAGAGAATCTGCCCCCGGTTTTCCGGGGCCATCTGCCGCACCGCCAGAAACTCCAGAATCCGCTCCTTGACCTTTTCCAGGCCGTAATGATCCTGGTCCAGAAGCTTCCTGGCCTGCTGGATGTTCAGGCGTTCCTTGGTGCCGCTGTTCCAGGGGAGCTCCAGGGCCACGTCCAGATAATTCCGGATGACGGTGGCCTCAGAGGAGCCGTAGGGCTGCTTCCGCAGGCGCTTGACCTCCTTGAGCAGCTTTTCCTGGCTCTCCTCAGGGAGCTTCAGCGCCTTGATCCGCTCCTCGTAGCTGTCGGTGTCGTCCTCTTCCTCCCCCAGCTCCTGGCGAATGGCCTTCATCTGCTCCCGCAGATAGTAGTCCCGCTGGTCCTTGTTCATGCTCTCCTGGGCCTTGTCCTGAAGCTCCTCCTCAATGGAGAGGATGTTCAGCTCATGCTCCATCAGCCGGTTGCAGCGGAACAGCCGCTTCACGGGATGGGTCTGGTTCAGAAGCTCCAGCTTGTCCTCGAAGCGGAAGGAGGCCGCCTGGGCGCTGATGTCCGCCACCTCTCCGGGGTCCTTGCTGGCAATCATCCGCAGCATTTCCTCATGGAGCGGGCGCTGGCTCAGGTCCATATATTCCTCAAACAGCCGGTAGGCCATACGCATCATGGCCTCCACCCGGGGCGTCGCCGGGGCAGGCTCGGCGCTGAGGGTGACAATTCTGGCGCAGAGATAGGGCTCGGTCTTCAGAGCGGTCACCACTCTGGCCCGGATCAGGCCCGTCACCAGCAGGCGGGCTGCCTCCCCGGGGACCCGAACGATCTGCTTGATCTGGGCCACAGTGCCGATGGAATTCAGCTTGTCAAAATCCGGGTCATTGTCCATCACGGAGCGCTGGGGCAGCAGCAGGACCCGCTGATCCGCCTTCATCGCCTTCTCAATGGCCCGAAGGGATTTTTCCCGTCCCACCTCGAAGTGCATGGTGGTCTGGGGATAGGCCACCAGTCCCCGCAGGGCGATTACGGGCAATTGTTCGTATTCAATTCGTTCTTCCATGGGTTCCTCCTTTCAGGAGAATGGGTCGTCTGTGCGTATAAAGATACGAAATAAGAAGTAAAAAGTAAAAAGCCTGCGGATAGACTGGTCTATACTGGTTACTTCCTACTTTTTACTTCTTTTTGAAGAGCCCGGTTCTCAGCCGGGAATGCGTTTGGAATCCTCGCCCCGCAGCAGGACGGGTCCGCCGTTCCCCCGAACGGCCTCCTCTGTGAGGATCACCTTCGTGATGCTCTTATCCGAGGGAATCTCATACATCACGGGGGTCAGGATGCCCTCCATCACCGCCCGAAGACCCCGGGCGCCGATTTTCCGCTCCACCGCCAGCTCCGCGATGGCTGTCAGTGCCTCCGGGGCAAACTCCAGCTCCACCCCGTCGTAGGACAGGATCTGCTTGTACTGCTTGCACAGAGCGTTCTTGGGCTCGGTCAGAATCCGAACCAGATCCTCCGTACTCAGATCGTGGAGGCTGGTGATCACCGGCAGGCGGCCCACCAGCTCGGGGATGATGCCG
This sequence comes from uncultured Clostridia bacterium, assembly GCA_946625125.1. Classification (GTDB taxonomy): domain Bacteria; phylum Bacillota; class Clostridia; order Oscillospirales; family Oscillospiraceae; genus JAFRPC01. The sequence goes on from CAMOSU010000035.1 coordinate 3,152, forward strand.
AACTTCAGCAGATCGTGGGGCTGAACCTGACGGAAGAGCTCTCCCACCTTCCGGTCCTTTTTGCTGGACAGCTCCGAGCCGAAGCCCAGGGAACTGCGGTCCACCCGGCGCTCAATGATCTTGTCCAGGCCGTCAAAGGCCCCGCCGCAGATGAAGAGAATCTTGGAGGTGTCGATCTGAATGAACTCCTGCTGGGGGTGCTTGCGGCCGCCCTGGGGCGGCACGTTGGCAATGGTACCCTCCACAATCTTCAAAAGGGCCTGCTGAACGCCCTCGCCGGACACGTCCCGGGTAATGGAGGTGTTCTCGCTCTTCCGGGCAATCTTATCCATCTCGTCGATGTAGATGATGCCCTGCTCAGCCCGCTCCACGTCGAAGTCCGCGGCCTGAATCAGCCGAAGCAGAATGTTCTCCACGTCCTCGCCCACGTAGCCCGCCTCCGTGAGAGTGGTGGCGTCGGCAATGGCGAAGGGGACATCCAGAATCTTGGCCAGGGTCTGGGCAAAGAGGGTTTTGCCGGAGCCCGTAGGGCCGATGAGCAGAATGTTGCTCTTCTGCATTTCCACATCGGAGTCTTCCCCGAAGTAGATGCGCTTGTAGTGGTTGTACACCGCCACAGAGAGAGCAATCTTTGCCTCCTCCTGGCCGATGATATAGTTGTCCATGTACTCCTTGACCTCCCTGGGGGTGGGGAGCTTTTCGGGGTCATGCTGGAAGCGGTTATCGGTCTCGTAAAGGTCCTCGCGGATCAGACTGTTGCAGAGATCCACGCATTCGTTGCAAATATAGACGTTGTTGGGGCCGGACATCATACGCTTGACCTGCTCCTGGCGCTTGCCGCAGAATGAGCAGCGGATGCCTTTCTCAGATGCCAACAGAGTCACTCCTTTCTGATGGGACAGGGGCGTTTCGTCATGGAGACAGCCCCTCCACAGCCCTTAAGGGCGGTCCCCCTCCCTTGCGAACATGGGAGCTTCAACGGTGGTCGATCACCTTGTCGATGATGCCGTAGGCCAGGGCCTCCTGGGCGCTCATGAAGTTGTCCCGCTCGGTGTCGGCGGCGATCTGCTCCAGAGGCTTGCCGGTGTTGGCGGCCAGAATCTGATTGAGCTTCTGCTTCATGCTCTGGATGCGGCGGGCCTGGATCTGAATGTCCGTAGCCTGGCCCTGGGCGCCGCCGGAGGGCTGGTGAATCATGATTTCGGCGTTGGGCAGAGCCATACGCTTGCCCTTGGTCCCGGCGGAGAGCAGGAAGGCTCCCATGGAGGCCGCCATACCGATGCAGATGGTGGATACGTCGCACTTGATATACTGCATGGTGTCGTAGATGGCCAAGCCGGAGGTGATGACGCCGCCGGGGCTGTTGATGTAGAACTGGATGTCCTTATCCGGGTCCTGGGCCTCCAGATAGAGAAGCTGGGCTACGATCAGCGACGCAGTGGCATCGTTGACCTCCTCGGAGAGCATGATGATCCGGTCGTTCAGAAGGCGGGAGAAAATGTCATAGGAGCGCTCGCCGCGGCTGGTTTGCTCCACCACATAGGGAACTAAGCTCATGGTCATTCTCCTTTCAAATTTGGGACGGGGCCGATCTTACGTCGGCCCCGCTGTACTGGCTGTGAAAGCATTGTAACCGCCGAGGGGGGATTTTATTCCTCCGCTGCGGGGGCTTCGGGGGCAGTGGCAACGGCCTCGGCCACCACCAGATCCCGGGCCTTGCGGACCTTCAGATCGGTGGTGATCTCCTCGGCGGGAACCACGGTCTTCAGCTTCTCCACATCCATGCCGTACTGCTCAGACAGCTTCTGATACTCGGCGTTGAGTTCCTCCTCGCTGACCTCCAGGCCCTCGGCCTCGGCAATGGCGTTCAGGACCACACGCAGGCGAACCTGCTTCTCCGCGGAGGGGCGAATGCTGTTGCGGAAGCCGGACAGGTCGCCGCCCAGCATCTTGCTGTACTGCTCCAGGCTCATGCCCTGGGAGCGGAGCTGGTAGTCAAAGTTCTGGAGCTCGGAGTCCACCTCGGCCTCGGTCATGGCGCTGGGGATCTCCAGCTTGGCGGCCTCGGCCACCTTCTCCATCAGAGCGGACTCAAAGGCCCGGGAGGCCTCCTCATCCTTCTTGGTCTGCAGATCCTTGCGGATGTCGGCCCGGAGCTCCTCCAGGGTGTCGAACTCGGAGACGTCCTTGGCCAGCTCGTCGTCCTTGGCGGGGACCTGGGTCTCCTTCACCTCATGGACCTTCACATGGAACACCACGGGAGCGCCGGCCAGTTCCTTGGCGTGGTACTCCGCGGGGAAGGTGAGGTCCAGCTCCTTCTCGTCTCCGGCCACGGCGCCGATGAGCTGCTCCTCAAAGCCGGGGATGAAGGTATGGCTGCCCAGCCGGAGCTCATAGCCCTCGGCGGTGCCGCCGTCAAAGGCCACGCCGTCCTTCAGGCCCTTGTAGTCGATGAGCAGGGTGTCGCCCTCCCGGGCGGGACGGTCCACGGTGACAATCCGGGCCACGTCGTTGGCCTTCCGGTCCAGCTCGGCCTCGATCTCCTCCTCGGAGACAGTGCTCTCAGCCTTGGGGGCCTCCACGCCCTTGTACTGGCCCAGCTCCACCTCGGGGTACAGCTCCACCTCAATGGTGAGCTCCAGGCTCTTGTCCTCCCGGACGTTCATATCGGTGACAGAGGGCTGACCAACGGTCTTCCAGCCCTGGTCGGTCACAGCTTCCCGGAACACGTCGGGGAAAATCTCTTCCACCGCGTCGGTGTGGAAGACCTGGGCGCCGTACAGGTTCTCAATCATCTTCCGGGGGGCCTTGCCCTTGCGGAAGCCGGGAACGGTGATGTACTTGCGGTTCTTCAGGTAGGCCTTGGAGATGCCGGCCTCAAAGAGCTCCTTCTCCACCTCGACGTTGACGGTCAGCTTGTTGTTCTCTCTGGTTGCGCTTTTCACATTCATGGTTTGTTTCCTCCTGTTGGTGACGTTCAGAGTCCAGGGTTCAGGATTCAGAGCCCGTGTCTGCCGTCTCCTATTGCCTACTGCCTGTTCCCTATTTAATCCCGTATATTCTAACAGAAAAGTTTGAAATTTCAAGTCCTTTTTTATGAATTTTCCGCCGTTTTCACAAGCTTTGGGGTAAAATTGATATAATCCGCGGCAACCAGGTGAAAATCAATGCCCTCATAGTCTCCGGTGATGGCCAGCTTGTGGCTTTCGGAGTGCAGATGCCCGTACCAGCACTGCTTCACCCCATAGCGCCGCAGCAGATCCAGAATGGGCTGACAGCGGTAGCCCCGGTACACCGGGGGGTAGTGGAGGAAACAGAGCTTCTCCCGCTCCCCGGCGGCCTTCAGGGAGGCCTCCAGCCGCATCAGCTCCCGGTTCAGGATCTTGGCGTCGTGGGCGCCCCCCCTCTCCTCCTCAAAGAACCAGCCCCGGGTGCCGCAGACGGCGGTGTCCCCGTAAAACAGGCAGTTGTTGTTGAGGATTTCCATGTTCTCAAAGCCATGCCGGGCGCAGAACTTGTAGAATTTGGAGGCGGTGGTCCACCAGTAGTCGTGATTGCCCTTGAGGATGATCTTCCGTCCGGGGATGGCGTTGATGAAAGCGAAGTCCTGCTCCGCGTGCTCCAGATCCATGGACCAGCTCAGATCCCCCAGCAGCACCGTGGTGTCCCCGGGGCCGATGACGGAGAGGCCGGAGCGAAGCTTGTCCACGTAGCCGGTCCAGAGCTTGCCGAACACGTCCATGGGCTTGTCCGCCTCAAAGGACAGGTGCAGATCCCCAATGGCGTACAGGGCCATATCAGCCTCCCACCCGCTTGCGCTGCAGGTGCTGCATGGCAAAGCGGACGGCGTTGTTGTTGAATACGTTGTTCACGGTGAGCTCCTCCATTCCCTGCTGCATCAGCCAGCGGCCCAGGTCGTTGTAGCTTTCAATGCCGGTGAAGCCGGCGGGCAGGGCGTCACAGCCGTCCAGATCGCCTCCCAGGGCCAGATGGTGCTGACCCCCCAGCTCCAGAAAATGCTCCAGATGCCGCTTGAAGTCGGAGAAATCCGCCCGGCCGCTTTCGTTGAGGAAGGGAGCGTAGAGATTCAGCCCCACCAGGCCCCCCAGATTGCAGATCACCTTGAACTGCTTGTCCGTCAGATTCCGGCTGTGGTCACAGATCGCCCGGCTGTTGGAATGGGAGGCCACAATGGGAGCGGATGTGATGTCAACCAAGTCCCAGAAGGCCTTTTCAGACAGGTGGCTTACGTCGATGAGGATGCCCAACTCCTGGGCCCGGCGCACGAAAGCCCTGCCCTGCTCCGTCAGGCCCAGCTCACTGCCGTGCGGTCCCGCCAGGGCGTTGGGGTAGTTCCAGGTGAGGGTGGTCATCAAAAAGCCCAGCTCCTTCAGCTCCTCCAGCCGTCCCGGGTCACAGTCAATGACCTCCGGCCCCTCCAGAGAGAGGAACACTCCCTGGCGCTGCCCCTTGGCGGCGTCGATGAGGTCCTCCACGTTCCGGCACAGCCGCAGCCGATCCGCGTTGCCGGAGAGCTGGGAGTAGAAATCGGAGACCGCCGTGTAAAAGCGGGACTCCGCCAGGGGCTGGGGCAGAGGCAGTCCGCCCTTGTCATAGACGCAGCAGAAGGCGTAAAACTGGTGATGGGTCAGCAGCCTCCCGGCCCGATTCAGGTCGATGTGCAGGTCGTTGGCGGCCAGGTTCTTCTTTTGCAGGGAAAGCTCCACTGCCGTATCGCAGTGAAGGTCGAAAACCGGAAACTTTTCTCTCATTGAAACGCGTCCTCCAAATGATTGATGACTGGTTTTTTCGTCAGCTCCCCCTGGGGGGCGTAGATCTCCACCACGTCAAAGCGGGGCTGCAGCTCCGTCTCGTGCTGGCTCAGCCACAGCTCCGCGGCAATTCGCAGGCGGTTCTGCTTGTGCCAGTCCACAAACTCCGCCGCTCGGGCAAAGCGGTCGCTCTTGCGGAGCTTTACCTCCACGAAGACCAGAAAGCTTCTGTTGGCGGCAATCAGGTCAATTTCCCCGAAGCGGCAGCTATAGTTCCGCTCCAGCACCCGATAGCCCTGTTTTTTCAGATACCTGGCTGCCTGGTCCTCTCCCCAGGCGCCTGCGCCGTTACGCCGATCCATAGCGTTTGAGGAAGCTCCGGCGATGAATGGGGCAAAGCCCCAGCTCATCCAGAGCGGCGTAGTGGGCCTTGGTGCCGTAGCCCTTGTGGACGGCGAAGCCGTAGCCCGGGTACAGGACGTCGTACTCCCTCATCAGCCGGTCCCGGGTCACCTTGGCCAGAATGGAGGCGGCAGCCACGCAGGCGCAGCTTGCGTCCCCCTTCACCACGGTCTGGGTGGGCAGACCCAGGTCCGGGTCCCGGTTGCCGTCCACCAGGCAGAGCTCCGGCGTCAGAGAGAGCCGCGACACGGCCCCCCGCATGGCCCGAAGGGTGGCCTGGAGAATGTTGATTTCGTCGATGGTCTTTTCGTCCACCAGGCAGACCGCCCAGGCCAGCGCCTGGGCTGTGATCTGGGCGTAGAGCTCTTCCCGGCGCTTCTCCGAAAGCTTTTTGGAGTCGTTGAGCCCCGGGATCTCCAGCCCGGCGGGAAGAACGCAGGCAGCGGCGCACACCGGCCCCGCCAGAGGCCCCCGCCCCGCCTCGTCAATGCCGCAGATCAGCCGAATGCCGTTCTGCCGCAGTTCGTTTTCACGGCTGTAGAGATCATTGGATTTCATAATCTGTAACACCACCTCATCCGCCCCAGTGTGGGCACTGGGGCAGCTTCCCCTCAAGGGGAAGGCTTTTCAGCAGTCGGGATTTCAAGGCTGAAGCGTCCCAGCTTGCAGGAGCGGTACTCCTCCAGCAGCACGTTGGACATCCGCTCCAGATCCAGCTCCGCCCCGGGCAGGAGAAAGCCGCGTTTCCGGGCGGCCTGCTCCAGCAGGGCAAAGCCCCGGGCCGCGGGGCTCAGCTCGGCAAAGCCCTGGATTTCCGGCTGCTCCGGCAGCTTATAGCGCTCCCGGATCGCCTGGGGATAATCCCGCCAGAGCTGATCCATCAGCCGGGCCGCCAGGGTCTCGGTGTCCAGAATATCGTCCTTCACCGCTCCCGTCCAGGCCAGCCGCAGTCCCACCTCCGGGTCCTCAAATTTGGGCCAGAGGATTCCAGGGGTGTCCAGCAGCAGCAGTCCCCGGTCCACCGTGACCCACTGCTTTCCCCGGGTGACACCCGGGCGGTTCTCCGCCTTGGCCCCCTTGCGCCCGGAGAGCTGATTGATAAAGGTGGATTTTCCCACGTTGGGAATCCCCACAACCATGGCCTTCAAGGGCTTGCCCGCCATACCCTTCTCGGCATAGCGGCGGCGCTTCTCCGCCAGCAGCCGGTCCAGGGCCGGGGAGAAGTCTGTGATGCCCCGGCGGCTCTTGCAATCCGTCTGGATCACGGAAAAGCCCCGGGCTTTGAAATGGTCGGCCCAGGCCCGGGTACGGGCGGGGTCGGCCATGTCAATCCGATTGAGAATCACCATCCGGGGCTTGTCCCCGCAGAGGGCGTCGATATCCGGGTTCCGGGAGGAAATGGGAATCCGGGCGTCCAGAATCTCGCAGACCGCGTCCACCAGCTTCAGCTCCGATTCCATCATCCGCCGGGTCTTGGTCATGTGGCCCGGATACCATTGAATATTCATATCTTCAGTCATAGATGTCTCCAAAGCGGGACCAGTCCCTGGCGTTCCCCTGGCGGTAATCCTGACCGGGGAGCAACAGCCACAGGGCCTTGCCCACGATATAACGTCCGTCCACCATCCCCACGTCGGGATAGCGGCTGTCGGTGGAATTGTTGCGATTATCCCCCATGAGGAAGTAGCAGCCCTCCGGGACCTGGGCCGTGTAGCCGTCCCCCGCTCCGTAGCTCACCTGCATGGGGCCGTTGATGAAATCCTCGGGCTGCAGCTCCCCGTCCACATAGACGTGAAGGCTGCCGTCCGCCGCGCCGCGAAACTCCACAGTCTGGCCCCCCACGGCGATGACCCGCTTCACAATGGGCTTGCCCTCCTCGAAGCTGGGGACGCAGGCCACCACAATGTCGCCCTGCTCATAGCTGGAGCGCAGAAAATTGCTCCGCAGCACCAAATAATCTCCCATGGCCTCCGCGCTGCTTTCCGCCCCCACTAAGGTGGGATACATGGAGCTGCCGGACACCCCCACCAGACGGGCTGCCAGGACAAAGCCCACCACGATCACCGCCAGAATGCAGACCATGTCGTGCAGCATCACATAAACCGTACCGGCCAGACCCTTTGGCTCGAAGGGGTCCTGCTTTTTCTCTTTTTTTCCGGACTTGAAAGATTCTTCCATAAGAGGCCTCCTGTGCCGCGTTTTCAGGGCTCGAACTTTTGCAGTTTATATTATATACGATCTGAGCGCAAATTCCAATCCCTATTTAAAATAAATTTTGGCGGCTTGCACAAAAACTTCTCTGGAATTTTGAAGAAACTGCCATTTGCGGAAGACAGATTTTCTCTTGATTTTCTCCTCGGAAGCGGGTAAAATAGTATCAGAAATCAATCGGAGGAATCAGTGCATGAGCGAACTGTTCGGAGACGACTTCATCACCATTACCGATGAGGACGGCGTGGAATACGAGCTGGAGGTCCTTTGCTCTGTGGAGTATCAGGGCAGCAGCTACCTGGGCGTCTGCCCCGCGGGCCAGGATGAGGACGCGGAGCTGGAGGTCAGCGTTCTGAAGGTAACGGAGGAGGACGGCGAGGAGCTTCTGGAGGCCGTCACCGATGAGGACGAGCTGGCGGCAGTGTACGAGCTGCTGCTGGAGGACTACGAGGAATCCTCGGAGGAAGAGGAGGACTGAGCCCTCTGCTCCGGTGCGCGCGCCGGGGCAAGACAGCGAAACCTCGGAGCTGGCTGATGGACCCCCCTCCCCCACCGCCTTGACGGAGGCGGTCTGCCTCCCCCGCGAGGAGGGGAGGCAGATAGGGAGAAAACTTTTTATTTCAATAAAACACCCTGCTGGGTGCGTGATGCGCTCTTTTAGACCCACATCTTTTTTACGGGACGCCTGATACTTTCACGGTGGATTGTAGACCTCCCGCTGAGCTTGCTCGCGGACGCTGGGAACAGAGAAGCCCTGAAGCGGCGACCCACCTGCCCGAAACGTGCAGGTTATAAATGAGCGCACACGGCCATGGCGGGGTTTTTTTGCGCTTTCCCAAAGATTTTGTCAATTCTGAAACTTTCTCTTGCAAGTAAGAGAAAAAAGCTGTATAATAGGTTGCAATCACCCCCGGGGACACCGGGGCAAGCAATTATTTGAGAGGATTGATGAACAAATGAGCGCATCCGCATCCAAGAAGAAGCGCAAGGAGCTTGTGGAGCAGGGCCTGTCCGCAAAGGATCTCGCCGTCAAGCAGGCGCGGGAAAAGAAATCCAAGACCCTGAAAAACGTGCTGATCACCCTGCTGGCGCTGGTAGTCTGTGCCGCCGCCGTGTTCGGCGTCATTCATCTTGTCAACCGGCCCAGCTACGACACCAAGGCCGCCGTGGCTACCGTGGGGGACACCAAGATCACGGTTCCTGTTTATGACTACTTCTACAACCAGACCGCCAGCAACTTCTACAACCAGTATTCCTTCCTGGTCCAGACCGGCACGCCCCTGTCTCAGCAGAGCAGCGTCTTCGGGGAAGGCACCCTGGAGGACTACATGAAGCAGACCACCAACGACAGCCTGCGGGAAATCTGCAATGTGCTGGCCGCTGCCAAAAAAGAAGGCTTCAAGCTGGACGACGACCAGCTCTCTGAGATCTCTGAGGCGATGGACAGCGTAAAGACTGCCGCTGCCAGCTACGGCTTCTCAGATGTGGATAAGTTCCTCCGGGCTCAGTTCGGCGAGGGCTTTGACTCCGATGTCTACAAGGATTGCATTGAGATGGTGGAAACCTACTCCCACTACGTTCAGAAGCTCAACGACGAGTTCCAGCCCAGCGCTCAGGAGCTCCAGGAGGCCTATGAGGCCGATCCCAGCGCCTTTGATCTGGTGAGCTTCACCTACATGACCTCCGCCGCGGAGTCCACCCCCGTGGAGACCGAGGAAGCAGAGGATACCGAGGCTGAAACCGGCGCTGCCGCCGCCACCCCCACCACCTACACCGACGAGGCCAAGGCCGCCGCCAAGGAAAAGGCGGAAAGCTACGCCCAGGAGATGCCTGAGGACGCCACCACTGTCAGCTACAACAAGTCCACCGTTTCCTCCTATCTGATGGAGGACATTGCCAACTGGCTCTTCGACGACGCCCGCAAGGAGGGCGACACCGAGGTCTTTGCCCGGGATGAGAACGAGATCTACTTCTACACCGTCCGCTTCGACAGCCGGGACACCAACGACTACAACCCGGTGAACGCCAACATCATCTCCCTTGCCAAGGACGCCGAGGGCGCCGAAGCGGCGGAGGGTGAGCAGACCGCCGCCGAAAAGTGGGAGGCTCTCACTGCCGCCGTGGAAGACGGGATGAGCGACGAAGCCTTCAGCGAGGCCGTCAGCGCTCTGGGCTACACTGCCAACAACACCAGCGTCACCCGCACCTACTCCATGGAGGAAATTCGCGAGTGGCTCTACGACTCCGCCCGGAAGCCGGGTGATATTCTCAGCTACGAGACCGATACCAACTACTATCTGGTCCGCTTCGTCTCCACCGAGGAGGAGAGCTATCGCGATACCCTGGTGAAGAACGATCTGTGGAGCAAGTACTACGAGGAGCTGGCCAACGTCAATGAGATCACCATTGACGAGGAGCTCATGAAGCACGCCAACACCGACCTCACCTTCAACGCTTCCAACAGCGAATCCTGACCCGAGCTCCGGGACCGACGCCCTCGCGTCGGTCCCGTTTTTTACAAAAAAAGCGCCGCAGTGCTTGAAAAGCCCCGTCATCTATGGTAAAATATAGCGACGGGTTTTCAGACGCCCGTTTTGAAGAATGGAACGAAAGAAAATGGAGGTAACTTACATGAAAAAGATTCTGGCATTGGTCCTGTGTCTTGCTCTCATGGCCGCCCTCTTTGTCGGCTGCCAGGAAGGCGCCGCCACCCCCGAGGAGGGCGGCAAGGAAGCCGCTGAGACCATCAAGGTGGGCCTGATCTGCATCGGCGACGAGAACGACCAGGGCTACACCTACAACTTCATCCGCGGCCGGGACGCCGCCACCGAGGCCCTCAAGGCCAAGGGCATCAACGTGGAATGGGTCACCAAGTGGAACATCGGGGAGGACTCCTCCTGCGAGGACGCCAACATCGAGCTGGCCGAGGCCGGCTGCAAGCTGATCATCAACAACTCCTTCGGCTTTGAGGACTACATGCTGAAGGTGGCCCCCAATTACCCCGACATCCAGTTCGTTTCCTGCACCAACCAGGCCTCCTGGGGCGATGAGCTGGCCAACACCCACAACGCCTTCGCCAACATCTACGAGGGCCGTTATCTGGCCGGCGTGGTGGCAGGCATGAAGCTGCAGCAGCTCATTGACGACGGCGAAATCACCAGCGAGGAGGCTGTCATCGGCTACGTGGGCGCTTTCCCCTTTGCGGAGGTCAAGTCCGGTTACACTGCCTACTTCCTGGGCGCCCGGAGCGTCTGCCCCTCCGTCACCATGAAGGTTCAGTTCGTGAACTCCTGGTCCAACGCCACGGAGGAATCCAACGCCGCCTCCGCCCTCTGCGACGCGGGCTGCAAGCTCATTTCCCAGCACGCCGACAACTCCTCCCCCGCCACCATGGCCCAGTCCAAGGGCGCCTTCTTCACCAGCTACAACAACGACATGATCTCCGTGGCGCCTCAGGCCTGCCTGGTGGGTACCCGGATTGATTGGAGCGTCTACTTCACCGAGATCATCGAGGCTGTTGCCGCCGGCAAGGAGTTCCCCCAGGACTGGTGCAAGGGTCTGGCTGACGGTGCGGTGGTGCTCACCGAGCTGAACAAGGACATCGTTGCCCCCGGCACCGAGGAAAAGCTGGCTCAGGTGGAGGCCGCTCTGAAGGAAGGCACCCTCCAGGTCTTTGATACCAAGACCTTCACCGTGGGCGGCCAGGAGCTGACCCAGGCCTTTGCTCTGGACACCGACGGCGACTTCGTTCCCGACAAGGAAGAGGCCGTCCATGACGGCGCCTTCCATGAGTCCGAGGCTCAGTCCGCCCCCTACTTCGCCCTTGACATCGACGGCATCACCCTGCTGAACTGATTTTCCTTCGCTATGGGCGCACGGTCCAAACCGCCGTGCGCCCATTCGCCGTTGTTGGGGCCGGCGTCCCCGACAGCCCGCACGTTTCGAGTTTGGAAGGTTCGGGGCGTCGAGGACGCCGCTCCCTACGATTTCACTTTTGGTAGAAAGGATGACAGCCTTGGAAAAAAACTGTTACGCCATTGAATTTAAGGGCATCACCAAGCGCTTCGGGCCGGTGGTGGCCAACGACAGCGTGGATCTGGGACTGCGCCGGGGAGAGATTCTGGCCCTGTTGGGAGAAAACGGCAGCGGCAAGACCACCCTCATGAACATGCTGGCCGGTATCTACCTGCCTGACGAGGGTAGCATTCTGGCGGAGGGACACCCCATCTCCATCCGCTCCCCCAAGGACTCCTTCGCCCACGGCATCGGCATGATTCACCAGCACTACAAGCTGGTGGACGTGTTCACCGCCGCGGAAAACATCGTTCTGGGTCTGGAGAATGAAAAAAAGCTGGACATGAAAAAGGCCAACGCCAGGGTCCGGGAAATCTGCCAACGCTACGGCTTTGAAATCGACCCGGAGAAAAAGGTCTACGATATGTCCGTCTCGGAAAAGCAGACGGTGGAGATCGTCAAGGTCCTGTACCGCGGGGCGGATATTCTGATTCTGGACGAGCCCACCGCGGTGCTGACCCCTCAGGAGACGGAACGCCTGTTCAGCATACTCCGCAATATGCGGGAGGATAACAAGACCATCGTCATTATCACCCACAAGCTCAACGAGGTGATGGCCATTTCCGATGAGGTGGCGGTGCTGCGCAAGGGCAAGTACATCGGCACTGTGAAAACCTCCGAGACCAACCCCCAGGCCCTTACAGACATGATGGTGGGCCGCAGCGTCACCCTGAACATCGACCGGCCCCTGAATGAAAACCAGGCGGAGCGGCTGACGGTGAAGGACCTGAGCTGCTTCGACCACGAGCATATCAAGAAGCTGGACAAGGTCAGCTTCACCGCCATGGGCGGAGAGATTCTGGGCGTGGCTGGCATTGCGGGCTCCGGACAGAAGGAGCTTTTGGAAGCCATTGCCGGGCTCTGTCCCGTGGCGGAGGGCTCCATCACCTACTATCCCCCGGAGGGAGGAGCCGACGAGCTGGTGGGCAAGACTCCCATGCAGATTCGTAAGCAGGGAGTTTCCCTGGCCTTTATCCCCGAGGACCGGCTGGGCATGGGCCTGGTGGGCTCTATGGGCATGACGGGTAACATGATGCTGCGGAGCTGGCGCAGGGGCCGCTCCCCCTTTGTCAACCGGAAGGAGCCCCAGACTCTCGCCAACAGAATCCTCCGGGATCTGGAGGTGGTAACCCCGGACGTTGAGTTCCCGGTACGAAAGCTCTCCGGCGGCAACGTGCAGAAGGTGCTGGTGGGGCGGGAGATTGCCTCCAGTCCCAACGTCCTCATGACGGCCTACGCCGTCCGGGGACTGGACATCAACACCTCCTACACCATCTACAATCTCATGACGGAGCAGAAAATGCGGGGCGCGGCGGTAATCTTCGTGGGGGAGGATCTGGACGTGCTGCTGGAGCTCTGTGATCGGATTCTGGTGCTCTGCGGCGGCCGGGTCAGCGGCATTGTGGACGCCCGAAGCGCCACCAAGGAGGAAATCGGTCTTCTCATGACCAGTGTGGGCGGAAAGGAGGAAGCCTGATGGATGAAGCAATCAAAACACCCCTGATCCGCCTGGCAAAGCGGACAAAAAGCGGACTCTCCCCCGCCGCCGTCTGGCTGATTCGACTGGGCTCCATTCTCCTGGCCCTGCTGCTGGGCTGCGCGGTGGTGGCCCTCACCGGGAACAACCCCATTAAGGCCTACGGTACCATGATCAGCGGCTCTATGGGGAGCAAGGTCTACTTCCAGCAGACCGTAAAGAAGGCCATTCCCCTGCTGGGCTGCGCCCTGGCCATTGCCCCCTGCTTCAAGATGCGCTTCTGGAACATCGGCGCGGAGGGGCAAATTACCGCCGGCGCTCTGGCCGCCACCTTCGTGGCCCGGACTCTCAGCGGAAAGCTTCCCGCCCTGCCCCTGCTGCTGTGCATGGCCGCCGCTGCCATTCTGGGGGGCGGACTCTGGGGCCTGATCCCCGGCTTCTTCAAGGCCCGGTGGAATACCAACGAAACCCTTTTCACTCTCATGATGAACTATATCATCATCGGCGTGGTGGCCTGGCTTCAGGCGGGACCCTGGGAGGCCCGGCAGGGCCGGATTGCCCAGTTTGACGCCGCGGCCCAGCTTCCCCGGGTGGCCGGAATCCACTGCGGCTGGATCATCGTCCTGGCCCTGGTTCTTTTCATCCACATCTACATGCGCCACACCAAGCAGGGCTATGAAATTGCCGTCATCGGCGATTCCATGCGCACTGCCCAGTACGCGGGCATGAACGTGGGCCGGATCATGATGCGCACCATGTTCCTCTCCGGGGCCATCTCCGGTCTGGTGGGCTTCATCATCGTCTCCGGGGCAAATCACACCCTGGCGCACGACGTGGCCGGCGGCGTGGGCTTCACCTCCATCACCGTGGCCTGGCTCAGCCAGCTCAACGCCTTTGCCATGATCGCCATCTCCCTGATGCTGGGCATTCTCACCAAGGGCGCCGACACCCTGCAAACCGTCATGAACATTCCGGCGGCCATTTCCGACATCATCATCGGCCTGCTGCTGTTCTGCATGCTGGGCTGTGAGTTCTTCATCAATTACAAGCTGATCTTCCGGCGCAGAGCCGGGAAAGGAGGGGCAAAATCATGAAAGCGCTGGACACGGTACTTCTGCTTCTCATTGCTGCCGTCACCTACGGCACGCCTCTCCTCTTCGGCACCCTGGGGGAGATTCTGACGGAAAAATCCGGCAACCTGAACCTGGGCGTGGAGGGCATCATGTTCATGGGCGGCGCCTTCGGTCTGGGAGGCGTGTACTACTATGAACAGCTCAGCGGTAATCCCAACGGGGCCGTGGCGGTGCTTGTCGCCCTGCTCTGCGCCTTCCTGGCGGGGGCTGTGGCTTCCTTGATTTTCAGCTTCCTCACCACCACCCTCCGGGCCAATCAGAACGTCACCGGTCTGGCCCTGGCCATCTTTGGCACCGGCGTGGGTCAGTTCGTGGGGGAAATGATGCGGGTCCGGGCCGGGGGCTACGTCACCATCGGCAACGCTCTGAAGGAGGTTTTCTCCGCCTCCCCCTTCCCCCAGGTCCTGCAAAGGATTCCCTATGCGGGTCAGCTTCTCTTCGGCAACAGCCTGTTCTTCTACCTGGGAATCCTTCTGGCCGTCGGAATGCACCTGTTCCTGAAGAAAACCCGGAGGGGCCTTTATCTCCGGGCTGTGGGAGAGAACCCCGGTACCGCCGACTCCGCGGGCATCAACGTGACCCGGTACAAGTACCTGGCCACCGTCATCGGAGGCGGCATCTCCGCCATCGGCGGCGTGGTCTATATCGTCACCACCTCCGGCTGTACCTGGAACAACGAGGGTCTGTCCGGTGTGGGCTGGCTGGCTGTGGCACTGGTGATTTTCTGCCTGTGGCGGCCTCTGTCCGCCATCTGGGGCTCCGTGCTCTTCGGCGCGCTGATGATTCTCTACATGCGGCTGCAAATCTCCTTCGTCCCAACGGAGCTCTATAAGATACTCCCCTATGTGGTTACCGTGGTGGTGCTGATTCTCTCCAGCCTGCGAAACAACAAGGAAAAGCAGCCCCCCGAGGCCCTGGGGCTGGCGTATTTCCGGGAAGACCGATAGTACAATACCGCAAAGGAAGGCCCTTCGCTGTGGACACGCAGCGAAGGGCCTTTGCTTTGGATGGGTTATGTTGTCGCTCCGGCTCATACTGAACTCCATTAAAATGCTTTAAAAAGCATTTTATAGCGCCGAAGGCG
>CAMOSU010000036.1 GCA_946625125.1 uncultured Clostridia bacterium
GATCCAATCTTGTCATGTCCATCCCCCGCAAATTATGATTTTCTGTTTTGCAGATCGCAATCTGCAAAACACCAAAATTATTCATTATTCACTATTCACTATTCACTAAAATTCCCCAAACCCGCCCTCACCCGGAAATCAGCGTTGATGGTAGTAACAGTGCGCAAAAACTGTGCGCGTGTAACCATGCAGAGCTTGCACTGTGGGGCTTTCGCCCTGGCACGCGCCCGACGCGCCGTCATTAGAGGTGGCGTTCATTCTCAGCGCCGGGAGATCCCGCTCGCCTTTCCGGGTTACCTGCAAATCGGACGGCATGGCGCCATCCCTGTTTTAAGCTTTGGCGCCTGCGCGCCTCTTTGGTCCCCTGCTGTTTATTCCATCAGATCGGTGGTCCAGTTCAGAGCCTGGATTTCCTCGTCCAGCTCCCGAAGGGCCTTGGAGTCGGCATCCAACTGCTTTTGGAGCTGGGCAACCTTGACTGTGGAGAGAATTTTGATTTCCTTCTGGGAATAGCGGTCCACCCTGGCGCTGGAGGCGTCCAGGAAGGAGCGCATAACCCCCACCCGTTTTGCCAGGCAATCCCGGCGGGCCAGAAGCTCCGTAAGCGTTTCGCCCTTGTTCAGTGTGCGGCTGTTGGTGAGATTGATTCGGGCTATGAGCCATTCCAGCCGTTCCAGCATGGCGTCCAGCTCCTTCAAAAGAGCCTTGGGGTCCTCGGCGGGGTCTTCCCCCTCCTGGATCTTGGCGTTGTTGTTCAGCCGGGTCTGGAGCTGGGAGAGTCGGCGCTGAATGTCAGCGCGCTCGGATAAGGCAGTTGCTAATTTCATGGTCTATCCTCCATTTCGGGCTTGCGGACGGCGGGGCGCCGTCCCTACAGGCCGGTACTTGCCGGTAACGGAGGGCCGGGGAACCCGGCCCCTACGGGGGTGCGGACGGCAGAGTGCCGTCCCTACAGGCCGGTACTTTCCGGTGCGGCGAGCCGGGGAACCCGGCCCCTGCGGGGGTGCGGACGGCAGAGTGCCGTCCCTACAGGCCGGTACTTTCCGGTGCGGCGAGCCGGGGAACCCGGCCCCTGCGGGGGTGCGGACGGCAGGGCGCCGTCCCTACAGGCCGGTACTTACCGGTAACGGCGGGCCGGGGAACCCGGCCCCTGCGGGGGTGCGGACGGCGGGGCGCCGTCCCTACAGGCCGGTACCTACCGGTAACGGCAGGCCGGGGAACCCGGCCCCTGCGGGGGTGCGGACGGCGGGGCGCCGTCCCTACGTTGGTTTACATAATTGATAGAAGGCCACGGCGGAGGCGGCGGCTACGTTCAGGGAGTCTACCCCGTGGGACATGGGGATTTTCACACTGTAGTCGCAGGCGGCGATGGTGCCGTCGGAGAGGCCGTCCCCCTCTGTTCCCAGCAGCACCGCCAGCTTTGGCTCCGCCAGGAGCCGGAGGTCGTCAACGGGAATCGTATTCTCCCGCAGGGCCAGGGCCGCTGTTTTGAAGCCCAGCCGCCCCAGAAGGCCCATTCCCTCCTCCGGCCAGCTTCCCTCCAGATAGGTCCAGGGAATTTGGAACACCGTCCCCATGCTGACCCGGACACAGCGGCGGTAGAGGGCGTCGGTACAGCCGGGGGTCAGCAGCACGGCGTCCATATTCAGGGCCGCGGCGGAGCGGAAGATGGCCCCCAGGTTGGTGGGGTTCATCACGTTCTCCAGCACCGCCACCCGGCGGGCGTTTTTGCAGATCTCCTCCGGGCTCGGCAGCTTCGGACGCCGCATGGCGCAGAGCACTCCCCGGGTCAGGGGGAAGCCCGTCAGCTCTGTCAGCACCGGCAGAGGGGCCGTGTAGATGGGCAGCTCCCCCACCCGCTCCACGATGGATTTCGCCTGGCCCTCAATGTGTCTGCGCTCCAGCAGCAGGGACACTGGCACACAGCCCGCGTCCAGGGCTCGGTGGATCACGTTGGGGCTCTCGGCAATGAAGAGGGCATTGGCCGGGTCCGCCCGGCTTACAAGCTGATTTTCCGTGAGCCGGGCGTAAACATCCAGCTCCGGGGCTTGAAAATCGCTGATTTCGATGATGTTTGGCATAGCAGCTTCCTACGGCGCTTCGGGGGTGCTTTCCACGGTGGAATCCGCGTCCTCCGTCTCCCGAGACTCCGCCTCCGTCTCCTCCTGGGGCTCCGGTTCCCGGAGCCATTCGTATTGCTTCATTTCCTCCCGGGTCCAGAGCTCCGGAAGGCTGCGTTCCATGGCGGCGGCGTGGAGGTCAAAATACAGGGTCTCGCCCTCCGCCCGCAGCTCATTCCAGTACCAGGGTTCTCCATTCCGCTCCCCCGCCACGATCCGGCAGTCTCTGCCCGCCTTCCCGCAGAGGTAGGCCGCCACAGAGGCCATGGTCCGGCTGCTCCCCACCTTTTGGACCATCTGGGAATAGATGGTGGCCTCCGGGCTGCTCTCGTAGCCATAGCCCGGGACCAGGTGCTTATAGAGGGTTTCCAGCAGGGCGTGGGAATCCTCCGCCCTGGCAAGCTGGATTTCCACCAGCCGCAGGGAGATCTGGGTCTCCTCCAGATGCTGACGCAGGGTTTCCCGGTCTGAACGGTAGTAAAAATGAAAATCCACCACCCGGACATTGCCCCGGTCCGGGAACACCACCACAGAGACCCCGGGGGCCTCCGCAATCTCGTTCGGGTGCCGGAGCATGTAGTCCTCCAGCTCCGCGGCAAAGTCTGTCTCCCGGTAGCCGCTGACCTGGAGAATGAAGGAGCTGGACAGGGAGCAGCAGGCCTTGCAGATCTCCTCCATGGCGGGCTCAGGAAAGCGCATGGAGGGAATGGCTTGCAGCTCCTGGGGGGTGAAGCGAAGCTGCAGCTCCACGTTCACGCAATCCCCCTCCGGGCTCTGCTCGATGGACCATTCAAAGCTGTCCATGGCGTAGTTGAACTTGGGGAAATCCCGCAGCAGATTGGCGTACATGGCCTGCATATCCTCCTGGAGATTCCCGCTGTAACGGCTGCAGAGGAATTTCCCCCGCTCCTCGCCGTTGAGCATCAGCTCCTGTATGGCGTCCCGGATATCGGAGGCCCGGGAAACCGTTCTCACCGCCTCCACAGGCTGGGGCTCCGTCTGGGGGGCCTCGGTGGAGGTCTCCCGGTAGGCGAAGGGTGCGTCGTGCTCATGAACGGCAAGATACTCCTCCGCCTGAATGCTCCGGCAGCCGGTGAGCAGCAGCGCGGCGGCCAATAGGATGATTGCCGGTTTCACCTGGCTCCCTCCTTTTCCCGGTTCTCTGTCTCCCCTTCCCCGACGGTCAGAGGAGGGAAATCGTCTGATTGCCCAGATCCTCGTCCTTCAGGAGCGCTCCGGCCACGGGGATGCTGCGGCTGCGGTAGCGGCTTTCATTGACAATTCCGGACTCCGAAAGCAGGACAGCCCGGTGCAGCAGGGCCTTCTTTTTGAGACTCAGCACTGCCACGCCCTGGGTGTCCCGGCTGGTTTTGGGGCTGAGCTGCGCGGTGGAGAAAATCAGCGCCCGGCCCTCAGTGGAATAGAGAACCAGTTGGGCGTCCTCCTTCAGCAGCAGGGCCGCCTTCAGGGGGCTCTTGTCGCTGTAGGCCCCGGTGAGCTTCTTGCGGTTGGATTTGGTGGCGTAGGCGCTGAGCTCCACCTTGGCCACCTTGCCGTTTTCATAGACGAAGATCATGAAGCCCTGATAGTCTCCGGGCAGGCAGACGGCCTGTACCGACTCTCCCTCCTCCATGCCCAGCTTCTGGGGCAGATAGTCTCCCAGCACGGAGGCCTTGCTGTCCTGGAAGCTGTCGAGCCTGGCTTTGTAGACCTGGCAGCGGTCTGTGAATACCAGCAGCTCCGCGGCGCTGGTGGTCTCCCGGGAGAAGGCCAGCTCGTCTCCCTCCTTGAATTTCTGTTCCCCGGACATCCGCAGGGACTGGGGGGTGATTTTTTTGAGATAGCCGCCCTTGGACACAAAGACGGTGACAGGATACTCCGGGGGAGCCTCCGGGGCTTCCTCCTCATAGATTTCGCGGTCGAAAATCAGGCCGGTGCGGCGGTCCTTGCCGTACTTTTTGCTGACCTCCTCCAGCTCCCGGACGATGATGGACTTCACCCGGGCGTCGGATTTGAGAATCTTCTCCAGATCCTCGATGGCCTTCTCCAGCTCCTGGGTCTCGGAGGTCTTTTTCAGAATGTATTCCTTGTTGATGTTGCGCAGCTTGATCTCCGCCACGAAGTTGGCCTGAATCTCGTCGATGCCGAAGCCGATCATCAGATTGGGAATCACCTCGGCGTCGGATTCCGTACCCCGGATGATGGAGATGGCCTTGTCGATGTCCAGCAGGATTTTCGCCAGGCCCTTCAGAAGATGCAGCCGCTCCTTCTTGCGCTGAAGCTGGAAGTAGGTTCTGCGCCGGACGCCCTCGGAGCGCCAGGCTACCCACTCCTCCAAGATCTCCCGGACCCCCAGGACCCGGGGCATTCCGGCAATGAGTATATTGAAGTTGCAGGCGAAGCTGTCCTGGAGAGGGGTCATGCGGAAGAGCTTCTGCATAAGCTTTTCCGGGTCCGCCTGCCGTTTCAGGTCGATGGTGAGCTTCAGACCCGAGAGGTCCGTCTCATCCCGCATATCGTTGATTTCCTTGATCTTGCCTCCGTTGATCAGCTCCGAGACCTTGTCCAGAATGGCCTCGGTGGAGGCGGTGTAGGGAATCTCATAAATCTCAATGAGATTCCCCTCCTTCACATAGCGCCAGCGGGCCCGGACCTTGAAGGAGCCCCGGCCTGTCTCGTAGATGGCCCCCATCTCCGCCGGATCGTAGAGGATCTCTCCTCCCGTGGGAAAATCCGGCGCGGGCAGGGTACTGAGCAAATCGCAGCTCGGGTTTCGGATGAAGGCCTTGGCGGTCTCGCAGACCTCCCGCAGATTAAAGCCGCAGATGTTGCTGGCCATACCCGCGGCGATGCCGGTGTTGTTGGACACCAGCACATTGGGGAAGGTGGTGGGCAGCAGAGTGGGCTCCTGCATGGTGCCGTCGTAATTGTCCACCAGATCCACGGTGTCAGAGTCGATGTCCCTGAACAGCTCCGCCGCGATGGGCTCCAGCTTGGCCTCGGTGTAGCGGGGGGCGGCGTAGGCCATATCCCGGGAGTAGACCTTGCCGAAGTTGCCCTTGGAATCCACAAAGGGATGCAGCAGGGCGCCGTTGCCCCGGCTGAGCCGCACCATGGTCTCGTAGATGGCGGCGTCGCCGTGGGGATTGAGCCGCATGGTGGAGCCCACGATGTTGGCGGACTTGGTGCGGCCTCCTGTCAGCAGGCCCATTTTATACATGGTATAGAGCAGCTTCCGGTGGGAGGGCTTGAAGCCGTCAATCTCCGGGATGGCCCGGGAGACGATGATGGACATGGCGTAGGGCATAAAGTTCCACTCCAGCGTGTCGCAGATGCCCTGCTCCGTCAGCTCCCCACGCAGTCCCTCCACGTTGGGGTCCATCTCATGTTTTGTCGTATCGTTGCTTTTCTTCTTGGCCATAATATTCCCGTTTCTGTTCTTATTCCAATCGCTTCAGTTTGCGGAAGGCGGCGTCCAGCACTTGACGCAGCCGGATTCGGCGGAAGAGCAGCGCCCGGAGCCAGTCAAATCCGGCGCAGAGCAGCAGAAGTCCGGCTCCCGCAGCCAGCACGGAAAGAGGCGCCAGCAGCGCCGGCAGCGCCGCCAAGGGTTTGTAGCGGTTCTGGATCTGGATCCAGATTACCTGGTGGGTGTGGAGGATGTAGACTCCGAAGGTCAGGGGCGACAGCCAGCGGATCAGACCCCGCATGCCCTTGGGGATTTGCAGACGGACAAAGAGCAGGAGCATGCTCAGCGCAAAGACCGTGAAAACAGGACTGGTGTAATACATCAGAACCTTCCGCTGGTTTTTCCAGAAATATGGCAGCTCCCCCAGGCGGTCCAGCAGACCCACAAGGACGCAAAACAGGAGCATGCAGCCCAGGGCCAGCAGAAAGCAGGTCTTCGGGGAGAGCAGCTCGTCCAGCTTTCCCTGTCTGGCGCAGGCGCCCAGAAGATACAGCGCCAGCAGCCACAGCACCGAATACCCGGCGCCGATACCCCAGGGCTCCCTCTCCAGGGTGTAGCTCAGATGGGTCACAACGCTGAACAGCAGAAACACCGCGAGGGCCACGGCTCTGGCCTGCCTGACCGACAGATTCCGGATGCCGGGATTCAGCAGCGGCGTCAGGATATAGAGGCCCACGTAGGCGGAGAAGTACCAAAGGCACTTCATCGTCACAGGCAGGCAGTACCGCGGCCAGAGCCCGTCCATGCAGCCGGGTTCCATCACGGTCCCAATGAGGGCCAGCGTCAGATTCCAAAACATCACCTGCAACCACAGCTCCGCCAGTCTGGCCGGACGAAAACGCCCGTAAACCAGCACCCAGCCGGAAATAACCGCGTACAGATTGACGCCGCAGTTGCACAGCATTTTCAGCGGCAGCAGGCAAATCGCCCCGGCTCCCGAGGCCTGTCCGGCTCCGCCCTGATTGAGTACATGCAGACAGACGATGAACAGCATTCCCAGGCAGCGCAGCGCGTCGATCCCCAGGTTTCGCTGGGTTGCTTTCCCTTCCATAGTTTCTCGCTTTCCGAACTCAGGAGATGTCCGCCAGGTCCAGATATTTGTAGCCGTTGTCGGCGATGTAATCCTTTCGGGCCTGGAGATTGTCTCCCAGCAGCATATCAAAATAGACTGCCGTGCGCTGGGCGTCCTCCGGCATGACCTTGATCAGCCGTCGGGTTTGGGGGTTCATGGTGGTCATCCACATCATTTCCGGCTCGTTCTCACCCAGACCCTTGGAGCGCTGGATGGAGAGCTTCTTCCCCTCTAACTTTTTGAGGATCTCCGCCTTTTCCTGCTCGTTGTAGGCAAACCAGGTCTTGTCCTTGCAGCTAATCTCGAAGAGGGGCGACTCCGCGATGTAGACGTAGCCCTCCCGGATCAGGGTGGGGACCAGGCGGTAGAGCATGGTGAGAATCAGGGTGCGGATGTGATAGCCGTCCTCATCGGCGTCGGTACAGATGACGATTTTGTTCCAGCGGAGGTTGTTGAGGTCAAACTCCGCCAGGTCCTTGACCCTTTTCTCCCTGACCTCCACCCCGCAGCCGATGACCCGCAGCAGGTCCGTTATGATCTCGCTCTTGAAGATTCGGCCGTAGTCCGCCTTCAGGCAGTTGAGAATCTTGCCCCGGACGGGCATGATGCCCTGAAACTCCGAATCCCGTCCCAGCTTCACGGAGCCCAGAGCGGAATCGCCCTCCACGATGTAGAGCTCCCGAACGCCGGGGTCCTTGGAGCGGCAGTCCACAAACTTCTGAACCCGGTTGGCCACGTTGATGCTGCTGCTGAGCTTGCCCTTCATGGAGATCCGGGCCTTCTCCGCGGTCTCCCGGGAGCGTTTGTTCACCAGCACCTGGGCGGCGATCATCTCCGCCTCCTGCTTGTTTTCAATGAAGTACACCTGGAGCCGGGAGCGGAAAAACTCCACCATGGCGTCCTGGATGAACTTGTTGGTGATGGCCTTCTTGGTCTGGTTTTCGTAGGAGGTCTTGGTGGAGAAGCAGTTGGTCACCAGCACCAGGCAGTCGCAGACGTCCTGGAAGGTGATTTTGCTCTCGTTTTTGGTGTATTTGCCCTCCTGCTTCAGATAGGCGTCGATGGCGTAGACAAAGGCGTTTCGCACGGCCTTCTCCGGGGCGCCGCCGTATTCCAGCCAGGAGGAGTTGTGATAATACTCCAGATGCCCGCCCTGCTTGGCAAAGCAGAGGGCGGCGGTGATTTTGACCTTGTAATCCTCCATGTCGGCCCGGTCCCGGCCCACCCGCTCGGCTTCCCAATACTGGGGCATGGTGATGGGGCTGCTCTTTTCCGCCTCGGTGATCTCCCCCAGGTAGTCCACAATGCCGTTCTCGTAGCGGTATTCCTCGGTCTCAAAGTCCCGGCCCACCTGGTTGCGGAAGCGGAAGGTGACGCCGGCGTTCACCACGGCCTGACGCTTGAGCATATCCCGGTAGTATTCCACGGGAACGTCGATGTCCGTAAAGACCTCCAGATCCGGCTTCCAGTGGAAGAGAGAGCCGGTCTTCTTCCGGGTGGTGGGCTCCTTGTTCAGCTCCCCCACAATCCGTCCCTTTTCAAAATGGAGGCTGTATTTGAAGCCGTCCCGGTGAATCAGGGCGTCAAAATACTCGGAGGCGTACTGGGTGGCGCAGGTACCCAGACCGTTGAGACCCAGGCTGTATTCATAGTTTCCGGCTTCGTTGTTTTTATACTTGCCGCCGGCGTACATCTCGCAGAAGACCAGCTCCCAGTTGTAGCGGCCCACCTTCTCGTTCCAGTCCACGGGGCAGCCCCGTCCGAAGTCCTCCACCTCGATGGATTTGTCCGCGTAGCGGGTGACGATGATCAGGTCCCCGTGCTTCTCCCGGGCCTCGTCGATGGAGTTGGAAACGATCTCAAAAATGGCGTGCTCGCAGCCGTCCAGACCGTCGGAGCCGAAGATCACCGCCGGGCGCTTGCGAACCCGGTCCTCTCCCTCCAGGACCTCAATGCTGGTATTGCCGTATTCTGGTTTTTTCTTACTCATAATGCCTCACAATATTTCGTGATATTGCCGGGTACATTGACCCATTATATTGTGGTTATTATAACGGATTCTCCTTTGCTTGTCAAGCAGGAGTAAGCCCCTCGATTTTTCCTCAGCCGAAAAAATCGACGGTTCACAGCAGTTCACTGAGCATTGATGGCAGCTCGTACAGGGAGCTGATTCTCATACAGGCGCCGTGAATCTGCCCGTAGCCATAGGCGGCATGAACAAAGGGAACGCCGGCGGCCAGGGCCGCTTGGCGGTCCCCCTCCGTGTCCCCTACATAGACGGCCTTTTCGACGCCGTTTCGCTCCATCACCAGGCGGATGTTTTCTCCCTTGCTCAATCCGGTGCGGGCGGCGTTTTCATAGTCGTCAAAGCAGCTTCCCGTGGCGTTGCCGGAAAAGAAGGCCTCAATGTAGCCCAGGCCGCAGTTGCTCACCACTGCCAGAAAATACTCCCGGCCCAGGCCCTCCAGGATCTGCTTCAGCCCGGGATAGAGTCTGCCGCCCCGCTTTGCCAGGGGGACGCACTCCGCCTCGCAGCAGCCGTTGATGACCCATTCCGCCCAGGCAGGCTCCGACTGGGGGAAGACAACCCGGGCAATCTCGGGCAGGGTCTTGCCGCAGTAGCTCCGGCAGTCGGCGGGGGTGAAGCGGCGCTCTACCCCGTGGGCGGCGCACCAGTCGTTCCAGGCCGGAGCAATGGTCTCCGAGGCGTCCCAGAGGGTGCCGTCCAGGTCAAAGATAACCGCGTTCTTTTTGATTTTATCCATTGCAATTCCTCGTTTTCTGTTGTACAATAGAAGCACGAATCCGCGGCGCATACTGTGCGCCGCTACAGCGAAGGGAGCGCCGCGCCTTGAAAAACATTCTTGTAATCGGAACCGGCGGGACCATTGCCTCGGAGATGGCCTCCGACGGCCTGGCCCCGGAGCTGAAGGCCAATGAGCTTTTGCAGTATGTACCCCAGGTGCAGTCCTTCTGCCGCCCGGTGTGCAAGCAGATCTTCAGCATCGACAGCACCAACATGGCCCCCTCCCGGTGGCTTCAGATCGCCGCCTGCATCCGGGAGTACTACGATGAATTTGACGGCTTCGTCATCACCCACGGAACCGACACCATGGCCTATACCGCGGCTGCTCTGTCCTATCTCATTCAGCGCAGCCCCAAGCCCATCATCCTCACCGGAGCCCAGAAGCCCATCGGCTCGGACAGCACCGACTCCAAAATCAACCTGGAGGACGCCTTTCGCTGCGCCTGCTCTCCCCTGCGGGGGGTTATGGTGGTGTTCAACGGGAAGGTCATTCTGGGAACCCGGGCGCGGAAAACCCACTCCAAGAGCTTCCGGGCCTTCTCCAGCATCAACTACCCGGAGCTGGCCTACATTCAGGACGGTCATGTGCTGACCTTCATCCAGCCTCCCTGCCAGGATCGGCCGGTGTTCTATGACCGGCTGGGGGAAAACGTGGCCCTGCTGAAGATGATCCCCGGCACCGACAGCGCTCTGCTGGAATGGCTGCTGGAGCGGAACGACGCTTTGATCATCGAAAGCTTCGGCGTGGGTGGCATGCCCTCCTACAAGGGCTCGGAATTCTACGACATTATGGCGGAGGCCATAAACCGGGGCAAAACCATTGTCATGACCACCCAGGTGGAAAACGAAGGCAGCAATCTGTCCATCTACAGCGTGGGCAGCCGGCTGAAAACCGAGCTGGGGGTGCTGGAGGCCTACGATATGACCACCGAGGCCGTGGTGGCCAAGCTCATGTGGATTCTCGGCCGGACCAAGGACCCCAGGCAGATCCGCTGCCTGTTCTACTCCCCTGTGGCGGACGATTTGCTCTATCCCGTCTCTGAAGCTTAATCAAAACGGAGGGCTCTCATACTGAGCTTCCATAGAAACATTGAATCTATTCCGGCTGGAATTGTGCCATACTTCGTTGTCGGCCTTGCCGGGCGTCAAGCCCGCCCGCGTCCTCCGCCTCGTCTGGCACAATTCCCCCTCGGAATCTTTTCATCCTTTCTATGGAAGCTCAGTATCAGCCCTCCGTTTTTTGCGTTACGGGCTTGAATACGTAGTAACGCTGACCGATGTAGTTGATGACGCAGTATGTAAAGGTACAGGCCAGCATCACCAGACTGTGCCGGAAGTCCAGAGGATCACTGTTTTTCGCCGCGATGCCCTGCACCCAGTCGCAGATGGCGATGAAGAAGGGCAGCGTCACCAGATACTCATAGACCCGGAAGAGCAGCACCTTGGCGATGAGATAGCTCAGTCCCACGGAAACCACAAACTTTACCGGCCAGTACCGGGAGATGGGGATGCCCCGGAAGGTGACGTAGCGATTGAGCAGGAAGGAAATCCCGGTTTGCAGGGCAAACTCAATGATCAGGCTGGGAGTCGTGGCCACATGAAAGCCCTTGTGCAGCACAAACATGATGGCGTTGCAGATTCCGTAATTCAGAAAACCCAGGCCCACGTAGAGCCAGAAGGTTTTATCCAGCAGCTTGCTGATTTTACTCATGTTCTTCCTCCTCCGGATACATCAGATCCATATCCACAATCACATCAATCCCGTCGGCGCGGCCGGAGCCGGTGAACTGCCAGAAGGCCGTCTGATAGCCGAAGCTCTGCCAGTTTTCATACTCCGCGATCCAAAAGGCGTAGTCTGTCAGGTTTTCCAGCCTCATGATGGAATAGCCGTAGCGTTGGTTGAAATAGACGCCGGCCTGATAGCCTCCCTGGGTGATCTCCCGGCAGAAGCACAGCGCCCAGTCCCCCACCGCGGAAAGCGCTCTGCCAGCGGTGCGGCCCTCCGTCTGCTCCTCCCAGTCGAAGAACACCGGCAGCTCCAGCTCCGCCCCATTCAGGAGCTCCAGCACAAAGGCCGCCTCGTCCCGGGCCTCCTGCTCAGACAGGGCCTGGGAGAAGAAATAGACCCCCACCCGCAGCCCCGCGGCCCGGGCGGCGGCGTAATTTGCCGCGAAACGCTCGTCCTGCAGAAGACCGCCCTCGGTGTTGCCCCGATAGCCGACGCGCAAAATGGCGAAGTCCACGCCGTCTGCCCGGACTCTCTGCCAGTCGATTTCTCCCTGGAGCTCGGACACATCCACCCCCAGCAGCGCGCCGGGATAGGCGGGTCTTCCCTTTTCATCCAATGTAAACTCCGTCATCTCCCGTTCATTCCGGGGGATCTCGGGTATGTGCCGCTGTTCCCGTTTCAGTCCGCAGGCGGTCAGCAGCAGAAGCAGCGGCAAAAGCGCCGAGAGGACTCTGTATACTCTGCCCATGGCTGTCTCCTTTTCTTTGCTTCTCGGTATTATACCACAGAAGACAGGAAATGCCAAATAAAAAATCAAAAAAATGATTGTGTTTTATGGCTTTTTGATGTAAAATAGCTCTGACTTTTCGTGACTTGGAGGCAAAACCATGCCTGATTCCCATATCAACGACTTAGAGGAGCAGCTTCGGCAGGACCGGCGGCTGGGAAAGGTCCGGCGGCGAAAGCGCCTTTTGCGCAGGCTTCTCCCCTTTCTGCTGGTGCTGGCTGTGGCGGTGGGGCTCTATTTCATTCTCCGGGGGCAGAGGGACCCCCAGCAGGAAAGCACCAGTCCCCCTCCCGGGAGCTCCAGCGCTACCCTGAGCTTTGTGGGGGACATCAGCCTGGACGGGGATATGCTGTCCAGATTCTACAACGGGACGGATTACGATTTCAGCCCCCTGTTCCGGCGGATCGTCCCCCGGCTGGCGTCGGCGGATCTCACCGTGGGCAATCTGGAGGGCAACGTCACCGCCGGAGAGAGCTCAGCCAACAACTATCCCGCCGCCCTGCTCCGGGATCTCTATGCCGCGGGCTTTGATCTGCTGCAAACCGCCAATTCCTACAGCATCCAGAACGGCATCAGCGGACTCACCGCCACAAAGCAGGCCATTGAGGCCGCCGGTATGGAAGCCCTGGGAACCTGGAGCAGCCAGGAGGAACGGAGCGAAAAGGGCGTTCTGATCCGGGAGGTCAACGGCATTCGGGTGGCCTTCATCGCCTTTACCAAGGGCATGAACAATCTGCGTCTCCCGGCGGGGGCGGAGTACTGCGTCAATCTGCTCTACACCGACTACGACAGCAATTACAGCAAAATCGCCCGGGGAGCCATCAGCGCCGCGGTGGAGGAGGCCAGACTGCAAAACCCAGACGTGCTCATTGCCATGGTGCACTGGGGCAGCGAATATGACCGTCAGATCGCGGACTCCCAGGAGGAAATCGCCAAGCTCCTCTTTGACGGCGGCGTAAACCTCATCATCGGCTCCCACTCTCACTATGTGGGACCCATGGAGCTGCGCTCCCGGACCGTCTCTCCCTTCGGCGGCAGCTTCATCGCCTACAGCCTGGGGGATTTCGTCTCCACGGCGGACATGTCCTCCGCCCACAACGGCTGCGTCCTCTCCCTCACCCTGCAAAAGGACCAGGAGGGGGTTCGCATCACCCATCTGGAATACGCCCCCACCTACTCCGCCTCCCCCTCGGAGCGGCTGGAGATCACGGACTACGAGGTGCTGGACACCCTGGACTCCATCGGCTTCTATCGGGAGGGCTACTATGACCGGGTTTCAGACAGTCTCTATGAACGGCTGGTGGAAGCGGTGGAGGACATGGGAGAACAGACCGGACTGCCGGATTATCTGGCCGGCAGCTAATTATTAATAGTATGAATTCATGTTAAATCAAAAGCGGCGCCGAGGCGCCGCTTTTGGTTTTATGGTTTATTCCGCGGAAATCATGTAGTAGTAGACGGGCTGGCCGCCGTTGATGAGGCTGATTTCCGCGTCGGGGCAGGATTTTTCGAAGATCTTCAGGGCCTTCTCCGCCGTCTTCTCGTCGATGTCCTCGCCGTAGAAGATGGTGATGATCTCCTTGCCCTCGCTGGCAATCTTATCCGCCAGTCCCTTCATGAGACTGTTGATGTCCCGACTGGTGCCGAAGAGGGCGGAGCCGTAGAGGGCCAGATAGTCCCCCTCGTGGATGGCGTAGCCGTCAAAGTCGGAGTTCCGGGCGGCATAGGTCACCTGCATGGTGGAGACGTTGTGCCGGGCCTCCCGCATAGCCATGAGATTGTCCTCCACGGAGGCCTCCGGGTCAAAGGCCAGCATGGCGCTGATACCCTGGGGTACCGTGCGGGAGCGCACCACCACCACCTGCTTTTCCGTCAGGGGCTGGGTCTGCTCCGCGGCCATGATGATGTTCTTGTTGTTGGGGAAGACGAAAACCGTCTCCGCGGGGGTGCGGTTGATGGCCTGAAGAATGTCCTGGGTGGAGGGATTCATGGTCTGACCGCCCTTGATGACCTGATCGGCCCCCAGATCCTTGAACACGGAGCTGAGTCCCTCGCCGGCGCAGACCGCCACCATGCCGTACCGCTTCTCCGGCTTGGCCACCTGGTTGTTCTTCTCCGCCTCGGAGAGCACCTTCTCAGTGTGCTGCAGCCGCATGTTCTCAATCTTCACCGTGATGAGGCCGCCGTAGCTCAGGGCCTTCTCAATGACCTGACCGGGGTGGTTGGTATGTACGTGGACCTTGATGATCTCATCGTCGTCCACCAGCACCAGGCTGTCGCCCATGCCGTCCAGCCAGGCCCGCAGAGCCTCGGGGTCCTCCGGGTTGTCCCGGGAGACAATGAACTCGGTGCAGTAGCTGAAGGTGATGTCCTCGGTGTTGAAGTCGGAGAAGCTGGCCTGCTCCTTGGTGGCGGGCTCCTGCCCGGCCTCGGGGGCAAGCACGTCCTCTCCCCGGAGGGAGGAGAGCATGGCGTTGAGCACAGTGATCCAGCCCACGCCGCCGGCGTCCACCACCCCGGCCTTCTTCAGCACGGGATTCTGGTTCACGGTGTCCTCCAGGGCAATCTTGCCCCGGTCAATGGCCGCCTCCAGGGCGAACTCCACATAGTCGTTCTCCTTCACAGCCTCCTGGGCGCCGGCGGCGGCCAGACGGGCCACCGTCAGGATGGTACCCTCGGCGGGCTTCATGACGGCCTTGTAGGCGCTCTCCACGCCGGTCTGCATGGCCTCGGCAAAGCGGACGCCGGTGGCCTCCTGGCAGCCCTTGAGGCCCTTGGCGATGCCCCGGAAGAGCAGGGAGAGAATGACGCCGGAGTTGCCCCGGGCGCCCCGGAGCAGGGCGGAGGCGGTAATATCCGCGGCCTGGGTCAAAGAGGGGTCCTCGGCCCGCTTCAGGTCCGCCACAGCATTGTTGAGGGTCATGCTCATGTTGGTGCCGGTGTCGCCGTCGGGGACGGGGAATACGTTCAGCTCGTTGATCTGCTGCTTGTTGATTTCAATGGCGGCGGCGGCGCTGATGACCATGCGCCGGAATGCCGCTCCGTCAATTGTCTGTCTCAAAAATCTGTCCCTCCGTTACGCGCCCAGGAGCATGGAGTCAATGAACACATTGACGGTTCTGACCTTGGTCTCCGTGGTTTTCTCCACAACGTAGCGGACCTCAGAGATGATGGATTCCGCCACAGCCGTGAGATTGACGCCGTGATCCACAATGATGTGCAGATCAATGGATACGGAATTGTCCTCGTGGAAGCTCACCAGGACGCCCTTGCCCATGGCTTCCTTCCGCAGCAGGTGGACCAGGCCGTCCGTCATGGAGCGGACTGCCATACCCTTGACGCCGAAGCAATTGGAGGCGGCCATTCCCACGATGTTGGTAAACACCGCGCTGCTGACGCTGATGCCGCCCTTGTCTGTTTGCAGTTGAATCATAGTTAAACCTCCCATCGGTGGTTATTCAGTCTATTGGGCTTCAATCCATTGTAACCTATTTTTGACCAATATACAAGAACTATTTTTTCAGTTTCTGAAGACGGCGGGCGCTTTCCTCCAACTGGGCCAGAAGCTTCCGGCTCTGGTCCAGCTTGTCCCGCTGGGCCTGGATGACGTTGGCCGGAGCCCGGGAGACAAATTTCTCATTGGAAAGCTGACCCTCCGCCCGGGCGATTTCCCTGCGGGCGTTCTCGGTTTCCTTCTCGATCCGGGCCAGCTCCTTCTCCAGATCCACAAGCTGGGCCAGGGGCAGATAGAGCTTGGCGTCGGGAGTGACGCACTGGGCCATATCCTCATGGCCCTCCGGCTCCGTTTCGCACACCAGAACCCGCTCGGCGTAAGCGAGGCGGGTAATGAAGCCGGCGCCCTCGGTGAAGACCTCCTTCTTGTCCGTCACCACATAGAGATCCGCCTTCTTGGAGGGAGGCACGTTCATCTCGGAGCGGCGGTTGCGGACGGTGCGGATGGCCAGCATCACGGACTCCATGTGCTGCTCCTCCGTGGGGAAGTCCAGCGCGGCGTCCCAGCGGGGCCAGTCCGCGAGAATCAGAGCCTCTCCCTCATGGGGAATGGCCTGCCAGATTTCCTCGGTGACAAAGGGCATGAAGGGGTGCATCAGCCGCAGAATCTGATCCAGCACATAGAGCAGCACCTGCTGGGCCGTCCCCTTGGCGGCCTCGTCCTCTCCGTAGAGCCGGGCCTTGGTGAGCTCGATGTACCAGTCGCAGTAGTCGTCCCAGATGAAGTCGTAGATCTTCTGGATGGCCACTCCCAGCTCGAACTTCTCCATGTTCTCCGTGGCTTCCTTCACCGTGCGGTTCAGCTTGGAGAGAATCCAGCGGTCCGCAATCTCCAGGGTCTCCGGGGCGGGCAGCTCGTTCCGCTCAATGGAGAGGTTCATCATCACATAGCGGCTGGCGTTCCAGAGCTTGTTGGCAAAGTTCCGCATGGCCTCGCAGTGCTCCACGTAGAAGCGCATGTCGTTGCCGGGGCTGTTGCCGGTGATCATGTTCATCCGAAGGGCGTCGGAGCCGTAGCGGTCGATCATATCCAAAGGATCAATGCCGTTGCCCAGGCTCTTGGACATCTTGCGGCCCTTGTCGTCCCGCACCAGGCCGTGAATCAGCACCGTATGGAAGGGCGGCTGCTTGGTGTGTTCACAGGCGGAGAAGATCATCCGGGCAACCCAGAAGAAAATGATGTCGTAGCCTGTCACCAGCACGTCGGTGGGGTAGAAATATTCCAGATCAGGGGTCTTATCCGGCCAGCCCAGAATCTCAAAGGGCCAGAGGGCGGAGGAGAACCAGGTATCCAGCACGTCAGGGTCCCGCTCGATCTTGCTGCTGCCGCAGCTCTCGCAGCAGACCGCGTCCTGCCGGGAGACGGTGACGTGGCCGCAGTCGGCGCAGTACCAGGCGGGGATCTGGTGGCCCCACCAGAGCTGCCGGGAAATGCACCAGTCCCGCACATTCTCCATCCAGTTGGTGTAGGTCTTGGTGAAGCGCTCGGGGACGAACCTGGTCTCCCCTTCCTTCACCACCCGCAGGGCTTCCTCCGCCAGAGGCTTCATCTTCACGAACCACTGAGCGGAAATCAAAGGCTCCACGTCGTTGTGGCATCGGTAGCAGGTGCCCACGTTGTGGGAATAGTCCTCGGTCTTCTCCAGCAGACCCAGCGCCTCCAGGTCGGCAATTACAGCCTTTCTGGCCTCGTAGCGGTCCATGCCGCAGTAGCGGCCGCCGTTTTCGTTGATGGTGCCGTCGTCGGCAATGACCTTGATGGACTCCAGATTGTGGCGCAGGCCCACCTCGAAGTCGTTGGGGTCGTGGGCGGGGGTCATCTTCACGCAGCCGGTGCCGAAGTCCATCTCCACGTACTCGTCCGCCACGATGGGAATTTCCCGGTTCATCAGGGGCAGGATGCAGGTCTTGCCCACCAGATGCTGATAGCGCTCGTCCTTGGGGTTCACGGCCACGCCGGTGTCGCCCATCATGGTCTCGGGCCGGGTGGTGGCCACCACCAGATACCCGCTGCCGTCGGAGAGGGGGTAGCGCATGTGCCACAGGTGGCCGGGCTTGTCCACGTACTCCACCTCCGCGTCGGAGAGGGCGGTGCGGCAGTGGGGGCACCAGTTGATGATGCGGCTGCCCTTGTAGATCAGGCCCTCCTTGTAGAGGTTCACGAAGACCTCCCGGACCGCCTTGGAGCAGCCCTCGTCCATGGTGAAGCGGGCTCTGTCCCAGTCGCAGGAGGCGCCCAGGCGCTTCTGCTGCTCCACGATGCGGTTGCCGTACTTGTGCTTCCAGTCCCAGACCTTCTCCAGGAACTTCTCCCGGCCCAGATCGTAGCGGGTCAGGCCCTCCTTGCGGAGCTCCTCCTCCACCTTGATCTGGGTGGCGATGCCCGCGTGGTCCACCCCGGGGACCCAGAGGGCGGC
>CAMOSU010000037.1 GCA_946625125.1 uncultured Clostridia bacterium
CGGAGCTCAGCTCTCCCCGCTGGACCATCAGCTCCACCAGGGAGTGATCCACCGTGACCCGTTGGATTCCCTGGCGGTTCATGAGATAGCCCCGGCTGTCACCAACGTTGGCAAAATATGCCCGTTTGCCCAGAATGAGCACCGCCACCAGGGTGGTCCCCATCCCCTTCATATCCGGGTTAAGCTGTCCGTTTTCATAGACCGCGGTGTTGGCGATGGACACGGCGGTGCGCAGCAGGTAGTCCGCCTGCTCCTGGCTCATGCCGGGGCGGTAGCCCCGCTGAAGCTCTTCGGTGAACACCTCGGCGGCCAGGCGGCTGGCCACGTTTCCCGAACGGGCGCCTCCCATGCCGTCACAGACCACCGCCATCAGGTCGTGGCCTCCAAGCCTTTGGAGCAGATAGTAGTCCTGGTTTTGCTTTCGCACGAGTCCGGGATCCGTTAGGCCCCATACTTCCATTGGACATGGCTCCTTTCTGGTTGGGTTTTGTCTGGAAAGATCTCTCCATCTCCGCCCTCAGGAGGAGGGCTGGGAGGAGCTTTTTTGATACTTGCGGCGAAGCTGGCCGCAGGAGGCGTCGATGTCGCTGCCCAGGGTCCTGCGAATGGTACAGGCCACTCCCGCCTCCTCCAAAATCTTTTGGAAGCGCAGTACCGTGGTCCGCTCGCTGGGCTTCAGGGGGCTTTCCTCCACGTTGTTCAGAGGAATCAGGTTGACGTGGGCGGGCAAGCCCCTGAGCTTTTTCAGCAGCAGTCTGGCCGTCTCCGGGCTGTCGTTCACGTCCCGGATCATGGCGTACTCAAAGGAGATGCGGCGGCCGGTTTTCTCATAGTAGCACCGGCAGGCGGAAAGCAGCTCCTCCACCGGCCAGCGCCGGTTCACCGGCATGATTCTGCTCCGGGTTTCGTCGTCCGGGGCGTGAAGGCTGACGGAGAGGGTGAGCTGGAGCTTGCTTTCAGCCAGCTCCAGAATTCTGGGGACGATGCCGCAGGTGGAGAGGCTGATATGACGCATGCCGATGTTCATGCCCTCCCCGCTGTTCACCAGCTCCAGAAAACGGCACACGTTGCTGTAATTGTCCAGGGGTTCTCCGATGCCCATGAGCACAATGTTGGAAATGGGCTCCCCGGCATCCAGCTCGGTGAAAAGCACCTCGTCCAGCATCTCTCCGGCAGAGAGCCGCCGAACCAGGCCGCCGATGGTGGAGGCGCAAAAGGCGCAGCCCATGGGACAGCCCACCTCCGAGGAGATGCAGACGGTGTTGCCGTGGTGGTACTTCATCAGCACCGTCTCCACGCAGTTGCCGTCGTGCAGCCGCCAGAGGTACTTCACCGTACCGTCCAGCCTCGATTCCTGCCTGCGGACCGGAATGGGGGCTGTGATGGTCCAGTTCTCTCCCAGCTTTTCCCGGAGAGCCTTGGGGAGATCCGTCATCTCCTCAAAGGATCGGACCCCCCGATGGAGCCAGGTGTAGACCTGCTTGGCCCGGAAGCCGGGCTGGCCCAGGTCTGTCAGGGCTGTTTTCAGCTCTGAAAGCGTCAGCGATTTTATCTCATTCATGTTTTCTCATGGCGGCGATGAAGAACCCGTCCGTTCCCTCCGCACAGGGCAGCAGGGTCTTCATGCCGGATTCGATTCGCCCGATTCCGGGCAGGTTCAGAGCTTCCAGGCAAAATTCGGGATGTTCCGCCAGAAAGCCACGGATCACGTCTTCATTCTCCCGCCGCAGCAGGGTGCAGGTGCTGTACACCAGCAAGCCACCGGGGCGGAGCTGAGTGGCCTGGGCCTCCAGAATGCGGCGCTGAACCTTGGGCAGCTCCGCCAGAGGGCTCAGATCCTTATAGCGGATATCCGGTTTTTTTCGGATGACCCCCAGACCGGAGCAGGGTACGTCGGCAATGATCCGATCAAAGGCCTCCGCCCAGTCCGGGTTTGGCACGGAGGCGTCCTGAAGCCGGGCCTCCACAATGTCCAGGCCCAGGCGCTCCGCCCCCGCGCGGATCAGTTGGATTTTATGGGGATGGATGTCGCAGGAAACCAGGGTCCCTTGGTTCTTCATATCTATGGCGGCGGCGAAGCTCTTGCCCCCCGGGGCGGCGCAGCAGTCCAGCACCCGCTCTCCCGGGGCGGGGGCCAGGGCCAGCACCGCCAGCCTGGCAGCCGGGTCCTGGACGTAGAACCGGCCGCCCCGAAAGGCGTCGGTCTGCTCCAGACTCCCCCCGCTCACCGTCACGCAGTCCGGCAGCCAGGGATGGGGCTCCGCGGCAAGGCCCTCCTGCCGCGTCAGCTCAGAGAGAAGCGCCTGGCAGGAGCACCGGAGGCGATTGACCTGAAGAAAGGTCCCGGGGACTTCGTTGTGACATTGCAGCAGGGGCTCCAGCAGCTCCCGGCCAAGGCTTTGCTCCAGGAGCTCCACCAGGGGCTTTGGGTGGCTGTAGCGGAGGGAAAGCTCCTCCGGCAGCGCCAGGTGTTCCGGCTCCCGGACCATGGTCCGCAGAACCCCGTTCACCAGTCCGGCAGCCCTGGGGTTGGCCAGTCGCTTGGCCTGGGAAACCGCCTCATTTACCACGGCGGAAACGGGCAAGCGGTCAAAGAAGCGAAGCTGACAGCATCCCAGCCGCAAAATGTCCAGCACCACGGGCTGAAGCCGGGAGAGCTCTCCCTTCACATAGCGGCTGATCCACCAGTCCAGCAGCAGTCGGTTCTGGACCACGGCGGAGGCCAGGCGGGTGGCCAGGGCCGCGTCCCGCCGGTCCAGCCGGTCCCGGGCAAGCTGCCGCTTCAGGGCGGCGTCCAGCCAGGCGCCCTCCCTTCGGCAATCAATCAGAACAGACAGTGCGGTGTCTCTTGCGGACATAGCTTCTCCTTTATCGGGACGTGCGGACGGCAAAGTGCCGTCCCTGCAGGCAGGGGAAATTGAAATCGCCGTGAAGCGACGTCTCAATTCTCAATTTGAATCGGATGGCCCCGAAAATAGTCCGGCGCGTTGAGGATCTTGCCCCCGGGGGCCTGGAGACGGGTGATCAGAACAGCGCCGTCGCCGCAGGCCACAGCCAGGCCCTTCTTGGTCAGGGCGATGGGGGCGCCGGGGGCAGCGGAGGCGGCAGCCTCATAGGGTCGGGCCTCAAAAATCTTGAACTCCGTCCCCCCCAGAACCGCAGTGGCCGCGGGCCAGGGGTTCAGGCCCCGAATCCGGGCCATAATCTCACGGGCCGAAAGGCTCCAGTCGATGGGGGACAGCTCCTTGGTAAGCATGGGCGCATAGCTTGCCAGAGCTGGGTCCTGGGGACGTCGGAGAGCGGTTCCGGCGGCAATGGACGCCAGAGTGTCCTTCAGCAGAGCGCCGCCGATGGGCGCCAGCCGCTCCATCAGCTCCCCGGCCGTCTCAAATTCCCCGATGGGAGTGGCGCGAATATCTATGATATCCCCCTCGTCCATGCCGGCGTTCATGTACATGGCTGTGACGCCGGTTTCCGGCAGGTCCTTCAGCACCGCCCACTGCACCGGAGCGGAGCCCCGGAGGGCGGGCAGAATGCTGCCGTGGATGTTGACACAGCCCAGGGGCGGAATGTCCAGAATCCTCTGGGGGAGGATTTTGCCGTAGGCCACCGCCACAATCAGGTCCGGGCTCAGGGTCTTCAGTTCTTCGTAAACCCCCTCCTCCTTGAAGGAGGCGGGCTGATACACCGGCAGTCCCCGGGCCAGGGCGAGCTGCTTCACCTCGGAGGGGATCAGCTTCATTCCCCGGTTCTTGGGGGTATCCGGCTTGGTATAGACTCCCACCACTCTATGCTCCGTCTCCAGCACAGACCGGAGACACTCGGCGGCAAAGGCAGGGGTTCCCATAAAGACGATTCTCATTCCTCCTCCTCGTTTTGCCGCATGAGCTCCTGGTATTCCTCATCCGTCAGCATCCGGTAGGCCCGCTCGGTGTAGAGATGGCCGTCCAGGTGCTCCAGCTCATGACAGAAGCAGCGGGCAATCAGCCCCTCCCCTTCGTACTCATACCATTCTCCGTGTCGGTCCTGGGCCTCCACCTTCACCCGGTTGGGCCGCTTCACCAGGCCGTAGCGTTCCGGGACGCTGAGACAGCCCTCCAGGCCGTCCTGCTCCCCCTCCTGCTCCAGAATGCGGGGATTCACCAGCTCGATGATCTCGTCTCCCAGGTCCACCACCACAACCCGGCGCAGCACGCCCACCTGGGGAGCGGCCAGGCCCACGCCGTTGGCCTGGACCATGGTCTGCT
Organism: uncultured Clostridia bacterium; assembly: GCA_946625125.1. Lineage (GTDB taxonomy): Bacteria > Bacillota > Clostridia > Oscillospirales > Oscillospiraceae > JAFRPC01. The sequence goes on from CAMOSU010000037.1 coordinate 4,248, forward strand.
TCATGTCGTCAATGAGGGTGGCAAGGTGATCGTCAAATGCCGTCACGGGACGGCAAAGCTTGTTGAGGGTAGGGTTTCCTTCGGTGAGGATCTTTCTTGTTGCCATTTTGCTTCTCCTATTCGTATCCGTTTACGTCCACGTACACCGTCACCCCCCGGGTCTCCTTTTCCTTGGAAAAGCTCTGGACCAGGCGGCTGAGCTCCAGCCGCAGAGGCTTGGAGTTGGCGCACAGAAGTGTCAGACGGAAGCGGAATTTGTTGTTGATTTTAGCCACAGGAGCCGGCGCCGGACCCAGAAGGTCCGTGACGGCCTCCCCCAGTCCGGCCTGGCTCACCCGCTGCCACAGCAATTGGGCAAAGCGCTGGGCGCAGTTTTCCACATGGCTCTGGGGAAAGCCCACAAAGCCGATCTGGAGCTGATCCCGGAATGGCGGACACTTTCGCAGGCGGCGCAGGGGCAGTTCCTCCCTGTAGAAGCTGTCGTAGTCCTGGGCGGCAGCCTGGCAGAGCACGGAGTTTTTGGGGGTCAGGGTCTGGATGATGGCGGTTCCGGGCTTTTCTCCCCGGCCGGAGCGGCCCACCACCTGGGTAATCAGAGAAAAACTGGTTTCCGCCGCCCGATAATTGTCTACATACAAAGAAGCGTCCGCGTCCACCACCCCTACCAGAGTCACGTCCGGGAAGTTCAGTCCCTTGGCCACCATCTGGGTGCCGATGAGAACAGAGACGTCCTCCTGGGCGAAGCGGCTCAGCACCGCCTCATGGGGATTCGTGGGGGTAATGGTGTCCGCGTCCATCCGCAGCAGCTTCGCCTCAGGAAGCAGCTTCCCCAGATCATATTCCAACTGCTGGGTTCCGATGCCTACCCGCTTGAGATGGCCGCCGCATTCCGGGCAGCGCTGGTAGACGGGCTGGGAATGGCCGCAGTAGTGACACATCAGCCGATCGTTCGCCATGTGATAGGTCAGATTGACGCTGCATCGGGGACAGCTCGGGACAAAGCCGCAGTCCACACACAGCACCAGTCGGTTGCTGCCCCGCCGGTTCAACAGGAGTATCGCCTTCTCCTTCCGGGCCACCCGCTCCCGCAGGGCCTCCAGCAGAGGGCCGCTGACCGCGGTGGAGTTTCCCCGCATCAGCTCCTGCTTCATGTCCACCAGCTCCACGGCGGGCAGATGCCTGCCGTTGTAGCGGGCGGAGAGGCGGCACAGGGTATAGTCTCCCCGCTGGGCGTGATACATGGTCTCCACACTGGGGGTGGCGGAGCCCAGCAGTACCAGAGCGCCCTCCCGGCTGCCCCGGTAAAGGGCCAGCTCCCGGGCATGATAGCGGGGACTGTTTTCAGATTTATAGGTGTGCTCCTGCTCCTCGTCCACCACGATCAGCCCCAGATTCATCAGGGGCGCAAAGACCGCGGAGCGGGTACCCACCGCCACCCGGGCTTCTCCCCGGGCGATGCGCTTGTATTCGTCGTAACGCTCCCCCACCCGCAGACTGCTGTGGAGCACGGCGATCTCATGTCCAAAGCAGGCGCTGAGCAGGCTCAGCAGTTGGGGGGTCAGGGCAATCTCCGGCACCAGCAGCAGAGCGCTGCGCCCTTGAGCCAGACAGCGGCGGATCAGATTGATATACACCGCGGTCTTGCCGGAGCCGGTGACGCCGTAGAGCAGGGCCGCCCCGGGGCAGGCCGCGTCCATCTGCTTTTTCAGCGTCTCAAACACCCCCTGCTGCTCCGGACTCAGCTCGAAGCGAGTGTCTCCGGTATAGGGGGCAATGTGGGCTCTGCGCAGCAGCTCCTGGGCTGTGATCCGCAGCAGTCCCGCCCGCTCCAGCGCCTGTAGGGTCTGGGTGGAGGCGCCGGTAAAGTATTGCAGCTCCTTCCGGGAGATGACTCCCACGGTGGAGAGCAGCTCCAGCACGGAGCGCTGCATGGGAGCGCTCCTTCCCCTGGCCCGCAGATGCTCCTCAATCTGGGCGGCGTCCGCGGTCAGCTCCAGGATCAGCTCGGTTTTGTCGCTGTTTTTCCGTTTGAATTCCTTGTCCGCCCGCAGCCAGCCCCGCTCCTTCAGACGGTCCAGGGCTTCATGGAGGGCCGGACCCGGGCTGAGCTGACGGTACAGAGCGTCGCCCCGCAGCCGCCCGCCGGCATCCCGCAGCAGCCGGAGGATCCCAATCTGGAGGGGCTGATCCGCTATCCTGGTCTCCCAGTCCTCCGGCAGCTTGCCCAGGGCGAAGACCTCCTGGCTTCTGATCCAGAGTCCCGCGGGGAGCATGGCCCGGATTGCCTCGTAAAAGGTGCAGAAATAGCGTTCCCGGACAAAGGCCGCCAGCCGGAGCATGGTCTCAGTGAGAACAGGCTCCGGGTCCAGCACCCGGTCCACGGTTTTCAGCTCGGCCTCCTCCCCGGTACCCAGAGCCAGGATCATTCCCTCCCGCATTCGGTTTCCTGCTCCGAAGGGGACGCTCACCCGGCAGCCCGGACGCCCCTTCAGGGAGTCCGGCAGCCGGTAGCTGTAGGGCTTGTCTATGGCATAGATCAGGCCGTCCACGGCCACAAGGGCAATCATAGCTGCTTCCTCCGGCCGGGCTTGGTCAGCCTCAACGCAGGTATTCCTTCTTGACCACAGCGGCCAGCTTGCCGTCGGCCACCTCCCGGATCGCCAGGGTCACGGGCTTTTCCGGCAGGGCTTCGCCAAACTCCTTGGCTTCAATGGCAATCTGCCGCGCCCGACGGGCAACCACGTTCACCAGCAGATATCGGCTGTCAATGTGGGTCAAAAGCTCACTCATAGGGGGATAAAGCATGTTAAAGTGCCTCCTTCAAAAGATGCTGTTGATGTTCGGTTTTCAAGGCCTCCGCCCGGAGGATGGACCGCAGATCGGAAACCGCGTCCTCCAGCTTGTCGTTGACCACAATGTACTGATATTGGGGGGCCACCAGGTATTCCATCCTGGCCTGCTGCAGCCGCATCAGAACCTTCTCCTCGTCGGTATCGCCCCGGCCCCGGAGGCGTCCGCCTAAGATCTCAAAGGAAGGCGCGGCAATGAACACGGAAATGGCGTCGGGACGGCGCTGCATAATTTGCAGCCCCCCCTGGACCTCAATTTCCAGGATCACGTCATAGCCCTGCTCCAGCATCCGGTCCACCGGCTCCTCGGGAGTGCCGTAACGGTTTCCCACATACTGGGCATGCTCCAGAAAGCGGTCCTCCCGGATCATCTGTTCAAACTCCTCCCGGGAGATGAAATAGTAATGTACGCCGTGGACCTCCCCGGGACGCATCTCCCGGGTGGTGGCGGAGACAGAGAGCTTCACGCGGGGGTCCTGGGCCATCAGGGCCTTTACCACGGTTCCCTTCCCCACCCCGGAGGGGCCGGAAATCACAATCAGTCTACCCTTCTTCATCCTCTTCTTCCTCCTCTTCCCCGCCGAGACGGGCGCGAATGGTTTTGGGCTCCAGGGCGGAGAGGATTACATGGTCTGTATCCATAATCAGGACAGACCTGGTCTTCCGCCCGAAGCTGGCGTCAATGAGCATGCCCCGATCCCGGGCCTCCTGCACCAGACGCTTCACCGGCGCGGAGTCCGGGCTGATGACGGAGAGTAATCTGGTTGCGGAAACCAGGTTGCCGAAGCCGATGTTGATTAATTTCATAGCCGCCGCCTTATTCGATGTTCTGAATCTGCTCCCGAATCTTTTCCAGCTCCGCCTTGATGTCCACCACAGTCCGGGCGATTTCCAGGTCAGAGCACTTGGAGCCGATGGTGTTGGTCTCCCGGTTGATCTCCTGCATTAAGAAGTCCAGCTTCCGGCCCACGGGCTCCGAAGCCCGCATCATGGAGCGAAGCTGATCCAGATGGCTGCGAAGCCGTACCGTCTCCTCGTCCACCGCCACCTTGTCGGCAAATATCGCGGCCTCCGTGAGAATCCGGGCCTCGTCCACCCCGGCGGAGGCAAGAACCTCCTGCATTTTGGCCCGCAGCTTCTCCCGGTACTCCGCAACAGACTGGGGAGAGCGCTCCTCCACAAAGGCCACTCGCTCCAAAATGGCGTCTGCCTTGGCGTTCAGGTCCCGGGCCAGGGCTTCTCCCTCCGTGCGGCGCATGGCGTCATAGCCCTCCAGGGCCTCCGCCACCACCTGCAAAAGCTGGGTCTTCAGGGCGTCCTCGTCCTGCTCCGCCTTCTCCACGGTGAACACGTCGGGCAACCGGGCCAGGCTGCTGACGCTGACATCGTCCCGGACGCTGTAGTCCGCCGCGATGCTCCGCAGGGCAGCCAGATACCCCTCCAGCACCGGACGGTTCAGACCGATCTGAACGTCGCTGCTCTGGGTCATATTGACGGTAACGAATACGTCCACCTTGCCCCGGGTGACGGACTGCTTCACTGCCTGCTTGACAGCCTCCTCACAGAAGGCGTAGAGCCGGGGCAGCTTGACCCCGCAGTCCAGATAACGGTTGTTGACGGAGCGGATTTCCACGGTAATCTGCTTGTCGGCAAATACACCCACAGCCCGTCCGTAGCCGGTCATACTCTTGATCACGATTGATACTCTCCTTTTTTATGCGATGGATGGCCTCTCCGGAATGGCAGCCCCGGCTCCGGCGGCTCAGCGGAGCCTGGGCAGAACCCTCAGACGGAACCAGCCGATCAGAATGGAGAAGGCCGCGTCATAGGCCGCGAAGGCGGCCAAGAGCGCTACAGCCAGAATCCAGGGGCCGGCAGCGCTCCGCGTGAAGTCAAAGGGAATCCCCGCGGCAAAGAACTGCCCGAAGGCCAAATACAGCAAGGCCATACAGGCGGCAAAGCCCAAAAGCTTCAAAAGCCAGCCCAGCCAGGGCTTCCCCGCCCGGGTCTGGAATCCCTCGATGAGCGCCTTCCAGATGGGATAATGGCCGAAAAAGCAGGCAAACCAGAGGGCTGGGCTCTTTTCGGGCAGCAGAAGCAGGGCCAGCGCGGAGGCCGTCAGCCAGACCCCCGCCCCCCAGCCGAAGCCGCAGCACAGCACCGCCGCCGCGGGGAAAAGTCCCGCAAGGGCGGCCATGGAGAGGCTGACCCGGCTCACAAAGGACCCCAGCGCCAGGCTGATGACGCACAGGGCCGCCACCAGAGCGGAAAGGGTCAGCTTCCTGACGGTGCTCATCTGCCGCAGCCTCCGCACAGGCAGTTCAGACACAGCAGGGTGTTGCAGATGTCACAAGCGGTGTCCATGTCGCTGCGCTGGAAATTGCTCTGCCGGTAGGGGGTGTAGCCTCCCTGGACCGTGCGCAGGGCGTTTTGGTACTCGTAATTGGAGGGCATCATGGCGCAGGCGGTCTGATAGTTCTGCCGGGCCTCATCCAGCCAGCCCCGGCGGTAGGCAATGGTACCCTTGAGATAGTACCACTCCGCGTCCCGGTTGGGGGCGGTGTTCAGCAGAGACTCCGCCGCGTCCAATTGATTGGCGTTGATCTGAGCCCGGACCTGGGCATAGGCGCTGCTGCCGGAGCCTCCGTAGCTCTGATAAGCGCCGGAGCTCTGATAGCTGCCGGAGCTTTGATAGCCGCCGCTCTGCCAGCCCCCGGCGGAGCCGCCGCTTCGGGCCTTGGTGACAGCGTCGTAGGCCTCGTTGATCTCCTTCATTTTTTCGGAGGCCAGGTCTGACAGGGGGTTGTTCACATAGTTGTCGGGGTGGTATTTCTTCACCAGCTCCCGATAGGCGTTTTTGATCTCACTGTCTGAAGCGGTGCGGGATACCCCCAGCACCTCATAGGGATCTTTCATTGGTTTTTCTCCTTTATAGGGCGCATTTTGGCGCGATTGCGGAATTTGCCCGCCTTGACGGCGGCAAACACGGCAGGAAACCCGAAATAAATGATATTCTCCAAAAGCCCGCCATGGGCTTTTACAGGCAGCAGGGCCAGAGCAGCCCCCGCAAGATTCACGGAGCTGTCTGTCAACTGGGTGAGATAGTCCAGATCAGCCTCCGGAAGCGTCCCCTGCTCCGGGGAAAAGCGGAAGCGGAGAGGATTGTAGGCATCCCTGTCACAGTCCCGCTTCAGATCGTCCAGGGCGTCGGCCAGATAGAGAAAGCGGCCGGTATGGTAGAGAATCTGCTCCATGGGGCGCCGCAGGACCGGGTTCTTCACATCTCCGGCGCAGGCCTCCGTGATCCGGGCAAAGGCGTCCGCCGCGGCGTCGATGGAAGGGCTGTGCGCCGTTTCCAGGGCATGCAGGGCGGAAAGCTGGGCGGAAGTCAGGGCTGCCAGCTCTGGCATCCGCTTGGCGGCCCTCTGTCCCGCCCGCCGATAAAGCAAAAGCAGCGCTCTGTAGGGAAGGCTCCGGAAAAAGCCCTCGTCCCGCACATTGTCCCGCAGCTTCTCCATTGCGAGGATCACGGTACAGGCCGCCACGGCCTCATAGCCCTCGGCATCCAGGGTGCAGGGCTTTTTCCCCAGCACCCGGGCGGGACACCAGCGGCAGGCCCGCTCCGACGGCCTGTCCACCGAGGACCGAAGCAGATAGAGAAAGGTCATGTCATAGTTCACCAGGAAGCGGGCGGCAAAGCCGTAGCCCTTTCCCAGAGCCCGGCACAGACCGCAGTAGGCCGCCTGATAGCTTTCCAGTTCCTTCTGCTCCAGCAGATCCCGGCGGGGTCTGACGTAGCCGAACATTTTTCCGCCCTCTCAGTCCTCAGTGCCGTCGGATTTCTCGGAGATCACAATGTCGATCTCCACGCTGTCCGCAGTGCTGACGGCAGGATGGGTTCTGTTGATCACCTTGCCCGGGACCGTGAAGGTGCCCGTCTGGGTATAATCCGCCAGGTCCACCTGTATGAAGATTCCGTTCTCGTTGTTGGTCTTGATCTCCTGGATTTCCTCGGTCCTGCCCCGGACCTTCACCCGGGCAGTCCGGGTGGAGAGCTCCACGTTGTAGCCCTCCGGGGGGTTGATGATTTGAATATCGCTGACGTAGATTTGATCGCTCTTCGCCCCGGTCACCTGGATCAGCGCCGTGACCTCCGTCTCGCCGCTCATGTTGGTAACTCCCACGGGAAGGGTCAGGTTGAAGACCCGTTCCTCCCGATCCTCCACTGAGGCCAGGTCCACCGTGCCGATGATAAAGCTGTCCTCCAGGGCGTCAATCACCTCAGCGGTGCCTTTGACCTTGATGCTCTCCACGCTGAGGCTGATTTGCACGTCGTCATTTCTGACGCCGCCTCCCTCCACGGTCTTCACCGTCAGGGCCAGCTCCTTGGTGCGCAGCACCTGAAGGCTCAGATTCACCTGGGTAGCATTGGCGGAGGTGGCCTCGGAGAACTCCACAGCCTCGTTGTCCTCCGTCAGAAATACCACGGGGAAGGTGCCGGTGACGGTCTCCTCCAGATCGGAGACGTCCAGAGTTACCACCGCCTTGGAGATCTGACTGACCTCCTCCTCCGGCCCGTAGACCACAATCTCAGCGGGCTCAAAGACAGCGCTCTCCGCCTCCAGCACGTAGCCGTCCCGCACCGCGCCGGTCCAGTTGAGCTGCACCGGCAGGGTCTTCTGCTCCACCCGGGTGACGGTGATGTTCACCACATCCACGCTCTTGCGCAGAATGTCCACGTCGCTGGAGCGCACGGTGTCCGGGAAGGTCACGGTACAGCTCAGGGCGTATTCCCCCGGCTCCCGAATCCGGCTGGCGTCGGCATTTACCCGGATGCTGTCAGCGTTGAGCTTGGTGAGGTTGACCCGGGAGCTGCTGAGCTCCAGGGAAAGGTTGTCCACGTCCTGGGCGGTGATGATGAGCCCCCGCTCCTCCAGCACAATGGTCCCGTCGATGTTGATGGGAATGGAGCTGACCCGGGCTGTGGCCTCCGGCGCTACCACCGTTACCACATAGAGCCAGGCCAGCACCGCGGCCAGCAGCGAGATGAGCATGATAACCAGCTTACGTCCCCGAAGCATCGTCGCCGCCTCCCTTCCTCCAATTTTTATGTTTGATGATATCCAATACGCCGCTTCTGGGCTTCTCCTCCCCGATGAGCTCCTGGGTCAGAAGCTTTTGCAGGGTCTGGGTGGCCAAATGGCGCTTCAGCATGCCGTCAATGGCCACGGAAATGGCACCGGTCTCCTCCGAAACAATGACCACCACCGCGTCGCAGGTCTCGCTCATGCCCACGCCCGCTCGGTGCCGGGTCCCCAGATCCGTGGACAGGCTGCGGTTCTCAGACAGGGGCAGCACGCAGCCCGCCGCTTCAATGCGGCTGTTGTTGATGATCATGGCTCCGTCATGAAGGGAGGCCTTGGGGAAAAAGATGTTGCGTATCAGCTCCTGGGACACCGCCCCGTCCACCCGGGTGCCGGTGGCGGCGATTTGCTCCAGAGAATTGGCCCGCTCAAACACAATCAGCGCGCCCACCCGTTCCCGGGACATGGCCTCGCAGGCCTGGACCACCTGATCAATGGCCTCCGGGGCGTCGGTGGGGACCGGCCCGGCGGTCAGGCCCATGAGGCCCTTCACCGAGCTCTTGCTGCCCACCCGCTCCAGCAGACGCCGGAGCTCCGGCTGGAACACAATCACCAGGGCGACAAAGCCCAATTGCAGCACCCGGTCCAGCAAATAATTGACCGTGTGCAGATTCAGCAGCTCTGTCACCAGAGTCGCCAACAGCAGAACCACAATGGCCCAGGCGATTCGCTTGGCGCTGGTATGCCAGATCAGGTTAATCACATAGTAGATGATCACCGCCATCACGGCAATATCCAATATGTCCGTCAAGGATACCGTCGGAAGGGCGTTCCCGATGTTGGAAAAGAAATCCAGTATCTCTTTCATAGAACTCTCCAGTCTGCTTGATGGAGCAAGGCACTCCATACAGTAATCCTATTTTATCTTTGAGATTATACCCCATTTTTGGTAAAATAGCAAGTGCTTTTTTCACAGACTTGCCTCGGACCCCCACTCCCTCCTTCTTTTCACAGGACCGCGTTGACCGCGGCGCAGAGGAGGATTCCTGCCAGACTTGGCAAGACCAGGGCCAAAAGGGTCCAGCGCAGGCGGCCTGTTTCGTGCCGGACTGTCAGGAGTGTGGTGGAGCAGGGCCAGTGAAAGAGGGTGAACAGCCCGGCGCAGAGCCCTGTTTTCCAGAGGCTCCCGCCCGCCGCCAGCAGCCCGGGAAGCGTCTGGGTTTCTCCCCCCGCCGCGGCGGCAATGGCGAAGGCCAGGGGCAGCAGCAGCTCATTGGCCGGAAAGCTCAGAACGAACGCCAGCAGCAGGGTTCCCGTGAGTCCCAGCAGGGAGGCGGCAGGGTCCAGCTTCCGGGCAAGCCAGGCCAGCAGAGGCAGTCCCCCGGCCTGGACATGACCCAGCAGCCAGATCAGCGCCCCCGCCGGGGCCGCCACCGCCGCCGCCCGGCCCAGGACCCGCAGCGTTCTGTCCAGCAGAGACCGGAGCAGAAGCTGCCCCACCTGAGGCCTGCGGAGGGGAGGCAGCTCCAGCAGAAAGCCCGCCTCCCTGCCCCGCAGCACCGTTTTTCGCAGCAGCAGGGTAGTCAGGAGGGTCACGCCCCAGCACAGCAGCATGCAGGCCGTCAGAGCTCCTGCCGCCGCGGCCGCGGAGAGTCTGCCATCCTGCCCCAGCAGGACCCCTGCCAGCAGAATCAGGCTGGGAAAGCGCCCGTTGCAGGGGACCAGGGCGTTGGTGACGATGGCCGCCAGCCGCTCCTTCGGGTTGGGGATAATCCGACAGCCCGTGACCCCCACCGCGTTGCAGCCCAGGCCCATGCACATGCAAAGCCCCTGCCGCCCACAGCTCCCGCAGGCCTGAAAGGGGCGGTCCAGAAGAAAGGCCACCCGGGGCAGCAGACCAATCTCCTCCAAAAGTGAAAACAGGGGAAAGAAGATGGCCATGGGGGGCAGCATCACCGCCGTCACCTTGGCCGTGGTGCCGTAGACGCCCTCCAGCAGCAGACTGCGCAGGCTCGGCGGAAGCCCGGACAGCAGCCGCCCCAGGCCTTCTCCCAGGCGGTCCAGGCCCCGCTCCAGCAGGGCCGAGGGAAAATTGGCGCCCCGCACTGTGAGATAGAACAGGAAGAACAGCAGAAGCAGCACCAGCGGATAGGCGGTCCACTTTCCCAGAAAGAGTCGGTCCCAGTCCCGTCTGGCTCCGGCAGGCGTCAGAGTCACATCCCGCGCCAAGGCGGCGGCTTGGCGGCGAAGGGCGGCGGGGTCCCCCGGGCGCTTTCCCTGCTTTTCCCCGGGAGCGCTCCGGCTGTTTTCGCCCCCCAGGAGCGACACGGCTATGACCTGGCGCAGCATTTCCACGCTGTCCCTCCGGTCCGCCCGGGTGCAGACCACCGGCGCGGAAAAGGCCCGGCTCAGCGCCTCGGTGTCGATGCGAAGGCCCAGCCGTTCCGCCTCGTCCATCAGGTTCAGACAGAGCAGCAGGCGGGGATGTCTGGCCCGAAGCTCCAGAGCCAGGGCCAGGCCCCGCTCCAGGGCTGTGGCGTCCAGAATCACCACCAAAAGCTCCGGGGGTGTGCGCTCCAGATACTCCGCCGCCACCCGTTCCTCGGGGCTTCCCCCCTCCAGAGAATAGATCCCGGGCAGGTCTGTAACCCGGTAGCTGTCTGACTCCCATTTCCACCTGCCCCGGGCGGGGTCTACGGTTTTCCCCGTCCAGTTCCCCGTATGCTGACGCAGTCCCGTCAGAGCGTTAAACAGGGTGGACTTTCCTACGTTGGGATTGCCCGCCAGGGCGACGCTGTGCTCCACAGACTCACACCTCCCCTTCTCCGGAATCGGCCTCCGCCTCCGCCACAAGAATCCGCCCGGCGTCCCGGCGGCGCAGGGCCAGCTCCGTTCCCCGGAAACGATACACCGTGGGGTCCCCCAGGGGACAGCGGCGCAGGCAGCGAATCTCCGTCCCGGGCAGCAGCCCCAGTCGGGCCAGTCCCGCCCAGTCCTCCCGCTCCGGGGGAAGCCCCATCACGATCCCGCTCTGTCCAGGCCGCAGCTCCGCCAGGCTTTTCTCCACCGCAATCCCCTCCCTTTGCTGTATTCTATTCCCGGAGCCGGAACGCGGTTCCCGCTTTTCTTGGAAATTTGCGCAAAAAGACGTTTTCTGCGTTGCATTTCCGGGAAAGTTCTGTTAAAATAGAGCCATCTATTGGCAAGGGAGGTTGATCCTATGGACAACAGACCAAATAACGGCCGGGGCAAGAACGTCATCGGCAAGACCGGCAGCTTCGGCAAAACCGGCAGCGGCCTCGGCACCGGGAAACCGGTGGGCAAGGACGTCAGCTACTCCAAGCGCCCCTCCGGCGGCTCCTCCGGCAGCTCCGGCGGTCACAGCCGGGCCGTCACCCGAGGAATCGGCGGCGGCAGCACCATTCTGGTAATCATCGTGCTCTTTTTCCTGCTGCGCTCCTGCGGCGGCAGCGGCGGCGGTCTGCTCAGCGGCTTGCTGGGGGGCGGAGGCTCCAACATCGGCAGCGGCGGTCTGAGCCTGCTGGACACCCTGGGGGGCAGCGGCTCCTCCGGCGGCTCCAGCGCCTCCAGCTCCTCCGGACTGGACCTCATCAGCGGTCTGGGCGGTCTGCTGGGGGGCGGCAGCGCCTCCTCTTCCTCCTCCGCTTCCTCCGGCGTTGACCTGAGCTCTCTGCTGGGAGGCTACTCCGGCGGCGGCTCCACCTCCACCGGCTGGGCGCGCAGCGCCAACACCGGCAAGCTGGACCAGACCGTGGCCTCCGGCGCCCGGGCAAAGCGCACCCAGATCTACGGAAACGGCCGGGATACCTTCACCATCATGGTCTACATGTGCGGCACGGACCTGGAATCCAAGTCCGGTATGGCCTCCAATGACCTGCAGGAAATGGCCAAGGCCACGCTGAACTCCAACATCAACATCATCGTCTACACCGGCGGCTGCAAGCAGTGGAAGATCAATGGGATCTCCAACTCCGTGAACCAGATCTACAAGATTGAAAACGGTTCCCTGACCCGGCTGGTGGAGGACGACGGCAAGGACTCCCTGGTGAAGCCCGCCACCCTCACCCGCTTCATCCAGTTCTGCACCAAGAACTACCCCGCCAACCGCCAGGCTTTGATCTTCTGGGATCACGGCGGCGGCTCCGTGTCCGGCTACGGCTACGACGAGAAGAATTCCTCCCTGGGCTCCATGGGCCTGAGCGGTATCGACACCGCCCTGAAAAACGCCGGCGCCACCTTTGACTTCATCGGCTTCGACGCCTGCCTCATGGCCACCCTGGAAACCGGCCTGATGCTGGAC
>CAMOSU010000038.1 GCA_946625125.1 uncultured Clostridia bacterium
ATTCTTCGCTTCGCTCAGAATGACGCGCCTGTAGGGACGGCACTCTGCCGTCCGCCGTACCCCGCCGCAGGGTACGGGGGGTACGGATTCTTCGCTTCGCTCAGAATGACACGGCTATAGGGACGGCACCCTGCCTTCCGCGGTACCTCGCCCGCAGGGACAGGGGTACGGATTCTTCGCTGCGCTCAGAATGACACGGCTGCCGGAACTTATGCGGAGCAGAGTCGTCCCTACACGCCCCTTCCCGGCAGCCGGGCTGGCTTAAGTCCCTGATCAAGCGCATATCCTGTTTCAGGAAGAAATATATGAAACCCCGCTCAGAGAAAGGAGAAACAACATGACCTATCAAATTTACGGCGAACCCCTGCCCGTTGTAATCTGCAACGTGGACCCCGGCGAGACCCTGATCAGCGAATCCGGCGCCATGAGCTGGATGACCCCCAACATGGATATGAAGACCAGCGGCGGCGGAGCCGGCAAGGTCTTCGGCAGAATGTTCTCCGGCGAGAGCATGTTCCAGAACTACTACACCGCCGTGGGCGGCCCCGGCATGATTGCCTTTGCCTCCAGCTTCCCCGGCTCCATCCGGGCCATTGAGATCACCCCGGACCGTCCTGTCGTCTGCCAGAAGAAGGCGTTTTTGGCCTCCACCTCCGGGGTGGAGCTCAGCGTCCACTTCCAGAAGAAGCTGGGAGCGGGGCTCTTCGGCGGCGAGGGCTTCATCATGCAGAAGCTCTCCGGGCAGGGCATGGCCTTTATCGAGATCGACGGCTCCACCATGGAGTATAATCTGGCTCCCGGTCAGCAGTTGGTGATCGACACCGGCTATCTGGCCATGATGGACGCCACGGTGCAGATGGACGTCCAGACCGTCAAGGGCGTGAAGAACGTTCTCTTCGGCGGCGAGAGTCTGTTCAACACCGTGGTCACCGGCCCGGGCCGGGTCCTGCTCCAGACCATGCCCATGTCCAGCTTCGTAGGCGCCATCAGCTCCATGCTGCCCAACAAGAAATAAGCGTTCCTGCGCAAAAAGCGTCTGCCCGGCGGGCAGGCGCTTTTTATACTGAACTCCGTTAAAATGCTTTCAAAAGCATTTTATAGCGCCGAAGGCGCGTTGGAGTTCGCATGAGACGGATTTTGTGCCGCAGGCACAAAATGGCAGCGTGCGGAGCACGGTGCCGCTCCAATAAAATCTAAAGATTTTAATTGGAGTTTCGTATCAGATTGACAAAGCGCTTTTCTGAGACTATAATGAAACATAATCAGAATGTCTGAAATGAGCGAAGCCGAAGCGAGGAGAGCGGAACAGTGACAGCGAGCATCACCAACGGAATCTATTACGAGGATGGACAGCCCAAGCATGCCGGAGTCGTCAAGGTGGACGGCGTCATCTACTATGCAGGCAGCGGGGGCGTCCTGGCCACGGGAGAGAAAACCGTTCACCGGGAGATGAGCAACGGGATCCTGAAGCGGGGCGTTTACCGCTTCGGCAGCGACGGCAAGCTGGACGAGAGCTTTTACATTCCCCCGGAGAAGCGCTCCAGGGGGAAAAAGCGCAAGAGCCGCCGCGCCTCCTCAAAAAAGCTTCTGGCCCTGTGCGCAACCGGAGCCTTGCTGCTGCTGGTTCTGTCGGATCTCATCTTTGGCTGGCTTCCCACCCCCGGGGCGCCTGTCCCCAGCGCCGCCTACGGGGAGTCTGCCCCCGGCTCCGCCTACGGGGAGTCTGTCCCCAGTCTTACCCAGGGGGAGACCGAGGCGGAGGAGCGGCTTGCGCTGCCCAGCTTTCAGGAGCCTGTGTATCTCTGCACGGACTCCATGCGGGAGTTTTATCAGGGACGGCGCTCCCTGCAAGAGGCCATCAGCGCCGGGGACGGCGCCTATGCCCCCTTCTGCTTCCCCTATGCGCTGCCCCAGGGCAGCTCCGGGGTGCTGATCCTGGAGGGAGGCCGCACGCCCCTTTCCCCGGAGAAGAACAGCGTCATGCTTGACAATCTCATGACGGGGAAAACCTACGAATACAGCGTGGAGCTGACCCGGGAGGACGGGCAGATTTCCACCTACCGGGGAAGCTTCACCACGGCCCCCGGCAACCGCTTCATCACCCTGCCCGGCGTGCTGAACACCCGGGACATCGGGGGCTATGTCACCCAGGAGGGGAAACGGGTGAAGCAGGGCATGATCATCCGTGGGACAGAGCTGGACGGTCTGGTGGAGAGCGAGCTGTTTCTGACGGATCGGGAGGCGGCGGAGCCCTTCGGTTTTCAGACGGATCTGGATCTCCGGGCAGACGATATTTTTGCCGGAAGCTATCAGAGCCGCCTGGGGGAGGGGGTATCCCACGCCTTCTACAACAGCCCCGCCTACAGCGGCATCTTCACCGCCGACGGCCAGGCCAAGCTCCGGACCATTTTTCAGACCCTTGCGGACCCGGAGAGCTATCCCATCTACCTGCACTGCACCTACGGCGCGGACCGAACCGGCACGGTGGTCTATCTCCTGCAGGGTATTCTGGGGATTTCGGACCGGGACAAGGAGCTGGAATACCGGCTGACGGGCTTCTATATGGAAGACTTCGGAAGCAATACCTTCCTCAACGGCATTTTCGGCGGCCTGGACAGCCTGCCCGGGAAGGACATCAACGAGAAAATCCGCGGTTTTATGACCCGGGAGGTTGGGCTGAGCCAGGAGGAGCTGGACAGCATTCGCGGCCTCCTGCTGGAGAACCGGTAAATCTCCCCGGAGACTCAATTTCGCGCCCCGGGGCGCTCACACGAAAGGCGGCGAGCATTGTGAATCAAAGCGAACGACGGATGTATCTGATCCAAAGCCTGCTGGGAGAGTCCCCCCGCTATGCCGAGCTGACGGTGCCAAAGCAGACGGAGGAGCAAAAGCAGCTTCTGCGGAGCCTCATGAACGTCCGGGCTCCGGCCCCCATCGGGGCGGAGTTTCTGGAGATCCAGGACGCCTATCTGCGGCAGGCGACGGCAGAGAAGGGAATCACGGAGCTGTCGGAGCTGCGGCCCCTGGAGCCGGGGCTCTATCTGTGGCGGGGAGACATCACCACCCTGGCCTGCGACGCCATTGTGAACGCCGCCAACTCCGGCATGACGGGCTGCTACCAGCCCTGCCACAACTGCATCGACAACTGCATCCACAGCTATGCCGGAATCCAGCTTCGGAACGCCTGCGCCGCCATCATGGAGGCCCAGGGCCATGAGGAGCCCACCGGCCAGGCCAAGATCACCCCGGCCTTCAACCTGCCCTGCCGCTACGTGATCCACACCGTTGGCCCCATTGTCCGGGGCCGCCTCAGCGCCCGGCACGAGGCCCTGCTGGCCTCCTGCTACCGGTCCTGCCTGGAGCTGGCGGAGGAGCGGGGCTGCGGGAGCATTGCCTTCTGCTGCATCTCCACAGGGGTCTTCGGCTATCCCCGGGAGCCTGCCGCCCGGACCGCGGTGGAGACGGTGCGCGCCTGGCGGCGGGAGCGGGGCAGCGCCATGCGGGTGATTTTCAACGTCTTCAAGCCCGAGGACGAGGCCGTTTACCTGGGCCTGCTGTCAGCCAAGGGCTGAGCAGGGACGCAACGCGCCGTCAAATGACAGAGACTCCATCCGGCCCCTTGCATTTCCCGGAGGAATCATGTATAATACAGGCAGAACCAAACCCAAGGAGGTAATCGTTATGCAAACCAACAACAGTCCGATCCAAGGCCTGATGGACTTTTTGAAGAAGAGCCCCTCCGCCTTCCACGCCGTGGAGAATCTGCGCCAGATGCTGCTGGAGGCCGATTTCACCGAGCTTCCCGAGAGCAAACGCTGGGAGCTGAAGCCCGGCGGTCAATACTTCACCACCCGCAACGGCTCCAGCATTCTGGCCTTCCGGGTGGGAACCCAGCTCTCCCAGCCCTGCTTCACCCTCACCGCCTCCCACTCCGACTCTCCCTGCTTCAAGATCAAGGAGAACGCGGAGCTGAGAGTCCGGGATAAGTACGTCCAGCTCAACACCGAGGGCTACGGCGGCATGATCTGCTCCACCTGGCTGGACCGTCCCCTGGGGGTGGCGGGCCGGGTGCTGGTCCGGGTCAAAACCGAGGCGGAGGAGCGCTATGAGACCCGCCTGCTGGACTTTGACCGGGATCTGGTGCTGATCCCCAACGTGGCCATCCACATGAACCGGAAAATCAACGACGGCTTCAGCTTCAACAAGCAGATCGACATGGTGCCGCTCTTTGGCTCCGGAAAGCTGGAAAAGGGCGCCTTCAAGGCCTTGGTGGCCCGGGAGCTGGGAGTGGCGGAGGCGGACATCCTGGGCAGCGACCTCTTCCTCTACAACCGCATGGCCCCCACTGTCTGGGGCGCGGAGAATGAGTTCGTCTCCGCCGGGCGTCTGGACGATCTGGAGTGCGCCTACGGCACCCTCCGGGGCTTCCTGCAGGGCAAGAATGAAAAGAGCATCCAGGTCTGGTGCTGCTTCGACAACGAAGAAGTGGGCTCCGGCACCAAGCAGGGCGCCGACTCCACCATGCTGGAGGACGTGCTGCGCCGCATTGCCAACGGCCTGGGCCTGGACGACGAGGACTACCGCTGCGCCGTGGCAAGGAGCTTCATGCTCTCCTGCGACAACGCCCACGCGGTGCATCCCAACCACCCCGAGAAGACCGACGCCACCAACTGCACCTACATGAACGAGGGCATCGTGGTAAAGGCCCACGCCGGGCAGAAGTACACCTCCGACGCGGTGTCCGTGGCCCTGTTCCGGGGGGTCTGCGAAAAGGCCGGAGTCCCGGTCCAGTTCTTTGCCAACCGCTCCGACGAGGCGGGCGGCTCCACCCTGGGCAACATCGCCATGGCCCACGTCTCCATGAACACCGTGGATCTGGGCCTGCCCCAGCTTGCCATGCACAGCTCCTATGAGACCGCCGGCGTCAAGGACCTGGCCTATCTGGAGCAGGCCAGCGCAGCCTTCTACGCCACCCACTTCTCCGCCGACGGCATGGGCGGCTTCCGGGCTGAGTGAAACGCGAACATAACGCGCTTAGGAGAGGATTATGATTCGGAAGCTGACGCCAAAGGACTACAGAAGCTCGGAATGGTCCGGGGGGAGGACGACGCAGATCGCCATTTACCCGCCGGAGGCGGAATACGCGAAGCGGAGTTTTCTCTGGCGGGTCAGCTCCGCCACGGTGGAGCTGGAGGACTCGGATTTTACCCCTCTGCCGGACTATGAGCGGCTCATTGCCACCCTGGCGGGGGAGATTGCTCTGACCCACAACGGCGGCGCGCCTATGACTCTGCGCCCCTTGGAGGTCCACGCCTTCTCCGGGGCCGACGCCACCCACAGCCAGGGCCGCTGCACCGACTTCAATCTGATGCTCCGTCGGGGCCGTGTCTCCGGGAGCATGGAGGCCCTGCGCCTGACGGAAAGCCCCGCGAGCCTGAACGTAGGGACAAGCGTTGCTTGTCCGCCGTCTGCCTCCATCGAAACGGTTCTGCTCTACTGCGCGGAGGGAGAAGCAAGCGTAGGTTTGGTCAAAACCTCCCCCGCAAGCGGGGGAGGGGGACCGTCCTCAAGGGCGGTGGAGGGGTGCCGCCGGCAGCCCGGCCCGGCTTCCCCCGACTGTCATTCTGAGCGCAGCGAAGCGGAGTCGAAGAATCCGTTTTCCCCGGTGAGCCTTTCCCCCGGTGAAGCCCTCCTTGTGACGGACCCTGCCTCCATGACACTGACCGGCCCCGCCGTGGTAATGGTCTGCCGGATCACGAGCCCATAAGTCTCAAAGCCGCGCCGAAAGGCGCGGCTTTTGCGATATCATCCCCCAGCGGGCCGCCCCGGGGGATTGCTGTGGGCTTTTCCCCGGGAAAAAGGAAAAAAGATTGTCTAACCCCTTCCATTTCTGAAAACTTATGGTATAATAAGTGGTAGACATAACTGAAAGGAGCGGAATGTTATGACACAGCAACGCATGAGACAGATCTTTTCGGATACAGATTATGTTCACCGCAGCGGCAGTCCCGAGGAGCTGCGGGCGGCGGAGTATCTGAAGGCCCAGTGTGAGGCTCTGGGGGTCCCAGCCCGGCTGGAGGCCTTTCCCGTGGCCATGGGGGAGATTCAGGAGGCTCATGTGCTGGCGGACGGGAAGGAGATCCCCTGTAAGGGCTTCTTCTGCTGCGGCAGCGGCGAGGTGGAGGGGGAGCTCTACTACATGCCCGCCCAGGACCCCGTCTCCATTGCCGGGGCCAGGGATAAGATCGTGCTGATGGACGGCTCCGGCATCGGCTACTTCGGCTATCAGGATCTGATGAAGGCCGGGGCCAAGGGCATTCTGTTCCAATACGGCAATATGTACTACCCCCAGCGGGACATTGACGAGCGGGATCTCCGGGCCGCTGTGGTGGGGGAGGAACGGAAGGTCCTTTGCGCCATGCTCCACACCGCCGACGCCGTGGAGCTGCTGAAAAACGGCGTCAAGCGGGTGAAGATCTCCATTCAGCAGCGGGAGTGGGAGGGAGAATCCCACAATGTGGTGGCTCAGCTTCCCGGCAGGCGGGAGGAGTGGATTGTCCTCAGCGCCCACTATGATACCACCGCCTTGTCCCACGGCTCCTACGACAACATGTCCGGCTGCGTGGGCCTGCTGGGGGTGCTGGACGCCTTGAAGGACAAAGAGCTGAATTACGGCCTTCGGCTGGTATTCTGCGGCAGTGAGGAGCGGGGCCTGCTGGGCTCCAAGGCCTACGTCCGGGACCACGAGGCGGAGCTGGAGAAGATTGCCCTGAACATCAACCTGGATATGATCGGCACCTGGCTGGGGAAGTTCATCGCCCGGGTCTCCGCGGAGGAGAAGCTGGCGGGCTATCTGGGTTATATGGGAGCGGAGCTGGGCTTCCCGGTGGAAGCCAAGATCGGAGTCTACTCCAGTGACTCGACTCCCTTTGCCGACAAGGGCGTTCCCGCCCTGAGCTTCGCCCGGCTGGCCTCCGGGAACGCGGCCCCCATCCACTGCCGCTACGATCTGCCGGAGCTCCTGTCCATGGAGCAGATGGAGAAGGACGTCGCCTTCATCGCGGAGTTTACCCGCCGCATGGCCTGCGCGGCCCTCTGCCCCGTCAGCCGGGAGATCCCCGAGAAGGTGAAAACCGAGCTGGACGAATATTTGTTCCGAAAGAGAAGAGGATAATCAAAAGGCAGCAGGGGACGGGGACACGGATTCTTCGCCGCGCTCAGAATGACAGGCCTGCAGGGGCGGTCACTGGCCGCCCGCATTCCCCCACACCGACGAAGCAGCAGACAACGGAGGAGAAAACAATGGAGTACAAGAACTTAGGTAATTCTGATCTGAGGGTTTCCACCGTAGCGTTAGGAACCTGGGGACTGGGAGGCGGCAGCGTTTGGAGCGACAAGAACTCCACCCCTGCCGAGGCAGCCCGACTGCTGGACGCCTGCAAGGACAAGGGGATCAATTACATCGACACCGCCCCGGTCTACGGCACCGGCGCCAGCGAGGAGCTGCTGGCGGCCGCCCTGGAGGGCCGCCGCCAGGACTTCATTCTGCAAACCAAATGCTCCCTGAACTGGAGAGGGGAGGGGGGCAACTTCCACTACGCCCGGGACGGCTATACCGTCAACAACGACACCCGCCCCGCCGCCATCCGCCGGGACGTGGAGGATTCCCTGCGCCGACTGCGGACGGACTATCTGGACTGTCTCATTGTCCACTATGTCTGCAAGTCCTTCCCGGTGGAGGAGACGGTGGAGGCCCTGGAGGGACTGATCCGGGAGGGCAAGATCCGGGCCTACGGCCTCTCCAACAGCCAGCCCACCGATCTGGAGGAATATCAAAACGCTCCGGCGAAGCTCCGGGGAGTCTCGGTGGTCCAGGAGTTTTTCAGCATTCTGTCTCCCTTCCACGGCAGAGACTACTTCCCCCTCTGTGAGAAGTACAACACCAGCTTCCAGACCTACGGGGTGCTGGAGGAGGGCTTTCTGACGGGACCGGAGTTTTTGAATCGGCGCTTTGCCAAGACTGACATCCGGGCCCGGATTCCCTGGGTGGAGGAGAAGTATCAGGAGGGCCTGCGCCGGGCCTTTGCCGCCTGGGAACCCCTGTGCCGGGCCAGGGGCTGCAGCTTCGCCCAACTGGTGGAGGCCTGGGCGCTGGCCCAGTTCCCCAACATGAGTCTGCTGGTGGGCATGCGCAAACCGGAGAACCTGGAGGATACCGTGGGCTGTCTGGAGCTGAAGCTCAGCCCCGAAGAGCTGGCCGCACTGGAACAGACGGTGAAATCCATTCAAGTAGAGGTGTTGGACAAATGAAACGTGCAAGGGTGAAAACCCGGCGTCTGCTGCCCCTGGCTCTGGCACTGCTCATCGGCTTCGGGGCGGTGTGCGCCCCGGCTCAGGCCGCGGCGGGGCGGGGGCCAGCCTCCCTGTCCTCCGGGGGAGGGCAGCACCTGGCGGGACAGCAGCCCCCGGCCAACCAACGGCACGCGGTGGTGAGCCAGGGCGTGAAGAACATGGTCAAGCGGGCCTATCAGCTTACGGACATCGCCTGGACGCCTCTGTATAACATCGAGGGCTGGAAGAACAAAAGCGGCAACCGCTTCTATGCCGGGGTCCGCTACACCGGCCTGCCCTACGGTCAGCCCCATCGCTCCGGCAGCTACGTCCCCTGGCAGACCAATCTGACGGAGTTTTTGCGGCAGATTGGGGACCCGGAGAGCCCCATGTACTCCCGGCAGGCGGTTTCTCAGGTTCAGCAGAATCCCGCCCCCTTCTTTTCCTGTGAGTGCAGCGCCTTTGTCTCCTGGGCCTGGGGGCTGAAAAACCGGGAGACCACCCATACCCTGAGCCAGTACGCCACCCTGATCGGGACCAATATGAACGATTTGCAGGTGGGGGACTGCCTGCTGAAGGAGGGTACCCACTCCATGCTGGTGACGGACATCTGCTTTGACGGGCAGAGCCGGATCTCCGGCATCGAGATTTCCGAGGAGACGCCCCCCATTGCCCGCCGCCGCTGGTTCCTGGCGGGGAGCGACACCAACCCCCTCACCAACATTCAGACGGAGTATCTGAACAAGGGCTACGTCATCATCCGCTGCAACGCCCGGGACAGCGTCGGCTATACCCACTCCTGCGCCGTCCCTCTGCCGGGGGACGTCTGCCCCGGCTGCGGGGTCAATCCCTTCTGGGATCTGGAGCTCTACAACTGGTACGGCAGCGCCGCCGCCTTTGTCTGCAACCAGGGCATCATGGCGGGTACCGGGGCCAATACCTTCTCCCCGGGGATGGAGCTGAACCGGGCCATGTTCGTCACCATGCTCTGGCGGATGTACCACAGCCCCGCCGGAACCGGAGCGCCCCCCTTCAAGGACATCAAGGTGGGAGCCTACTATTATGAAGCCCTGCGCTGGGCTTGGTCCAAGGGCTACGCCGCCGGCACCGGGGACGGATATTTCAATCCGGAGGGCCTGTGTACCCGGGCGCAGCTTGTCACCTTCCTCTGGGTGGCGGCGGGACGGCCCAATCCCAGGAACGGCTGCCCCTTCGGGGACGTGCCGTACGACGCCTATTATCTTCGGGCGGTGGCCTGGGCGGCGGAGCAGGGCATTGTCAGCGGAAAGGCCGGGAACCGCTTTGACCCGGACGCCACCGCCACCCGGGCGGAGGCGGCGATGATGATCTGGCGGGTCTGCCAGAAACTGGGCCTTTACAGCTAAGGGTCCGGGAAAGGAGAGATGAAGCGTGAATATCTATGCCGCCGCGACGCTCTTCGCTGTGCTGATCCTGCTGTACTGGGTCATCAGCGAGGTGTTCACCATGCTCTTCCGCTTCATCGGTCTGCCGGAGGAGAAGGCCAGGTTCCAGGTGGTTTCCCTTCTGACCGGGGCGGGCTTCACCACCCAGGAAAGCGAAATGGTCATTTCCACCCGGTCCCGCCGGCGGCTGGCCCGGATCACCATGCTCTTTGGCTATGTGTTCAACGTGACCATCGTCTCCGCCTTTGTCAACGTCTTTGTCTCCATGAAGGTGGCCCAGCTCGGGAACTTTGTTTTGAGTATGCTGATCCCCATCGCGGCGGTGCTGGCGGTGATGCTGCTGACCCGCTATCACCGGGTCCGCATTTGGCTGGACCGGACCATCCTGCGGCTGGCGGACCGCTACGGCAACGAGAACAGCGCCAACAGCGTCACCGTCATTGACCAGATTGGGGATCAGGCGGTGGCCAGGGTGCTGGTCCGCACCGTCCCGGAGTCCATGCGGGACAGGCCCCTGTCTGAAATGGACCTGAAATCCCAGTGGAACGTACTGGTGCTGATGGTGGAGCGGGCGGACGAGAGCAGTGAGGTTCCCAGCGCCGAAACCCGCTTTCAGCCCGGAGACCGGCTGACGGTCTTTGGAGAGCTTCACACAATCTGCCGGGTGCTTCATGCCCGGGAACGCTTCAGCGACGAGTGACGGGAGGAATCAAGATGGGAAGCGCCGCCCAAACAAAGGAACGTCTGGCCGAGGGGCTGAAGGAGCTTTCGGAGACCGTTCCCTTTCATAGAATCCGGGTGGGGGAGCTCTGCCGACGCTGCCAGATGGACCGCAGAACCTTCTACTACCACTTCCGGGACATCTACGATCTGGCGGCCTGGATTTTCAACCAAACCCTGGAGGGAAATCTCCCGGACCGGGAGGGCCGCTTCACCCTTTCCGGCATGACGAAGGTGCTGACCCGGCTCAGCGGAGATCCGGTGTTTTACCGCCGGGCGCTGCTGGAAAACTCCCAGAACGCCCTGGGACGGCACATTATGACCAGCAATACCCAGATGTACGAGCAGGCGGTGAAGCAGCTTCAGGGACGGGAAAGCCTCTCCCCGGAGGACAGCTTTGCCATTCAATACCACAGCATCGGAAGCCTGGCCATGCTCCGGCGCTGGATGTTTTCAGACTGTACCCCCCCGGCGGAGGAAATGGCCCGACGGCTGGCTTCGGTGATGCCCCCGGTGCTTCGGACCCTCTACGGTCTGAACAAAACAGAAGAGGAGGATGGACGCGATGAATGACGAGGCTCTGAAATGGCAGGTCCTGGAGGGGGAGTCTCTGCTCCGTACCCCGGTATTCGAGGTGTTCACCCAGCGGGAGCGGGCTCCCGACGGCCTGGAGGGCAGCTATGTGGCGGTCCGGGCTCCGGACTGGGTGATGGTGATTCCGGAGCTGGGGGATCGCTTTGTGATGGTGCGGCAGTGGCGCCACGCCGCCCGCTGCCTGACCCTGGAGTTTCCCGGGGGCGTCCGGGACGGGGACGAGGACCCCGCCCAGACCGCGGCCCGGGAGCTGCTGGAGGAGACGGGGTTCCGAGCGGGGCAGCTCATCCATCTGGGGAGCTGCAGCCCCAATCCCGCCCTTTTCACCAACCGCTTCCACTGCTATCTGGCCCGGGAGCTGGAGGCCACCGGGGTGCAGCACCTGGACGCCGACGAGCGGCTGCGCTATGAGCTTCACCCCATTGAGGAGGTCATAAGGGAATTTGGCAGCCCCCTCTGCTCCCATGCCCTTATGGGGGCGGCCCTGGCCTTCTATCTGCGCCGGAGCCGGGAGGAGGCGTCAGCGGCCCAAGAGCCCTTCCCGGACGCCCGGAGCATGTGGCAGGCTGCCGGACTCTCCGGCCCTCCGGAGGCCTGGAGCTTCGGAGAGGACCCCGACGGCCTGGCCCGGCTGGTGCTGGAGGGGAAGAAACGGGCCACCAGCTCCGCCGGACCGCTCTACGCCCTGGAGGGGGAGCCCCTGCCCAAGCCGGGGCAGGCCAGCGTCCTGCTGGACAGTCAAAACCGGCCCATCTGCGTCCTCTGGACCACCCGGGTCTATACCGCGGCCTTCTGTGATGTGACCGCCCGCCACGCGGCTCTGGAGGGAGAGGGAGATCTGTCCCTGGCCCATTGGCGGCAGGTACATCGGGACTTCTTTACCCGGGAGCTGGAAGCCGCGGGCTTGGCCTTCCGGGAGGACCTGCCTGTGGTCTGCGAGGAGTTTGAAATCCTGTTCCGGCCCTGAAAAAATGTATTTTCTTCTTGCATATTGGAATTTCCTGGCTATAATAGAGTGCGGAAAATCTGAATGCACTCTGGAGGCGTAATCTATGAAAAGCATGCTGAAAAAGCTTCCCCTGATTCTCTTCGGCAACCTGCTGCTGGCCGTCTGCGTGTCCCACTTTGTGGTACCCACCGGGCTGATTTCCGGCGGCATTACGGGTGTTTCCCTGGCCTTGAATCATCTCTTCCCATCCATCCCCCTGGATGTGTTTATCTGGGGCTTCAGCCTGCTGTTTCTGCTGTCCGGCTTCCTGTTTTTGGGCAAGGAGTTTGCCCTTACCACCCTCATCAGCTCCGTGGCCTACCCCCTGTTTTTCAGCCTTCTCACGGCGGTATCCAAGTCCTATCTGCCCTTGACGGAGGACATTGTGCTCAACACCGTCTACGCCGGGCTGAGCTTTGGCGCGGGGGTGGGAATCGTGATGCGCTGCGGCGCCTCCACCGGGGGCTCCGACGTCTTCTCCATGACCCTGAATAAGAAGCTGGGTCTGCCCATTTCCCCGGTGTCCTACGTCATCGAGGCCCTGTTTCTGCTGAGCCAGGTCCCCTTCGCCAGCTCTGAGAAGATTCTCTACGGTCTGATTTTCGTGCTGATCTACTCCGTGACCCTGGAAAAGGTGATGATGTTCGGCACCGGCAAGGTGCAGATCTCCATCTACTCCCGGGCCTATGAGGAGATCAATCGCCTCATCGTCACCACCATGGACCGGGGCAGCACCCTGTTCAAGGTGAAGGGGGGCTTCTCCGGGGAGGAGACCTGGGTGGTGGAGACCGTGGTACCCAAGCGCTCCCTGTTCAGCTTCCGGGAGAAAATTCTGGCCATCGACCCCAAGGCCTTTGTGGTGGTAAACCCCATCTCCGAGGTCAACGGCCGGGGCTTTACCCTGGGAAAGCACGCAAACTGAAATCCGCATAGAAAAACCCGGAAGGGACGCGCCGAAGGCAGCCGCGTCCCTTCCGGGTTTTTCAGTCTTGCGGATGGAGCCGGGTTCGCAGGAGAATGATTCCAGCCCCCAGAAGCACCACGGCAATCCCCAGGAGCTTGCTCCAGCGCAGGCTCTCCCGGAGGAAAACCGCCCCGATGAAGCAGCTCACCACGGGCATCAGCAGCAGCCAGAGCTTGACGATCCAGACCTCGCTGCGCCGGAGATTGCGGTAGTAGAAGAAGTAGATCCCCGTCTGCGCCAGCCCTCCCAGGGCGGCCAGAGCCCAGAAGCCGGGGCCGGTTTCCCCCAGCTCCCGGAGGTCTCCCCGGGCCAGGGTGGAGGCGCCGAAGAGGAGCAGCACCACCAGGTTGTTGTAGTAGGAGATCATATCCGCCTGGGCGTTCCAGCGGGTCTGGGCGCCCTTGATGAGAAAGGCGTTGGCGGTGACGCAGGCGGCGCTGGCCAGGAAGAACAGGTCTGTCACCGAAAAGCGCAGCCCCTCCAGATCCACCCCCAGCACCAGCAGCACCCCTGCCAGCATGATTCCGGTCCCCAGCCAGTCTGTGGCATAGAGCTTTTGGCGGTACAGAAGCACCGTCACCAGATTCACCATCAGCACGTCGGTTTTCAGCAGGGCGGTGCCGGTGCTGAGGGAGCCGGAGGCGTAGCCCAGGTTGGCGAAGAGGTCCAGCAGAAAGCCGAAGACCCCAATGAGCAGCAGGGTCCAGATTCCCCGGCCCTGCCGAAAGAGCTGCGGGAGGCTGCCGTCCAGACAGAGCTGGACCGTGAGGAAGATCAGGGCGAAGGAGCGCAGCAGAAAGCCCGCGGCGTAGGCCGAGCCGGTGCGGTCCACCATAAGCTTGGAGACAGTGTAGTACACCGACCAGGCCAGCACCATGGCCAGCATCATGGGGACGTTTCTCTGTTTTTTCATGCCAGGGCCACGTACATCCTGACCAGGGCGGCTTCATCCAGAGCGACTGGATTGTTTTTCATGAGAGGATGGGCGGCGCTGTCCCGGGCCAGCTTCCCCAGGTCCACCTCTCCCAGCTCCGAGAGCCGGGTCCGCAGGCCTCCCAGCTTCTTCCACGCCCCAATCCGCCGGGCCAGCTCCTCCGTGCCGGAGAGCCCCAGCTCCCGGCACAGAGCCTCCAGCCGGGGGTCGGCGTTGAGCCTCACGAAGCTGTCCAGGGTGAAGGCGCAGGCCTCCCCGTGGGGCAGGCCGTAATCCTCCGAAAGCGGATAGGAGCAGGCGTGGCAGCCGGCGGTTTTGGGCAGGGCGAAGGCCAGACCGCCGAAGAGAGCCGCCAGGGACATGTTGGTCCGGGCCTCCAGATTGGAGCCGTCCTGCCAGGCCAGCTCCAGGTTGTCCAGCACCAGCCGAATGGCCTGCCGGGCCATTTGATCGGAGATGGGTTGATGATTTTTGCTCCAAAAGCCCTCCAGGGCGTGGGCCAGGGCGTCCAGCCCCGTGTTCATGGTGGTTTTTGGGGGGACGGAGAGGGTCAGCGTGGGGTCCACAATGGCGATTTTCGGCATAAAGGCCGGGTGGTTGATGGTCTTCTTCTCCCTGCCATAGCTCATGACGGAAACCTGGGTCACTTCGCTGCCGGTTCCGGCGGTGCTGGGGGCCGTCAGCACGGGAATGTGCTCCGTGGAGAAGGCCCGCTGTCCCCGAAAGTATTCCGGCGCTTCGCCGCCGCCCATGGCCGCGGCGAACTTGGCGGTGTCCAGGGTGGAGCCGCCGCCCACCGCCAGCACGCAGTCCGCCTCCCGCTCCCGGATCAGAGCCGCCAGCGCCGCGGCCCCGGAGAGCTGGGGATTGGGCTGAATGTCAGAGTAAAGACCGCAGATGGCGGGAATCCGCTGCCGCAGCTCCTCCAGCCGGGGCCGGAGGAAGGGGTCGCACACCGCCACGCAGCGGCGCAGTCCCAGCTCCTCCAGAATCAGCTCCAGGGCCTTCAGCTTCCCGGCCCCGAAATAGATTTTGACGGGCTGGCTGTAAACAAACTCAAGCCCCATAGATTCCGTCCTCAATGGCCGCCACCTGGGCGGCGAACTTGTGCATATTCTCGGCCCGCCAGGGCTCCAGGTCCTGGCACCAGGCGGTGTTCAAAAAGGCGCGGACCATCTCGATGGCCATTTCCGGCCCCACGATCCAGCCGCCCATGCAGAGCACGTTGGCGTTGTTGATGGCCCGGGCCATTTTGGCGGAGTAGACCCCCTCGCAGGCCACGGCGTGGACGCCCTGAAACTTGTTGGCCACCACGCACATCCCCGCGCCGGTGCCGCAGATCAGAATGGCCCTTTCATAGCTCCCGTCCTGCACCCTGGGGGCCAGCTCGGAGGCCACCCGGTAGTAGGGATGCACGTCGTTCAGGTCCACGGTTCCCAGATCGTCGGCTTCATAGCCGTTTTCCCCCAGCCAGGCCTTCACGGCTTCCTTCACAGCGAAGCCGGACTTGTCGCTTCCAATGGCAATTTTCATGGTATACCCTCCAATATCCAGTGTAGTGACAAGCGGCTGCGCCCTTCATGGGTATCGCTTGTCCGTTTTTTCGTTGTTCCAATGGCAATTTGAACGACACCGAAATTTTCAATTCTCAATTCTCAATTTTCAATTTGACAGCTTCCCGCGCCGCTTCCATGATGTGCTCCTTGGTGAGCCCCAGGGCCGACTTCAGGTAGGGCAGCCTGCCCACCTCCCCAAAACGGTCCTCCACGCCCACGGCCCAGACGGGGACCCGCTCCAGGGCCAGAGCCTCCAGCACGGCGGCGTGGAGACCGCCCACGATGTTGTGGTTCTCCACCGTCAGCACCGCCCCGGTTTTCCGGGCGGAGGCGATGACGCTCTCCCGGTCCATGGGCTTGACGGTGTGGAGGTTCAGCAGCTCGCAGGAGATTCCCTCCTCCTCCAGAGCCAGGGCCGCGTCCAGAGCCTCCCGGGTGGGCAGGCCGGAGACGCAGATCGTCAGGTCCCGGCCCTCCCGGATTCGATCGGCCCGGAACAGATCAAACTGATAGCCCTCGCCGTACACGTCGGGGAGCTGGCCCCGCACCAGCCGGAGGTAAACCGGTCCCTCGTAGGCATCCAGGGCGGGCATGGCGGCCCGGAGCTGGGTCTCGTCCGAGGGTTCAAAGATCAGAATGCCGGGGATGGAGCGGAGCACGCCCACGTCCTCCACGGTCATGTGGGTGGCCCCGTTGAGCTCTGCGGAGATGCCGGGGTCCGTGCCTACGATCCGCACGTTCATTCCGGGATAGCAGATGGAAATGGCGATCTGGTCACAGATCCGCCGGGTGGCAAAGGGGGCAAAGCTCTCGATCCAGGGCTTGAAGCCATAGCTGGCCAGGCCGGCGGCGATGGAGGCCATGTTCTGCTCCGCCACGCCGCAGTCAAAGATCCGGTCCG
>CAMOSU010000039.1 GCA_946625125.1 uncultured Clostridia bacterium
CGGCCAGGTTCACCAGCACGCCGATCTTGCCGCCGGCGTGGACGTAAGCCACGGAGGTGTTGTCGTCGTAGCGGGCGAAGCGGCGGATCTGCAGGTTCTCACCGATGGACATGACCTTCTCGGGCAGAACGCCCTCCACGGTCAGGGCGGTGCCGGGGAAGGGGGACTTCTTCAGCGCGTCCACGTCGGCGGGGTTGGAGTCCACCACCACCTGGGCGATGCCCTTGACGAACTCCACAAAGGGAGCGGACTTGGCGCAGAAGTCGGTCTCGCAGTTGACCTCCACCACGGCGCCCACGCTGCCCTGGACCACGGCGTAAGCCATGCCCTCGGCGGCGATGCGGCCGGACTTCTTGATGGCCTTGGCCAGGCCCTTCTCACGCAGCCACTCGATGGCCTTTTCCATATCGCCGTCACACTCGGTGAGGGCCTTCTTGCAGTCCATCATGCCCACGTTGGTTCTCTCACGCAGGGTCTTCACATCAGCAGCGGTAAATGCCATTGTATTTTCCTCCTATATGTTTTATTGAAAATGGGGCCGATGTAGGCATCGGCCCCTACAGTACAAAATTATTCCTCCGCGGGAGCGGCAGGGGCCTCTTCGGTCATCTCCAGCTGCTCGCCCTGACGGCCCTCCATCACGGCGTTGGCCATGGTGGAAGCGATCAGACGGATGGCGCGGATGGCGTCGTCGTTGCCGGGGATCACGTAATCGACCTCGTCGGGGTCGCAGTTGGTGTCAACGATGGCAACGATGGGGATGTGGAGCTTGCGGGCCTCAGCAATGGCGTTGCGCTCCTTGCGGGGGTCAACGATGAACAGCGCGCCGGGGAGCTTCTTCATTTCCTTCACGCCGCCCAGGTATTTCTCCAGCTTCTCGATCTCGCCCTGATGCTTGATGACTTCCTTCTTGGGCAGCATGGCGAAGGTGCCGTCGGTCTCCATCTTGCGGAGCTGAGCCAGACGGTCGATACGGGTCCGCATGGTCTTGAAGTTGGTGAGCATACCGCCCAGCCAGCGGGCGTTGACGTAGTACATGCCCACGCGCTCGGACTCTTCCTTGATGGCGTCCTGGGCCTGCTTCTTGGTGCCCACGAAGAGGATGCTCTCGCCGTTCTCGGCCAGCTGACGCACGAAGGAGTAGGCCTCCTCCAGCTTCTTCACGGTCTTCTGCAGGTCAATGATGTAGATACCGTTGCGCTCAGTGTAGATGTACTGAGCCATTTTGGGGTTCCAGCGGCGGGTCTGGTGACCAAAGTGGACACCGGCCTCCAGCAGCTGCTTCATAGATACGACTGCCATGTTTTATTCTCCTTTTTTGTTAGATTCCTCCACCCCGATCATCTTCCCCGTCCACCTTGCGGCACCGAACGGGAAATCCCCGGGTGTGTGAGTTGCAGCGGCACAGGCTTTTTCACCCATGCCGGAGTATTATACATGATTGCCTTCGGGAATGCAAGCATTATTTTGCCCGAAACCCGGGAAAAATACACATTTTTTCCGGGTCTCGGGCGGTTTTTCCCCAGACGGGACGGGATTACATCTTCTCCGGGGCCTCGAAGCCCAGCAGGCCGATGCAGCACTCCAGCACCCGTTTGGTCAGGGCAATGAGGGCGATGTAGCCCTTCTGCTTTTCCGGGTCCTCCTCGGTGAGAATCCGGGTCTCATGGTAGAACTTGTTGGCGTAGCCCGCCAGCTCGTAGATATAGGCGCAGATCACGTTGGGGGCGCAGTCCCGGTAGGCCAGCTTCAGGGCGTCGGGCAGCCGGGTCAGGGCCAGCATCAGATCCTTGGCCTCCGGAGTCTCCGGGGGAAGGATGGGCAGATCCTCCCAGGCGCCGTAACGGGCCAGAATGGACTTGATTCGCACGATGGTATAGAGGATATAGGGGCCGGTGTTGCCCTCGAAGGCCGCGAAGCGGTCCATGTCGAAGATATAGTCCTTGGTGGGGGCGTTCATCAGATCCCCGTACTTCAGGGCGGCCAGGGCAATCTTGGCGGTGGTGTCGGCCACGTCGTCGCCGGTGACCAGCTTGTTTTCCTCCACCTTGGCCCGGACGAAGTCGGTGATCTCGGTGATCAGGGTCTCCAGCCGCATGACGCCGCCGGCGCGGGTCTTGAAGGGCTTGCCGTCCTTGCCGTTCATGGTGCCGTAGCCGATGTGCCGCAGCTCCGTCTCCGGCCCCACCAGCTCCGCCTTCCGGGCGGCCCGGAAGACCTGCTCAAAGTGCAGGCTCTGGCGCTTGTCCACCACGTAGAGGATGCGGTCGGGCTTCCAGGTCTCCATCCTCTGGCGGATGGTGGCCAGGTCCGTGGTGGCGTAAAGGGTGGCGCCGTCGGACTTCATGATGATGCAGGGGGGGACCTCCTTGGTATCCGTGGGCTCCTGGACCTCAATGACCTGGGCGCCCTCGCTCTCCACCAGCAGGCCCTTCTGCCGCATCTGCTCCAGCATGGGGGGAATGTAGGGCTGGGCGTCGCTCTCGCCGAGCCAGACCTCGAAGTGGACGCCTAACTTGTCGTAATTCTTCCGCAGGTCGGCCTTGGAGACGGCCATGATGTGCTTCCAGAGGGCGTAGTAGCCGGGGCGGCCCTGCTGGAGCTCATAGGTGGCGTCGTGAGCCCGGCGGGCAAAGGCCTCGTCGGTCTTGGAACGGGCGGAGGCGGCGGGGTAGATCTCCTCCAGATCGGAGATGGTGAAGGGGGCCTCCTCCGGGTAAGGGCCGGTGAAGCCCGGGTCAAAGTAGCAGAGCTCCGGCTGCCGGTCCTGCAGGGCGGCGATCACCAGGCCCATTTGCAGGCCCCAGTCCCCCAGGTGGGTGTCGCCCACGGTCTCGTTGCCGAAGAAATGCTGGATGCGCTTGATGCTCTCCCCGATGATGGCCGAGCGCAGATGGCCGATGTGCAGAGGCTTGGCTACGTTGGCTCCGCCGTAGTCCACCACCACGGTCCCGGCCCTGGGGTCCGGCTCCACGCCGAACTTGGGAGCGGTGCGGGTCTGCTCCAGGTACTCCGCCAGGAAGGCGGGCTCCAGCCGCAGGTTCAGGAAGCCGGGCATGGCCGCCTGGACCTGGGAAAAGGCGGGGTCCGTCTCCAGCCTGGCCGCCACGTCCCCGGCAATCTGGATGGGCGCCTTGTGATAGGCCTTGGCGGCGGGCATGGCGCCGTTGCACTGGTATTCGCACAGATCCGGCCGATTGGACACCGTAACCCGCCCGTAGGCGGCGTCATAGCCCGCGGCGGCAAAGGCCTGGGAGACCCGCTGAGAGATGAGATTCAGAATTTTATCCATGATAGTCACCTGTTTCAATGCTTTCGTTGTAGTTCATGTTATTGTAGCAGAAAGCCGGGAAAAAGTAAAGGAAAAATCTGCCAGCCGCCGAAGACGCGGGCAGGCACGCCCTCCGCCGGAGGCGGGAGGCGTGCCTGCGGAGCGGACGCTGTTTACAGGTCCATCTTCACGTCCTGGCGCTTATGCTCCTCGGCGGAGAAGAATTCCTGCTTGCTCAGCCCCTTAGCCCCGGCCACGACGCTGGTGGGGAAGGTGGCGATCTTCTGATTGAAGCGGGAAACGTTGGCGTTGTACAGCCGCCGGGAGGCCTGCAGATGCTCCTCCACGTCGGCAATGGCCTTTTGCAGAGTGTTGTAGTTGGCGCTGGCCTTCAGCTCCGGGTAGTTCTCCGCCAGGGCGTTGATCCGGGCAAAGCTCTCCCCCATGAGCCGGTTGGCCTCGTTCTTCTCCTGCATGGTCATGTTCTTCCGAAGCTGGATGGTCTGGAAGATGGTGTCCTTCTCATACTTGGCGTAGCTCTTCACCACGTCCACCATCTTGGTCAGCACGTCGTAGCGCTTGGTGAGGGACACGTCGATGTCGGAGCCTGCCTCCTCGATCTTCACCAGCGCCCGGTTCAGGCCGTTGGAAATGGAGATCCAGCACAGCGCAAGAATGATAACGATTGCCGCGATGATGATTGCAGGGATCATGGTTCAGTCCTCCTGTTTGAATAGATTGTTATCGAGATTCAACTCGTCGATAAACTGGGTGATCAGGCTGATTTCCCCCCGGATTTTGGAGACCACCTTCTCCTCGTCCAGCCTCTTGAAGACGCTGCCGGGCTCGAAGGAGTCCCTGTTGTCGTGGATGGCGATGTGAAGCCGGTCTCCCACGAAGCAGAACAGCAGCTTGCCCCGGTTGTTGGCTGCCAGGCCCTGCAGCCGCTCCATAAAGCCCGGGGTGATGATGTAGAAGGCGTCGTGTTCGTTCTGGGCAAAGACCTGGAAGACCTTGTTGAAGCTCTCAGACTCCATCTCCACCTTTTTGAAAAGGGTCTCCTTCTTGCCGAAGAAGCGCTTCCGCTTGGCGTTGGGAAAGCCCTTCTGAACCACCTGCAGGTTGGCCCGGAACTCCTTGTTGAATTCAAAAATCATCCAGCGCCCCCGGAAAATGGTGACGTAGGAGGTGGAACTGTGGCCGTCGGAGTCGGTGGAGCTGTGCTCCTCCTCAATGTGGACGTCCGACTGCTCCACGGGAATGCCCTTGTACTCCCCGCAGATGTAGTCCTCCGAGTGGAAGCGGTCTCCCATGTTCATCATCCGGGTGGAGGCGATGGTTTCATAGCTGATCCCCCGCTCCGGCTCGTATTGGAGCTTGTCGAAGATGTCCTCCAGGGCGCGGCGTACAAAAGCGTCTTTGAAGGCGGCGCGGTAACGCCGATTGCTTTTGTTCAGCACCAGAACGGAGACAATGATCCCTGCCGCCAGGACAAACAGGAACAAGGGGTAAAACCCCGTTGCCGCCACCACCAGCACCCCCACCAGGATGACCCCCAGGATGCACAGCAGAAGCCGGTTCCGGACGCTGACCCGCAGAGCGTTCAATTCTTCCACAGCAACCCCTCCCCTGCCGCTAAAAAGGCGCGTTTTCAGTAGAATTATACCATATTTCGTCGGAAAGTCAACTGCGCTCCGACTTTTCCCGGTTTTCGATTCGCAGCGATCCAAACTTGTAATATTTCTATTGACAAGATGCGATTCGTGTGCTATCCTTATCATGTAATTAAGTTCATTACATGATAAGCGGCATCGGTCCGGCGCTTCCGCATTGACCCTTGGGCTGAAATGTGGTATATTACAAGCCGGGAGGGATGATCATGCAGATCACCAGCAAATTCACGATTGCGGTCCATATCATCACGGCAATCGACTATTTCAAGGACAGCCGGACCGTTACCAGCAGCTTTCTGGCCGGCAGCGTTGGCTGCAACCCTGTGATTGTGCGGAACATCATGGGGGAGCTGAAGGCGGCCGGGCTTATTTCCGTCAGCCAGGGAAGGAGCGGCATTTCCCTGGCCCGGGATGTCACTGAGATCACGTTGTATGACGTTTACGCGGCGGTGGGCTGCGCAGAGGCGGCAGGTCTTTTCCACTTCCATGAGAATCCCAACGCGAACTGCCCGGTTGGAAGAACCATCCACAAGGCCATGGATCCACGGCTGGAGGCGGCGCAGCAGGCGTTGGAGGAGTCCCTGCGGGGCATGAAGCTTGCGGAGGTCATCGCGGATACAAGAAAGGAACTTCAAAAAGAATCAAGCTGAAAGGAAGGTATCAAGTATGAAAAAGATTCTCATTGTCAACGGCAGCAAACGGAGAAAGGGCAACTCCTACGCGCTGAGCTCCCGCGTTGCGGAGCAGCTTCAGGGCAAGGCGGAGCTTATCACCCTCAACCTCGGCGAAAAGGACGTCCGGCCCTGTCTGGCCTGTGACGCCTGCAAGCGGCAGCACAGCCCCAACTGCATCCAAAAGGATGACTTTACCGCGCTGATCGACGAAATCGACACCTGCGACGCCATGCTGATCCTGGCCCCGGTGCATTGGGATCAGTTCCCGGCCCAGCTCAAGGCATTCCTGGACCGCAGCTACTCCTTTATGGACTTCACCCAGCCGGATTTCTCCATGGCCAGCCGGAAGGACAAGAAGCTGGGCGCTTTCTTCTTCGCGGGCTTTGGCCCCGTGGACCTCTACACCCAAATGGTGGAAACCAACCTGAAAAGCTTTGCCACCGCCGGATTCCGGGACTACAAGGCCCATGTGGCCGGCAACGCCAACGTGCCTGGCAGCATCCTGGAAAAGCCGGAGGATCTGAAGGCCGCCGACGAAATGGTGGAGTGGCTGCTGGCCTGACAAAAACAGCTCAACATATATTTGCAGGACCGCAGCAGCGCGAGGCTCCGCCGCCTGACAGGGCTGCGGGGCCTTTTACCCGGAGGAATTGACATGGAAGCAAAGGATTATCTTGGATACCTTGTGGAGCAGATCCACACCACCGTTGTGGCGACGGTGGACGACGAGGGCCTGCCCGTAACCGCCGCCATCGACATGATGGACTATGACGGGGAGGGCCTGTATTTCCTCACGGCCAGAGGCAAGAGCTTCTATGATCGGCTGAAAAAGCGGGGCTTTCTGGCGCTGACCGGCATGAAGGGACAGGACACCATGTCCACCGCGGCCCTGTCGCTGCGGGGGAAGGTGCGGGAGCTGGGCGAGGCGTATCTGCCCAGGCTCTTTGAAAAGAACTCCTATATGTCGGAGATCTACCCCACGGAGGAGTCCCGAAGAGCGCTGACGGTGTTTCAGTTGTACGAGGGCAGCGGCGAGTACTTCGACCTTTCCAAAAAGCCCATCGAGCGGGCGTCCTTCTCCTTCGGGGGAAAAGCGCTTCCCCGGGAGGGCTATTTCATCACCGACGCCTGCATCGGATGCCGGAGCTGCGAGGCCGTCTGCCCCCAGGGCTGCATTGATTATGCCAACGTTCCGGCTCTCATCCGGCAGGAGCACTGCCTGCACTGCGGAAGCTGCGTGTCTGTCTGCCCGGTGGGGGCGGTTGAAAAGAGGTAATTCCCATGTTCAAACACGAAAACCCAAGAGAAAACGGCTATACAGAGACGATCCGAAAGGGCATTGCCGCAGTTCGCGGCTTTCGTTCCGGCTTCAGCTCCGGCTCCGGCAGCCGGGAGGACAAGCTTCTGCGGCTGAAGCGGGAGCTGGAAACGGCGGAGGCCATTGTCATCGGCGCCGGGGCGGGGCTTTCCAGCTCCGCGGGGCTCAGCTACAGCGGGGAGCGCTTTGAGAAGTATTTCTTCGATTTCAAGGAGCGCTTCGGGATTACGGACATGTACTCCGGCGGCTTCTACCCCTTCCCGGATGAGGAAACCCGCTGGGCCTGGTGGGCGCGGCACATCTATTTCAACCGTTACATTGACGCGCCGAAGCCGGTCTACCGGCAGCTTCTGGAGCTGGTGCGGGGCAAAAACTACTTTGTCCTCACCACCAACGTGGATCATCAGTTCCAGCGCGCCGGCTTTGACAAGACCCGGCTGTTCTACACCCAGGGGGATTACGGCCTGTTCCAGCGTCTCCGCGGCGGGGACGGAAAAACCTACGACAACGAGGCCTGGGTCCGGAAGGCCATGGCCGCCCAGCGCTTTCTCCCCGACGAAAGCGGCGTGTTTCAGCTTCCCAAGGATCGCTTGTTTTCCATGCGGCTTCCCGGGGAGCTGATTCCCACCACGCCGGAGGGCGAAGCCGTCACCATGAACCTGCGCTCCGACGACAGCTTCGTAGAGGACGCGGGCTGGCAGGCGGCCTCCGCCCGTTACGCCGCCTTCCTCCGGGAAAACGAAGGAAAGCATGTTCTGTATCTGGAGCTGGGGGTGGGGGCAAACACCCCGGTAATCATCAAATACCCCTTCTGGGCCATGACGGCGGAAAACCCCAGGGCGAGCTACGCCTGCCTGAACTACGGGGAGGCCTTCTGCCCCAAGCAGACGGAGGAGCAGTCCATCTGCCTGGACGGGGACATCGGGGAGATTCTGGAAGCCCTCCGGGAAGGCTGAGCTGCTGCCAGCCCGCAAAAAATCCTTGCGGAACAGAGCGGCCCATGGTATAATGAAAAAAACAGTCACAGGAGGTATCGTATGGCCAAAACCCTTCACAAAATCCGCAAGGCGCTGTTTTATACCGTAAGCTGCATGGAGCTGCTGGCGGCAGTCATGATTGCGGTGGGAATCCTTGCGCATCTGTTCTTGATCCGTCCGTACTTTACAATCTTCGGCCTGGAGGGCCTGGACAGCTACCTGGAGTATCTGTTTGACGCCCTCATCGGCATCGAGCTGGTGAAGCTTCTGTGCCGTCATGATTTGACCTCTATGGTGGAGGTTCTTCTCTTTGCGGTCACACGGTATCTCATTCTGCACCACGGCGACAGTCTTTCCGTCCTCCTGGGCGTCATTTCCATTGGCGTGCTGTTCGCCGTGAGGAAGTTCCTGTTCATCCACCCGGAGACCAAGGAGGAAACCGCCCGCCGCCGGGAGCATTTCGATTAGCTTTATAGATTAGCTTTATATTGGAAGGCAATTCCAAGCCAGCGGCTTCACAAGCCCTCCGGCACAGCCGCCGCAATCCCACAAGCCCAAAGGCCGCTGCCGGTCCCACAGAGAACGGCGCTTCCCCGGAGCCGGACGTTTCGCTTCGTCCGGCTCCGTTTTTTGATGCCTTCCCGCGCCATGGAGCTCCCCTTCATCTGATACTATTACCTGCGCAGAGTACCACAAACGCAAAAGAAATACAAGCTCGGAGATGAATGTTTTGAGAAGAAAACGAATCTTTATTCCGTCCTCTGCTATGACAAGCGGCGCCTGGACCACCTCCTGAGGAACAGCGCCAAGGGCATCCGCCTCATCCGGCCCGAGGAGGATTGCATCATATCTATGCAGGGGCAATACTGTAATGCTTTTGTACGATTCATGGTGTACAATGTGATCATAAAGCACAGTGCCGCTCATTTGACGACTGCGACAGTACGAATCGAATTGATTTTTCTTCAGGATTTCGATATAATGATACGCAGTATGGAACGTAACCATGTGAGCGTGGGGAACAGCATTTGTGCTCAGGAATATCCCTTGTGATTTGACATTCTGATAACCCGCAGCGGCAGGTGCGTGCGGGACAAATCCCACGCAAACGCAAACACAGACGATGGAGGAGAAAAACCATGCCGGATACCATTCAAGACGTAATCCAGGAGCTGCGCCAATCCCAGCAGCGGAGCCCCCAGCATCAGGAGCTGCTTCAGGCCATCGAGGCCCTGGAGCAAGCTTCCGCCCCCTTCCGCCGCTTCCGCAGGCGCAGCAAGCTGCCCCTGGTGAAGGCCGCGGACCGGGCGCGGCTCATGGGCCTGCACCAGCAGATCGGCCGCAAGGCGGAGGCCCTGCTGGAGGGCGAGGACGGGCCCCATCTGAAAAATATCGTGCGCAAGCTCTCCAACCTGGCCTCCCAGAACTACCGGGCCCTGCTGCGCTACGATCCCACACAGCCCAAGCTCCTGGACTCCATCGAGGAGGAGGCCCGGACCCTGGTGATCCATGTGGGCAATGACGAGATCAAAAACAAAAAGTGGGGCGCGAATCTCTCCCAGCGGACGCCCCTGGCCATCTTCGACAACCAGGGCAATAAGATTACCGGGATGTTCACCGAAAAGACCGAGCTGCGGATCGCGGAGGATTTTGACCGCTTCCTGGATCAGTTCATCGAGGATTCTCCGGTCCAGGAGCAGGACCGCCTGCGGCAGATCTTCCAGGTGGTAAAGGAAAAGCTGAGCGACCCGGAGTTCCTGCGAAGCAACGTCACCACGCAGGACAAATACCCCTTTTCCCAGGATCGCGGCCGCAATATCCTCTCTCTGCTGCAGTATATGGGAACAGACAAGGACAAAAATGGAAACCGATACATCGATCCGCTGACTGCGACTGCCCTCATCCGCAGGCTGCTGCCCCAGGAGATGAAGACGCAATTCACCGAGGAGATGGGGGCGAGACTGGCGAAGCCCCTGTACAAAACCCGCACCCGGCTGGCCATCAACAATTTGGACGCCGGCATCCCCGACGGCGCCCGGCTGGATACCCGCAACGCCGCCATGAGCACCGTGGCGGACCTGCTGGGGCTGCCCAATCTGCTGGCCCGGGCCCGGCCCATGAAGCTGGTGAAGGCCGACGGCACGGAGATCGAGGGCACCTTTATGGAATTGGCCAAGGGCATGGACCCCGGGAATCTCCCCAGCAAAGCCCAACACATCGGCCTGGAATCCCTGCTCCAGACGGACGGCAGCGGCTTCCGGACCATTGGCGACTTGCAGGTGCTGGACTATCTCTGCGGCAACGTGGACCGTCACCCGGGCAACCTCTGCTACCAGTTTGACGAATACAACAGCTTTACAGGCGGCCAGGGCTTTGACAACGACTGCTCCATGGGGACCCTGACCCTGAAGGACGGCAATGGGATGAACCGGCTGGTGGGGACAAAGCGCATGATGGCGGTGTCTGAAAGGACCTTTGAGCGCATCATGCAGCTCCAGCCCGCCGTGCTGAAATACGCGCTCCGGGGCTACGGTCTCTCAGAGGCGGAGCTGGATGCGGCGGGCAAGCGCCTCACCAGCCTTCAGACGGACCTCCGACGGGAAAAGGAATTCTATCAGGAATATGACCGCACCCACCGGGGCAAACCCCTGCTGAAGGGCCACGTCCGCATCCTGAAGGACAGCCAATGGAAGAATTACCAGTCGGAGGATTATTACATTTCCCCCAATCCGAATGCTGAAAATGGTTATGAGCAGACGGAGAATCTCTTTGGGCTCGCGAGCGTGAGGATTATTAAGATGGGGGAGAAATATCAGAAACAGGAGAAGCAGTACGAGAATCTGTCCAAAATGATCGGCCTGGGGCATAAGAACCGGGCTGTGCCCTCCACCGCCTTCCGGGAGTTCAAGATCGCGGAGAACGTCAGCAAGGGCCTGAACAAGCGAAGCTGGTGGGGCTTCTCCTCGGAGAATTATGACAAAATGCAGACCGCGGTGGACAACTACCTCAAGGCCCAGAAGCGCCTGTACCAGCGGCTCCAGAGCGCTGACAGCGAGGAGGCCAAGCGCCGGGCCGACTATCACCGGGAGCGGGATGCCGTGGTGACCCGGGAAGACCTGGAGCGCCTGCGCCGACTGTCCCAGGTCATGCGGGACAGCGCCCAGACCTATCTGGACGGCAAGCTGACCAACAACGGCCAGCTTCCGGCCAACGCCAGCGACTATACCAAGAGGCGGGTGGAGATCGCCAGGTTAGTCCTCCAGTTCGGAGAAGAGGGAATTGAGATCCGCCCCGAGGAGCAGCGTCTGGCCCAGGAGAACGAGGCCAAGGCTGTCGGCGCAGCCCAACACCGCCAGCAGGCCCTCCAGCCAGAGTCTGCCCCCGCCCCCGCTGCAGTACAGCCGTAAGTTCCAGCAAGCCCAAATGTTCGACATCTGCAACGAGTGCCTGGGGGTCTCCGTCATCCCCACTTCCAGATCCAGGAGCGGGGCTATCTGCGGCCCGGCTATTACGCGGACCTCACGGTCTTCGACGAGGAGGCCCTGCGGAACGGCGTCCCCGACCGGGAGCAGTCCTTCGGCATTGAGCAGGTCTTTGTCAACGGCAGGCCGGTGCTGGACAGCGGAACCCTGGACGAAGCCGCCTTGAAAACCGCCGGACGGGTCATTCGAATCTCATAAAGATAAACCAGTTTTCAGCTTATCGGATTAACGCAGTCGAACAACGGAATGCGGCGCCCAAGGGATTATCTGTTGCGTAGCCAAAACAAACCTATATAAATTGACGCGATATCATTCTTCTGCTATATTTTCTCTCATTCCTGCTAAAACGTTTCCTGCGGAAAAAGGGAGCAGAAATAATCAGTGATGCAGAACGAGCTGCGGATCAAGGCTGAATGGTTTTGAACGGAAAACCTAGCGACAGAGAGGCAAAGAAGCTATGAGTATCAATCCAAACAGCGTTAAGCAATATCAGATGATCCGGAGATATCTTTCTCTTATCTATCTTTATGGCTTTTTCAGCCGGGAGGATTTTCAGGATCTGCTGCCGGAGAGCGCGGCCAGCTATGACGCCTGCATCAGTCTGATCAAGGACATCTACCCCGAAATGCATGAGGGTCGCTACGCAGACAGCCGAAAGTATCTCGCCGTGAACCGGAAGGATCAGCAGGGCGACCTGGATCGGCTTTCCAACACCTTTTTCCTCTGCAGCTTGGCCGATGAGGAGTTGGTCAACGTGCTGGAGTTGCTGGAAGAGGCAAACTGCGCGCCGCGTAACAAAAATGAGCTCGCAAATCTCTTCGATGAGCGGCAGAGCAAGAGCACAGTTCGCAGAAGGCTGGACGAGCTGATCGACTTCGGCTATTTGCGTCAGGAGAAAAAGAAGGTCGCGCCGACGGAAAACCGCCTGCGTACCTTATCGGAGGAGGAACTTGGGCAGCTCTGCCGCTATGTGCGCTTCTGCGGAAACGTCACCTTTCCCCGGGTCCCGGCAAGGTTTTTGCTCCGCTCCATCGAGCGGGAGTATCTGCGGCGGGGAACAGAGCTTCCCAGGCGACAGCTATTCCAATTTCTTCACAGCCCGGATCATGACGTCATGGAGGAGGACCTGATCTTCACCCTGGCCCGGGCCATCCGGGAAAAGCGACAGGTCACAGTCCGAATGGGCGGCAGATACGATCCGGAGCCCAGAACCGTGATGCCCTTCCGGCTGCGGGTGGACCGCCGCCTGGGCCGCTGGTATCTGCTCTCGATGGAGGCGCAGCCGACAATCCGCAGGCTGAGCAGACTCAAAAGCGTCGAGCTCGGCGCTCCGATGGACGCCGCTGTCTGGACAGCTCTGCGGGAGGAGGTAGACGCCTGCTTCCGGTACAGCCGTTTCTCCGGCCAGATTCCGGAGAACGGGCCGGAGACCGTGCGCGTGAAGCTGCATTTCGGAGAAAAGAGCGGTCTGCGAAATCAATTTGCCCGAGAAATGCGAGGCGGCAGTATCGAGCAAACGCCGGAGGGAGAAATCTTTGTCGATACGCTGAACGATCCCGTGGAGTTGATTCCCCTGCTGCGCAGCTATTCCCCCTGGCTGGAGCCGGAAGACAGGGACAGCGTGCTTGCGGAACGCATCCGAAACGATCTTCTGGAATACCGGGAATTCTTGACGGAGGAGGCCGAGCCGTGACGCTGTTTCACAAGTATTACAGCCGGAAGCTGCAGTTCGCGGCGGACGTGCTGGCGGCCCTCCACGGAGCGGGCAAAAAGGGTCTGCCAGAAAAGACCCTGCAAAAGCTCGCCCTGCGGTACGGCATTCAAAATCCCCTGTGCGCAGATCTGCTCAAGCTCCTGGCCGACGCCGACCTTCTGATCTGGGATCAACGAAGTCGGGCCTATTATGAGGAAGACAATTATATTCCGCCGCTGCCGCTTTCCGCGGCGGAGAAGTCCTATTTGCAGCAGATACTGCGGCTGCCCCAGGCGGAGCTGTTTTTACCCCCGGCTTTGGCGGAACGGCTGCGGACAAGCGCTGTCCCGGCCTGGGACGAGGAGATCATCCAAAGCCTTGACGCCGCGGGACAGCCGGGGAATCCCAAACTGACGCAGCCGGAATTCTGCCTTCTGTTGGAAGCAATTACCCGGGGCTGCGGGATTAGCTATCGTTACTGTGCCAGGAGCTCGAAGGAAGCACGGGAAGGCCGCGCAATCCCCTGGCGGCTGGAGTATAGCGCCTACGACAACCGCTGGTGGATCATCCTCTATGTTCCGGAGGAGGGCCGCTGCGTCAAGGCTTGGTTGTCCAATCTGTCGGAGATCCGACTGGAGTTTCAGATCACGGCGCCAGAGAAGGAGATCCTGGCGGCCCGCCGGAAGGCCCTGGCGCCGGAGCCTGTCGTGCTGCGCGTCAAACCGGGCGAAACGCCCCAAAGGACCCAGAACGCCATGGAGCGCTGCTTCCTCGTGCTGGAGCGGCAGGAATTCGAGTCCACCCAACTCAACCCCGATGGCGGCGCCACGGTGCGCTTCCGCTATTACCGCTACGAGGAAAACGAACTCCTCCGCCAGCTCCTCTACCTGGGGCCCAACATCCAAGTCCTGGCCCCCCATAGTCTGCGCACCGCTCTGCTGGACCTGGTCAACCAGGCCCTGGAGCAATTTAAGGAATTGTGATTTTAACCTTTTTTGAAAAAAAGAACACAGCCTATCGTATACAATCTGAATGAAAAAACCTGTAGAAAGGGGAATAAGGCAATGATCGCAGAACAGACTTTATACTCCAAGGCGCGGAGCGATTACGAGGACGCGCGGAAGGCCCTGCCCGAGGGGAACCCAGTTCAGATCCTTACCCTGGCGCGTCAATCCCTGGAAGGGCTGGTAAAAGCCGTCGCCGCAGAGTGCGGATTGGAGACAAACAAGGGGTCGGTCACGCTCATGGATATAATCAACCAGATGAGCGAGACCGAATTGATCGGGAAGCGAGAGGCAGCCCTGCTGCATCGCGTCCGGATCCTCGGCAACAAGGGCGTCCACCAGTCCGATGAACCGCCTACCATGGAGGAGGCCGAGGAAGCTGTGGAGAAGCTGGGCACGGCACTGGAATTGCTCGGTCATAAGGCCTCTGATGCCGCAGTCGTCGCTTCGGTTCGGGACAAGTCGAACGTTCCTATGGAAAACCCGGACTACTACGGCAGGAACCGCCGGTATTTTGGCGCATGGGACGCAACGAATGACGAGCGGCAGCTTCGCACGAACACGGATTACACGAAGCTGGAAAAGCTAGCCGACAAGGGCGACGTCCAGGCCATGCTGGACCTGGCAAGCGGCTTTCTCCGCAGGGAAATGAAATTCACGGAAAACGGCCTTTCGGCCGGTGTTTCAAAGCGCTATTATGATTGGATCATGCGGGCCTGCGACACCGCCTGTGAGGCGGCTTCCGAGGGGCGTTTCTTCGCCAAAAAGTACATCGCGACGGCCTTGCTGGAAGGCGCGAAGTACCGGATTTTCCGCGGTATCGACGGAGATTTCCCCAGGGCGATAGAATATCTGAAGCTGTTGATTTCCCTGAAACGGCAGTACCCCGGTGATATCATCTCCCCTGTCCACAATGAGCAATCTCTGAAAAGCATTCAATATTTGCTGTATCACGTGTACTATATGTATCCTTTGCAGCAGTTCTTCGTAGTCGAAAGCTCCGGGAATGGCAACGGAACTCAATCGCCATCCGTTTTTACAATTCGAGCAGCGATGCATCTTGATAGTGGCGATCGCGGTGGCTGTGATCTCAGTTTTATGGTTAAGGACCATTGGTTCTTCTCTACTGATGAGGCATATAGAGATAGCGTAACCGAAGAAAGCTGGCTTGGTTTTAAAGGTGATCGCTTTGGACGCTTTAATTTGTACATTGACCCGGAAAAAGGTTGTCCTGCTCCGTATTTTATAACTGGTTTTGAGGCAATCGATCCTGCAGACGCCGGGAGAATCGTCATGCAATCGATGCTTCGCGCCCACAGGGAAGAGCCAGACTGTAAGGCCGTCTACTCTCAGCTCTCCGGTCGTGTTGCTTTTTATGAGGCTGTTGTATTAGCGGGGTTCTATTCATCAAAAGAGACACGAAGGGCGTTTACCTCTTATTGGGAAAAATATTGCGAAAATCAAAAAATAAAAATACAGTACCCTACATACGAGGACTGCAGAATAGCGCTGGTTGATCCAGAACAAGAATATGTGCGCAAGGAAGAAAAGAATACTGAGATTGTCAAAAATAGGGCTAAACCCGCTAAAGAGGCTAAACCCGCTACAACGAAAGACTTTATATTTTTAATAGCTGTAATATTATTAATGGGTGGGGTTGTTGTATGGAACCTGTTTAGTGGCCCCAACAAATTTGTCGGGTTTTTCTTTCAAATTGGATGTGTTATTGGTATTGTGTCCCTTATTTGTGAAATATGGAAAACCGTACGGGCAAA
This sequence comes from uncultured Clostridia bacterium, assembly GCA_946625125.1. GTDB lineage: Bacteria > Bacillota > Clostridia > Oscillospirales > Oscillospiraceae > JAFRPC01. The sequence continues at coordinate 15,868 of CAMOSU010000039.1, forward strand.
GAAAATACTCGCCTCAGAGAGCACTGTGAGAATAATGAATTCTTCTTGCGCTACAATTGAAAAACAGTTCCTCTCCGGAATCGCTAGCGGGAGCATCAGCGCCGGAGACAGCACGCTCGCTGAGACAGCGGCGAGGATCCTCCATGACTACGCGAATCAGAACAAAGAGTTTCCTTAGCGGTCGCGCCGCTCGGAATTGATCACGCCCATGAAAATAGAATCTCTGGGGGCTGCGGATCTGATATGCTCTCTCTACGAGAGACTGTGAAATAATATAGTCACTGTCATCATAGGCTTTTGCGCACACTTTTGCCCGAAAAACGTAGGCGCAGCAAGGAAAACCGCGCAACCCCTTGAAAACACTCAGAATAAACAGGAAAGTACACATTTACGAAGGGCACGGAAAACGAGCAAAAAAGCATTCGTTAATCTATCTCGTGCGATTTGCGAAGATATTCGCAAATGGTCGAACCTTT
>CAMOSU010000040.1 GCA_946625125.1 uncultured Clostridia bacterium
CGGTATCATTGTGGCCGGTGTAAAAGAGGTGGTACAGGCCGTTCTGATCCTGCATCACAGAGCCGGTACCCATGGCCGGGTCCGGATCGGACATCATGCCGTAGTTCAGGGCCATGCCCTCATCCTCGTAGCCGCAGAGGTTGGTGGTGCTGTACTTGTAGATGGGATGATAGCCCTGACCGTTGTGATCTGTGTCATAGAGATAATACAGCTCCAGGGTGCCGTCATCCGTGACAAAGGGCATGGTATCCCCCACATAGGCCCCCTCCGGGGCGGGATAAAGCTTATATTCCACAGGCTCATAGGCCTCATCCGGGAGAGATCCAGGCCCACCGCAGGCAGAAAGCAGAATGGCAGCAAGAAGCAGCAGGACAAGCAGAGATTGTAATTTCAACATGAATCATTATCCTTTCCTGTCATTTTTTCCGGGAAACTGCCGGGGATGGGGTTATGCCAAAGTTCAATGCTGGGCCAGAATGGCTTCCACCTCCGCCCGCTCCGGCATGGAGCGAATGGCGCCCTTCTTGGTGGTGACCAGGTAGGCGGCGGCGTTGGCAAAGCGCAGCATTTGCCGCAGGCTCTCCTCGCTCCGCTCCGCCAGGCCGTTTTCCAGTACGTTCCAGATGGCGCAGGCGCAGAAGGTGTCCCCTGCTCCGGTGGTCTCGATGGTGCCCCCCAGCTTAAAGGAGGGAACATAGACCTCCTTGCCGCAGCAGAAGCTGTAGCTACCGTCTGCGCCGCAGGTGACGTTCAGCAGCTTGATATTGGGGTACTTCTCCAGAAGAGCTCTTGCTCCGGCGGGATAGTCGTTATGCCCCACCAGGAACTCCACCTCGTTGTCGGAGATTTTCAGAATGTCGCACTGGCTCATGCCCCACTCCATCTGCTCTCTGGCAAGCTCCAGACTGCTCCAGAGAGGAGGCCGCAGATTGGGGTCGAAGGAGATCAGGGCGCCGGCGGCCTTGGCGGCGGCCACGGCGGCCTTGGTGGCGGCCTTCACCTCGGAATGGGTCATGGAAAGGGTGCCGAAGTGGAACACCCTGCAGTCCTTCAACAGCTCCCCATCCAGCTCCTCCTGCCGCAGCATCATATCCGCTCCGGGCTCCCGATAGAAGGAGAAATCCCGGTCCCCGTTGGGGAAGCTGTGGACAATGGCCAGGGTGGTGTGAACCTTCTCGTCCAACCGCAGGCCCCGCAGATCAATACCTGCCTCCGCCGCCACAGCCCGGAGCTGATCTCCGAAGCCGTCCTTGCCCACCTTGCCGATGAAGGCGGTCTTGCGGTTCAGCTTTTGCAGCATGGCCAGCACATTGCAGGGGGCGCCGCCGGGATTGGCCTCAAAGAGAGGGTTTCCCTGCCCGCTGAGGCCGTTTTGGGTAAAGTCGATGAGTAATTCGCCCAGGGCAACAACGTCAAACTGTTTCATATTTCAAACCTCCAAATCATATTTTTCCACGTCAATGATGGCTGCGCCATCGCAGGAGAAGGAAATGGAATCGGCGCTGACAGGGGTATAGAGGACAAAGCTGGCAGCCTGCTCACCGTCGTTGACGAAAAGCTCCAGACTGTAGCGGTCCAGAATGATCCGCAGCTTCAGCTCGTCATAGGCGGCCACAGGGAAATCCCGGGAGTTTACGATGTCGTGGGGGAAGCCGGAGCGGCTGCGGTCCACACGGATGGTGTTGTTCTCGGGCTTGTGGCGAATCATAGTGGCCCGCTCCCCGTCCTTGGCCACGTTAATCTTGAAGTAGCGGTACATGTTGTTCTTGTTGCCGGGCCGCACTGTGACGGTCATATCCAACAAACGGCCGGAGACCCCCTGGAGGTTGGTCTCCTGGGATACCATCACGTTCTGATACTTCACCTTAACGGTACGGAAACGCTCCAGCTCCCGGACGGGATTCTGAATCAGACGGCCATCCTTGACCCGGAGCTCCCGGGGCAGGGTCATCTGACCGAAGAAGGGCAGCTCCTTCAGCTTGGAACCGGAGGACTCCCAGCTCTGCATCCACGCAATCATCACCCGGCGTCCGTCGGGAGTCTGCACCGTCTGGGTGGCATAGAAGTCCGTGCCGTAGTCAATGGCCTGAATGTTGTCCCGCTGGAGGTGCTTCTTCTCCCAGTCGAAGTCTCCGATGATGCAGAGGGTGGAGTTGCCGGGGTGAAACTCCAGGCCCATGGAGCTCATATCCTGGGGGCTGGTCAGCAGCACATGCTTTCCGTCCAGGGGGAAGAGATCGGGGCATTCCCACATCTTGCCAAACTGATTGTGGCAGGAGGCCACCACGGAAGAGAATTTCCAGTGCAGAGCGTCCTCGCTCTCAAAAAGGAGGATGGAGCCGGAGCCGTCGGCAGGGCGGTTGCCGACCACAGCCCAGTATTTCCCCTGTTCAAACCAGATCTTGGGGTCCCGGAAGTCGATCTCAGAGCCCCCCTGGGGCAAATGATTGCCGTCCAGGACGGGATTTTCTTCGTACTTCTGATAATCTGTGCCATCACCAATGGCAATACACTGGGTCTGGAATCCATCCACCATACCGTTGGAGCGGCGGACGTTCCGAACGCCGGTATACATCAGAAGATGCCGCCCGTCGGGCAGCTCAATGGCGCCGCCGGAGAAGCAGCCGTCCTTGTCATAGGGCATATCCGGCGCCAGGGCGCAGGGCAGACGGTCCCAGTGAATAAAGTCCGTGGTTTTGACATGGCCCCAGTGCATGGGACCCCATTTGGTGTCATAGGGATAATACTGATAAAACAGGTGGTACTCCCCTTTGTACAGGGAGAACCCGTTGGGATCATTGATCCAGCCCACCCCGCCGGTGACGTGGAAAGCAGGCTGATCCTTGGGATCCAAATGGGGGTGGTACTTGTTTTCAAATGCGCGGGCACGCTGCAAATTGTTTTTCATGCGTATAGCCTCCGATCAGGGTTTCCAAAAATGATTTGAGACACAGTCCACAACCCACAAAGGCCCTGTGGGCTCTGGACCGAATCTTAGTGAAACACCCTCTGTACAGCGGCAGGCCGCTGTACGGAGGGTGTTCTTATTCCACGCCGCGCCGGGCGGCACCGGCGCGGCGCGGGGAAAACGCGTCGGAACAGGATCAGAACTCCAGGTTCTTATCGTTCTCCTTGGAGAATACGTGTGCCACATTGCCGTTGAAGCTGAAGTGGATGGTATCGCCGATGGCGTAGCTCTCCTTCAGATCCTGAGTGGGGACAATGATGATCACATCGCGGCCGTTGGAATTCACATGCAGATGCACGGAGGAGCCCATCATCTCAGCCACTTCCACAACGCCGGAGACGCCGTTCTTCGCCACGTCGGTATGATCGGGACGGACGCCCAGAGTGATGGCTTGGGACTTGACGCCCTTCGCCTTCAGGCGGGCTTCCTTGTCCTCAGACAGCTCAACGCGGTAGCCGTTAAGATCGACAAAGTACTTGCCGTTCTGCTCTTCAAGCTGCGCGTCAAAGAAGTTCATGACGGGCATGCCGATGAAGCCGGCCACGAAGAGGTTGGAGGGATGATTGAAGACCTCCTGGGGGGTGCCGATCTGCTGGATGTAGCCGTCCTTCATGATGACGATGCGGTCGCCCAGGGTCATGGCCTCGGTCTGGTCGTGGGTCACGTACATGAAGGTGGTGTCGATGCGCTGGCGGAGCTTGATGATCTCGGCGCGCATCTCGTTACGCAGCTTGGCGTCCAGGTTGGACAGGGGCTCGTCCATCAGCATGACCTTGGGGGCGCGGACAATGGCGCGGCCGATGGCCACACGCTGCCGCTGGCCGCCGGACAGAGCCTTGGGCTTTCTTTCGAGATACTGGGTGATGTCCAGAATCTCAGCAGCCTCGCGCACCTTCCGGTCGATCTCGTCCTTGGGGGTGTGACGGAGCTTCAGGGAGAAGGCCATGTTGTCGTACACGGTCATGTGGGGATACAGGGCGTAGTTCTGGAAGACCATGGCGATGTCGCGATCCTTGGGGGCCACGTCGTTCATGACCTTGCCGTCAATGATCAGCTCGCCGCCGGAAATCTCTTCCAGGCCGGCAACCATGCGGAGGGTGGTGGACTTGCCGCAGCCGGAAGGACCGACCAGGACGATAAATTCCTTGTCCTTGATGTCCAGGCTGAACTGCTGAACCGCCACGACGCCTTCGTCGGTGATTTGAAGATTGGACTTTTTCTTTTCAGGCTCGTCCTTCTTCTTTTTCTTGCTCTTTTTCTGTTCGCCGCTGATGAAGGGATAAACCTTCTTGATGTTTTTCAGTTGAACCTCAGCCATGTATGTTCCTCCTTCAATTTATAAGGGGACGCTTAGTTCTGATAGTAGGCATCCAGATACTTCTGGTAGATCGCCAGGTACTCGTCGATCTTGTAAGCAGCCAGATCGTTCTGCAGCTTCTCCCAAGCGGCGTCGTCGAAGCCGTTCATGATGCCGTCAGCGCGGAAGGCGTTGATGCACTTGTAGATGTCGGCGTTCAGGTTGGAGATGGTCTTGGTGTCCTCGGCGCTCATGAACACGTTGGGGTAGACGTACTTGGCGTTCATGTCGGGGGTGTAGACGTTCTTGATCCAGTCCAGACGGTACTGAGCGTCGTCGGGGCAGGTGACGTACTTGCCGTAGTAGGAGTCCAGGATGGCCAGGGGGCCGCCCACGCACTCAGCCTCGCGGACTTCCACGGGGGAAGCGTCGCCCAGCCAGGTGTGCTTCAGCATGGGCTCGCCGTCTTCGTTCTGGCTCATTTCGAAGATGTCGAATTCATCATCTTCACCGTAGGTACCCCAGTTGTTCTGAGGAGACTGGATGGGATCGTACATCTGGTCCAGCCAGGCGCAGACCAGAGCGGGGTTCTGAGCGTTGGCAGTGACAACGCAGCGGCCGCGGTCAAAGCCGGAGGTATAGGAACCGGTAACAGGAGTCAGATTGCGAACGTCAGCCTCCAGCATGGGCAGGGGCTGCCAGCCCTTGCCGGCAATCAGGTCGTCCATGGTGATGGAGACAATGTTGGCCACATCCCAGGAGAAGCAGACGCCGTAGCGGCCGGACTTGCCCTTGGCAACGTAGGTGGCCCATTCCTGGGTGAAGGCTTCCTTGTCGATGAGGCCCTCGGTGTACAGCTTGTGCAGCCACTCAACGCCCTTGCGGTAGCCCTCGGTCTGGGCGCTGCAGATCACCTTCATGTTGTCGTCCACAACAATGTGACGGCCGTCGTCGGGATCGCCGTAGCCTTCGCCAAAGCCGTTGGTCAGAACGCGGCAGTCCTCGTTGCCGGCGCCGATGATGCAGGACATGGGGATGATTTCGCCGTCGATGTTGAATTCCTTCTTCAGAGCGTCGGCGTTGTCGCGGAAGGCAATCAGAACCTGCTCGAACTCGTCAACGGTCTTGGGCATTTCCAGACCCAGGAACTCCAGCCAGGCAACGTTGATGAAGGGCATGTTGCCGATGGTCTGGATGGCGGTCTTCTCGTAGCCCAGCTGCTCGATCCAGGGCAGAGCCCAGATGTGGCCGTTCTCGTCGGTGCACATGGTGCGGTACTCGGGAGCCTGCTCAAAGACCTTCTTCAGGTTGGGCATGTACTTGTCAATGTAGTCCTCGACGTTGATGATGACGCCCTGCTTGGCGTACTTCAGCAGGTCAGTGTCGGAGAAGCCGGCGCTGAACACGAACTCGGGGAGGGTCTTCAGGTTGGACATTTCCAGGGAGATCTTGTCGCCCCACTGGTCGCTCTGGATGGTCTTCCAATCAACATGAACGTTGGTCTTCTCCTCCAGGCGCTTGAAGATGGTACGGTTGTTGGGGTTGGACTCAGTGCCAACGGGGAAGCTGGTCAGGCCGGAAATGGTGGCCTTCTCAGCCAGGGGGAACTGCAGGGTAGCGGGGTCAACGTCAGTGCCGGCGCTGCCGCCGTTGGAGCTGGAGCCGCCGCCGCAAGCCACAAGCAGGCTGGCGAGCATCAGGACAGCAAGCAGCAGGGAAATGCTCTTGGTGAATCTACGCATGAATGTTTTTCTCCTTTCAAATTGTGAAACGTCTTGTTTCTTTCAGAATCCGCGCAGGGCGGCATTCCGGTGTATCAGCCCTTGACAGCGCCGGCCATAATGCCGTTGTCAAAGTACTTCTGGAAGAAGGGGTACATGATCATCAGAGGCAGGGAGGAAATGATGATCGTAGCATACTTCAGCAGCTCCGCGAGCTGCGCGCGCTCGGCGGTGGACTGCATGTCAGAGACCATGCCGGCTTCCGGCTGGCTCTGAATCAGGATGGCGCGAAGCACCAACTGCAGAGGCTGCTTGGAGGCGTCATTGAGGTAGATCATGGCGTCGAAGTAGCTGTTCCACATACCGACAAACTGCCACATGGAAATGGTGGCGATGATGGGGGTGCAGACAGGAAGGAGGATCTTGAAAAAGTAAACCATCTCGGAGGCGCCGTCGATCTCAGCAGCCTCCTGCAGATCCCGGGGAATGCCCAGGTAGTAGGTCCGGGCGATGATCATGTTCCAGACGCTGAAGGCGCCGGGGATCAGAATGGCCCAGATGGTATCCAGCATTCCCAGGTCGCTGATGAGCAGGTAGGTGGGGATCAGGCCGCCGCCGAAGAACATGGTGATGACGAAGATGGTGTTGAAGAAGCCTCTTCCCTTAAAGTCCATCCGGGACATGGGGTAGGCCGCCAGCAGGGTGACAACCACAGAAATGATGGTGAACAGGACAGAGTAGATCAGAGCGTTTTTGAAACCGATCCAGATCTGCGAGTTGCCCAGAACGCGCTCATAGGCGGTGGTGGTCCAATGCTGGAAGTCGAAGGTCAGGCCCTTGTTCTGCAGGGTGATGGGGTCGATGAAGGATGCCAGAATGATGTAGATGATGGGGAAAATGATGGCCAGGACGAAGAGGCCAAGAATCACATAGCCGATGGTCAGCAGCGTCTTGTCGCCGGTGGGGAGCTTGGCAAATTCACTCTTCTTTTTTGTTTTCATGGATCTGCCCTCCTTAGATGCCCTTGCCATCATTCATCTTCTTGACGATCGCGTTCATGGAGATCAGCAGGATGACGTTGATGACGGTGTTGAACAGGCCAACCGCGGTGGAGAAACCGTAGTCGCCGTCCAGAAGGCCCTTCTTGTAGACGTAGGTGGAGATGATCTCGGATGTGCTCATGTTCATGTCGGTTTGCAGGGCGTAGGCCTTTTCAAAGCCGATGCTCATGATGTTGCCCACAGACATGATGAACTGAATGAGGACGGTGTCCTTGATGGCGGGCCATTCCACAGCCTTGATCTGCTGGAAAATGTTGGCGCCGTCAATGACAGCCGCTTCCTTCAGCTCCTTGCTGGCGTTGGACAGGGCCGCGGTGTAGATGATGGAGGCCCAGCCTGCGCCTTGCCAGATACCGGAGGCGATGTAGATGGTGCGGAACGCGGAGGGCATGGTCATGAAGTTGGAGTTGGTTCCCAGAAGGGAGTTGATCATGCCGGTGGGGGAAAGCAGAATCCGGACGATACCGCAGAGCACGATGACCGAGATGAAGTTCGGCATGTACAGTACCAGCTGGATCTTCTGCTTGGTCTTCTTGCTCATGATCCGGTTCAGCAGGAAGGCCAGAAGGATGGGAGCGGGGAAGCCCCAAAGGAGGCCGTACACACTCAGCTTCAGGGTATTGCCGAGATAGCGCATGAAATCGGGAGAAGACAGAAAACGCTTGAAGTTTTCAAAGCCGATCCATTCGCTGTGAAACAGGCCCCGAATGGGATTGTAGTCTGTGAAGGCAATCGAGATGCCGCCCATGGGAATGTAGCGGAAGATTACCGTCAACAGAAACGCCGGCAGCATGAAGATTACATATAACTGCCAGTGCTGCCGAAGATACACAAGAAGATTGTGCATCTTCGAGCCTCCGCCGCTGCTTTGGGCGGGCGACAAGGCTTTTTTCATGAAATTCCTCCTTCTTTTTTTCGTCCCTCAATCGTGCGCGGAGAAATTGTGCGTTTGCGCACTTTTTCGGGCATTTGGCATTTCAATCTTACCACTGTACTGTGCATTTGTCAATATTTTTTGTGGTATTGCGGCAAAAAAACCTGAGCCTGCCAAGTGTATCTCATACCTTATAATAAATTGACGCGCTTTCCTTGTTTTTCCGTTTTCATGAGTTGACATATGCACAATTAATGTGATAAGATAGGCTCAAAGCTTGGCTCACAGAAAAAGAAAGCAAATGAAATGATTTACGGGTGATTTGTTTGAAAAAAGTTACCATTCAGGACATTGCGGACGCCTTGGGCGTATCCCGCAATACCGTTTCCAAAGCAATCAACAACTCCGCGGGTCTGGCGGACGCCACCCGGGAGCGGATTCTGCAAAAAGCCGTAGAAATGGGCTATAAGCAGTTTTCCTATGTTCAGGCTCTCACCGGGATTGTGCAGCCCGGAGCGGAGCAGACCCGCTCCGTCAGGGGCTATATGGGGGAAATCTCCCTGTTCACCACGATGCTCTTCAACCATTCCCACTTCGCCTCCCCCGTCCTGGATCGCATTCAAAGCGAGGCGGCGCAGTTGGGATACACGCTGAACATCCATCGGGTTTCCCCGGAAAACCTGAAAAACGGCAGTCTGCCTCTCACCTTCGATCCTCGGCGAAGCAAGGCGATTCTCTGCTTCGAGCTGTTTGACTGGAGCTACTGCGAGATGCTGTGCGGCCTGGGTCTGCCGATTCTCTTTGTGGACGGCCCTGTGAAGGCCAGCGGCCGGAGTCTCCCGGCGGATCAGCTCTACATGGACAACATGACGGAAATCGCCGCCCTGACCCAGGAGCTGCTGCGGCGGGGAAAAACCCGCATCGGCTTTCTGGGAGACTACCTCCACTGCCAGTCCTTCTTTGAGCGCTATATTTCCTTCCGCTGCAATATGATGATGTCCGGCATTCCCGTGGAAGAGCGATTTATACTCCCCTGCAACATGCTGCCTCAGATCCAGCAGGCGCTGGAGAAGCTGGAAGAACTGCCCCAGGTTTTTCTGTGCGCCAACGACTTTGTGGCCATGGACGCCATTCAGGCCCTGCGCAAGCTGGGCAAATCCGTCCCGGAAGACGTGCTGATCTGCGGCTTTGACGACTCCCCCGAGTCCCGCCTCATTGAACCGCCCCTTACCACCGTCCATATCCATACTCAGATTATGGCCTTTACCGCCGTCCAGCTTCTCATGTCCCGGATGGAGGAGCCCTCCCTGGATTATCGCATCGTCCACACCCAAACGGATTTGATTTATCGGGCCTCCACCGGTGACGGAGACCCGGAAGGAGGAGGAAAATGAAATTCTTTTCCTATGAGAGCCGCTTCAGCCAATTGCTTATGAAGCTCTGCTACTGCTGCTATCTGAATCTGCTTTGGTTCCTTTGCTCCCTGCCCGTTGTCACTCTGGGCGCCTCCACCGCCGCCCTGTATGCCGCCTGCTTCAAGATTCACCAGGAGGAGGAAGGCCGCTCGGTGGGAATGCTCTTTTTCCGGGCCTTCAAGGAAAACTTTAAGCAGGCCACCGTCATCTGGCTGATTATGCTGGCCCTGGGCCTGGTGCTGGGAGGTGACGGCTACATCCTCTACCATCTGCGCAACAGCTCCACCGGCACACCGGCGATCATTTACACCCTGATGATGGCGGTGCTCATTGCCGCGGCGGTGGCCTACGTCATCGTGCTGCTCTACGTCTTTCCCCTGACGGCAAAGGTGCAGAACACGGTCTGGCCCATGCTGAAGAACTCCCTGCTCATCGGCACCCACTATCTGTTTGCCACAATCCTGGTCTTTGCTGTGCATTTTGCCATGTTCTTCGTGGCGGTGCGCTTCTTCACCCCCATTTTGGTTCTGGGAGAGGGCCTTTGCGCCATGCTCAGCGCGTGGCTGCTGAGAGGGGTCATTGCCGCCTGTACCTACGATCCTGAAGAGGAGGAGGAAGAGGAAGAAGGCAGCGAAGCCGCCCAGGAGGAGGACGCCCCATGATGAAGCGTTCTGAACAGGAAAAGGCCGCCAACCGGGCGGCCTTTCATTCCCTGAGTCCCGCCGCCAAGGCGGAGCACATCTGGATCTATTATAAATGGTTTATCATATTGGGCGCGGCAGCCCTGATCATTCTCGGTTCCGTGGTTTATCGGGCCTTGACCCGAAAGGACCCGGTGCTCTACCTGGGCTTTGCCAACGTAAGCCTGGACAGTGTTACGGAGGGGCGAATTTCCGAGGGCTATCTGGAAAGTGCCGGCTTTGATCCCCAGCGCAGGGAGATTCTCATGTACCGGGATTTGTACTTTTCCGAGGAAGCCGCCGGCGAAGCCCACAAGATGGCCTATGCCACCCAGATCAAGATGATGGCGGCCATTGAAAAGCAGCAGATGGATCTGGTACTCATGAGCGGCAGCGCCTGGGACATCCTCTCAAAGAGAGGCTATCTTCTGGACCTGGGGCAGCTTCCCTCCCTCTCCCCTGCCCTGCGGGAGCTTTTGGCAGAGAATGAGGTGATTCTGGAGGACAACAGCCTGGAATATGAGCTGGGCGAGGCTCCGGAGCTGCGGGTGCTTACGGAGCCTGCCGCCAACGCCCTGGATCTGACGGAGCTTCCCTTGTTTCAGGCAGTGGGTCTGACGGAGCCTCTGTATTTCGGAATCATCGCCAACAGCCCCAGGCAGGAGCGCTGTCTGGATTATGTGAGCTATTTGCTGGAGGCGGAGCCCGGGCAATAAAAAAGGAATCGGAGACAGCGCAAAGAGCGCTTTCTCCGATTCCTTTTTTCTGATTCAGCGGCGTTTTCCCGAGATATACCGGTCCGCCTTGCTCATGCGGATCACCAGGCAGTAGGCCAGAACAAAAATGGCCGCGATGAAGCAGAGGAAGATCCAGGTGCTGTTACCCAGGGTGGCGATATAGTCATAGGCGCCGTGGAGCAGCACGGGAACCAGCACCGACAAGACCCGGTACAGCCGGGCAGCTTCGTGTTGTCCAATGTTCTCGGAGCGCCTTGCCATGCCGTAAAACACGCCCATGAACACTCCAAAGCAGCTATGGCCGGGAATCGCCGTGACCGCCCGGACCAGAGCTGTGCTGAACCCGTAGTGCAGCACATAGGAGATGTTTTCCCAAAGAGCAAAGCCCAGGGACACAAACACGGCATAAACCACGCCGTCATACTGACAGTTGAACTCCCAGGAGTTCCAGGTACGTCGCTTCAGTAGGAAATACTTGGCTCCTTCCTCGGAGCAAGCAACCACCACGAAATACAGGAGAATCTGGTAGAGCTGTTTGTTTCTTACAATGGCTCCCAGCACAGAGCCCAGAATCCGCTCGGATACCAGGGCGATGAGCGCCGACAGGATGCCCGCCAGGGTCAGGGACCAAAGCAGGCCGGGGCTCTCCTTCTCCAGACGGTCAGAGCGATACACCTTGATCATCAGAAAGACCGCCGGGATCACCGCCGCGGCAATGAGAAACAGATTGTATTTGAGATACGCGGACACAACATAATAGAACATATTGGCATCACCGTTCCATAATTCATTTTGCTTTGGTCATTATAGCAGATTGTCAGAAGCAACGCAAGGCCAAATCAAGGACTGGGAGAAAAATTTGCCTGCCAGATATGGGAGGCCAGCAGCGCGTCGGCAAAGTCCACGATCACCCAGCCCCGAAGCTGCTGAGAGGGCAGCTCCAAAAGCCTTTGGTTCAGCTCCATGGCATAGCTGTAGGGGTGGCCGAACCTGGCGCTGCCCTTGGTGCTGAGGAAGTTCAGGGACAGGTCCTCCGGAAGAATCTCCGGCTCCCGAAGCCCGGCCAGAAAGGCGTTCCATTTCTCCTCCGTCTCATAGGCGTAGCGATCCTGGACCCAAAGCCTGAAGCCCGGCTCCCTGACCTGCTCCGTGTGCAGGGTGCTGTCCTGACTGTCTCCCTGCTCCGCCCAAAACATGGGAATCCCGTCCACCGTCAGATCATCGGTGATGCTCCTGTCCCCATAGCGGCGGAACAGCACCAGCTTCCCCCTCGCTTCTGCCAAGGTGGGGATTTCTGTCCCCGCATACCAATACTCCGGGTTCTCCCGGATGAGCTTGCTCAGAGCGGAGGCCACCATGGCGGAGGGCTCGTCCCCATGCTCATGCTTCACCACAAACGCCACGGCTTCGCTGGGATGCGCCTCCAAAAAGTCATAGCACTGCTCCAGAAGCTCCTTCAGATACAGGGTTCCGGACCAGGGCATGGACCCGGTTTTGCAGTTGACAAAACCGTGCATCAGCTTCAGCTCCCTGTCGGAAAAGCCCAGGCGGATGTCCAGGTAACGGAAGCCTGCCTCCAGTTGCTCCCGGATGGAAAGGGCCTGGCACTTGGAGAAATAGCCAAGCTGCACATATTGGGTGGCGCTGTCATGGGTTCCGGGAAGGACCAGCTCGTTGAGGCGCTTGTCGTCCTCCAGCTCCGCCATCCAGTCGGCGGAGTGCTCCGCGGTTTTTTCCGATACCTGCTCCGTCATGGGGATGACGGTGAGGACCGCAGCCCCCAGCAATATGAGTACCAGCAGCCCCACAAGAATCCGTAAAAATACATGCCTTTTTTTCTTTTCCATGCCATCAGCTCCTTTTGTCTTCTGCCTGTATCGTATCAGACGGAGACGGCCCTGTCAAGCGCTTTTCCTGTATGTTTTTCCAAATATCGATTGCATTTTTTATCAAAATCCCCTATAATGTCAGTATCTCAGTGTCATTGGAGGTCTTTTTGTGAAAGACTTTATCATAATGGGCTGCGTCATCGACAGTCTCTCCCCCCAAAAGCTCCGATCCGTAGAAAAGGGCTGTATTGTTGTTTCCCAAGGGCTGTGCCGGGGTGTTTTCCGGGAGATTCCCTCGGGCTTTGAGGCTCTGCCGGTGACGGACTTCGGAGAAAAGCTGATCATTCCCGGAATGTGTGACCTCCATCTCCATGCCCCGCAGTTCGCCCTTCGCGGTCTGGGAATGGACATGGAGCTGTTGGATTGGCTGAACACCTACATCTTCCCCGAGGAGGCGAAGCTTCAGGACCCGGACTACGCAAAACGCTCCTACGGCGGCTTTGCCGAAGCCCTTCGCCGCTCCCCCACCACCCGGGCGCTGGTGTTCGCTACGATCCATCCCCAGGCCACCACCCTGCTGATGGAGCTGCTGGAGGCCACGGGGCTGATCTGCTTCGTGGGCAAGGTCAATATGGACCGAAACTGCCCGGAGTACCTTCGGGAACAAAGCCCGGAGGCGTCCCTTCGTGCTACAGAGCAATGGCTGCTGGAAACCCGGGAACGTTTCTCCCGGACCAAACCCATTCTGACCCCGCGGTTTATTCCAAGCTGCTCGGACGCTCTCTTGCAGGGACTGGGGGAGCTGCAGCGCAAGTATCACGTTCCGGTTCAGAGTCATCTCAGCGAGAATTACGGAGAAATCGCCTGGGTCCGGGAGCTCTCCCCTGCCGCCGCCTTTTACGCCGACGCCTATGACCGCTTCGGTCTCTTGGGCGGGGACTACAACTGCGTCATGGCCCACTGTGTCCATTCCGGAGAGGAGGAGCTGGAGCGCCTGCGGCAAAGGGGCGTTTATATCGCCCACAGCCCGGAATCCAACATGAATCTCGCCTCCGGCGTCGCCCCCGTTTCCCGCTATCTGGACCTGGGTCTCCGGGTGGGTCTGGCCACCGACGTGGCAGCGGGCAGCCACCTGAGTATGCTGCGGGCAATCTCCCACGCCATCCAGGTCAGCAAGCTTCGCTGGAGGCTGCTGGACCCCTCGGTTCCTCCCCTCAGCTTCCCCCAGGCCTTCTGGCTGGCCACCCTGGGCAGCGGCAGCTTCTTTGGCCGGGTGGGGGCCTTCCGGGAGGGCTGGGAATTTGACGCTCTGGTGCTGGACGACAGCAATCTCTTCCATCCCCAGCCCCTGGATCCCCTCAGCAGACTGGAACGGGCTGTCTATTTGGGGGACGATGGGAACATCGTCGCAAAATATGTCAACGCTGAAAGATTGTTCTGATTTCCCCTTGTGCTTTCCGCGAAAATGTAGTAGAATAGACCGGAAATTGAACAAATGGAGGTTCAAGCATGAAAAAACCTGTTGTTTTAGTGATTATGGACGGCGTCGGTAAGGGCGACGGCGGCCCCGGTGATGCTGTGGCCCTTGCCAAAACTCCCAATCTGGACCGTCTCTTTGCCACCTGCCCCTACACCTGGCTGAAGGCCCATGGCTCCGCCGTCGGTCTGCCCACGGACGACGACATGGGCAACTCCGAGGTGGGCCACAATGCCCTGGGCTGCGGTCAGATTTATTCCCAGGGCGCCAAGCTGGTGCAGGAATCCATTGAAAATGGCAGCATTTACCAGTCCGAAACCTGGCGCAGCCTGATTGCCAACTGCAAGGATAACGGCAAAACCCTGCACTTTTTGGGACTGCTCTCCGACGGCAACGTACACTCCAACATCAGCCACCTCATTGCCCTGCTGCGGAAGGCCCGGGAGGAGGACCTGAAGAGCGTCTGCGTGCATGCCCTTCTGGACGGCCGGGACGTCCCCGCCACCTCTGCTCTGGAGTACGTTGACCAGATTGAGGCTGTCCTGACGGAGCTTTCCGACGAGAGTCATTGCTATCGCATTGCCTCCGGCGGCGGCAGAATGAAAATTACCATGGACCGCTATCAGGCCAACTGGGGCATGGTAGAGGCGGGATGGAAAACCCATGTGCTGGGAGAAGGCCGTCAGTTTGCCTCCGCCCGGGAAGCCATCGAGACCTACCGGTCCGAAACCGGCGCCATTGACCAGGATCTGCCCGCCTTTGTCATTGCCAAGGACGGCGTGCCTGTGGGACGCATTGAGAACGGCGACTCCGTGATCCTTTACAATTTCCGGGGCGACCGCGCCCAGGAGATTTCCCTGGCCTTTGACCGGAAGGATTTCGACAAGTTTGAGCGCCCGGGCTACACCGGCGTACAGTTCGCCGGGATGCTCCAGTACGACGGTGATCTGGATATCCCCTACCACTATCTGGTCCAGCCTCCCGTGATCAAAAACACTCTGACGGAGGTCCTTTGTGCCGCGGGTGTCCGGGAATACGCTCTCTCGGAAACCCAGAAGTACGGCCACGTTACCTATTTCTGGAACGGCAACCGCTCCGGCAAGGTGGACGAGGCTCTGGAGGTCTATGAGGAGATTCCCTCCGACATCATTCCCTTCGAGTTCGCTCCTAAGATGAAGGCCGAGGAAATCACCCAGCGGATGGTGGAAAACATGGCCTCCAAGCGCTTTGATTTCCTGCGCTGCAACTTCCCCAACGGAGATATGGTGGGACACACCGGCGTCATTGAGGCGGTGATAACCGCCATGGAAGCGGTGGATGCTGGTGTGGGCAGGATTCTGGAGGCCGCCGACAAGTACGGCTATCTTGTCTGCGTCACCGCGGACCACGGCAACGCTGATCAGATGCTGGAAACCAAGAAGGGCAAGACCTCCGTGCGCACCGCCCACAGCCTCAACCCGGTTCCCTTCATCATCTATGACCCGGATGAAAAGCATGTCTTCAAGGAGGGTCATTACGGTCTGGCCAACGTCGCCCCCACCCTGCTGAAGCTGATGGATCTGGAGGCCCCCGCCTGCTGGGAGCCCTGCATGATTGAACGGTAAAAGCATT
>CAMOSU010000041.1 GCA_946625125.1 uncultured Clostridia bacterium
TCTGACGCGTTAACCAACTACGCTACACCCACCATATCAAATTGAAAATTGAGAATTTCCGATTCTCCTGCGTTACCTGTCAAGGATTCTTCGCTTACCAAATCGAAGCCCGGCGCAGCGGGTTCGATTTGGAGAGGAGGAACAACGGAGCACAGCCGAGGAAACGACGTGAGCCGTAGGCCTTCGGCATTTCCGAGTCGTGCGGACCCTGTTCCAACGATGGCACGCCAGGAGGGACTCGAACCCCCGACCTACTGCTTAGAAGGCAGTTGCTCTATCCAGCTGAGCTACTGGCGTATATGGAGCGAGTGATGGGAATCGAACCCACGCCCACAGCTTGGAAGGCTGTTGTACTAGCCGTTATACTACACCCGCAGCTCCCCTGACACAATCAGCCCTAAGATATTATCACATCTGCCGGGAATTGTCAAGGCTTTTTCTTGGAAATTTCAAGAGTCTCCCCATTGAGCACCGCTTCCTCCAGAACTTCTCCCCGGTAACGGAGCTTCAGGGAAAAGAACGGCACACGGCGCTCCATGAGATCCAGGAAAATCCTGTCTCCCGCCCACTGGGGCAGGCTGCGAACCCGCTGCTTCGGCACCCACTCCAGCACTCCCTCGTCGCAGTCCCGGAGGCGGCCGGTGAACCGTTCCGCGTGGAACAGGTGCATATATTCCCCCTCCCAGCGGTCGGAGACAAAGGTGACGATGCCGCAGTAGCGCGGCCGGAGCAGGGTCAGGCCGGTTTCCTCCAGAGCCTCCCGGAGCACGCAGTCCTCGGGACTCTCGTTTTCCTCAAAGTGTCCCCCGATGCCGATCCACTTGTCCCGGTTTTCATCCTGTTCCTTTTTGACCCGGTGGAGCAGCAGATAGGAATCCTGCCGCTCAATGTAGCAAAGGCTGGTGTTTTTCATGGCTTGTTCACCACAATGTTCACGGCGCTGTGGAGATTTTCGATTTCCAGCCGACTGCTGCCCTGGGCAAATTCCCCGTCCAGGGTCCAGTCCATGCCGGGGTCCGCCTCCACCAGAATCCGCCGGGCGGGGCGGAAGATCAGGGAAGGAGAGTCGTAGTTCTGGGCGCTGAGTGCCAGAACCATCTCCGCCAGCTCCCCGGCGTTTTCCGGGTAGCGCACCAACAGCAGCTCAAACTGCCCGTCGTTCATATCCACGATCTCCGGGTTCAGGGTCAGAATCCCCCCCACGGAGGTGGAGTTGCTGACAGCCCCAAAGATGTAGTCCCCCTCCAGCCGGTCGCCGTCGTCCAGGGTCAGGGCCACCCGGCAGCGGTGCAGAGAGGACAGCTCCTTGATGCCCCCCAGGATGTAGGCCAGATGGCCCAGGGCGTTTTTCACGTTCTGGGAGGTGGCGTAGGAGGTTTTGGTAAAGGCGCCGAAGGAGGCCACATAGCTGAAGTATCGCTCCCGGAAGCGCCCCACGTCATAGGCCCGGGGACGGCCCGCCACAATATCCTGGGCGGCCTGGATCACGTTCTTGGACAAGCCCAGGCTGGCGGCAAAGTCGTTGGTGGACCCGGCCGGAATGTAGCCGATGGGGGTCTTCGCCCCGGAGCGGACCATCCCGGAGATCACCTCGTTGAAGCTGCCGTCGCCGCCGATGCACACCACCAGATCTGACTGGGCCGCGTACTGGGCCGCCAGCTCCGTGCCGTCTCCCCGCTTCTGGGTCATAAAGGTGAGGCAGGCGTAACCCGCCCGCTCAAAGACGGAGAGAATCTCAGGCAGATGGGGATTGGCCCGTTTCGTGCCGGCAGCAGGGTTCATAATCAGCAGCAGACGCTTCATGGCAAGCTCCTCCAGGGTTTAAATTCTCTTTATATTATATCATTGCTGTCAAGTATTTCCAAAGGACAGGCTGTTTTTCCCCCTCCGTCGGCCTTCGACAGCATACGCGGGGAATCCGTGATAGACTGAACCTAACAAAAAAAGGAGGAGACTGTCATGAAACAACGATTCACCGCCCTGCTGCTGGTTTTCGCGCTGCTTGTTCCCTTGATTCTCCCGGTTTCCGGCCAGGAGGCGGACCCGGAGGAGCCCATTGTGGAGGCCCTGAAGGTCTTTTTCGCCGGGGCGGAGGGGGACTATGGCGCGGTAAACCCCAACGACGGCGGCGCCTGCTCCATCGGTCTGCTGCAATGGCACGGAGCCCGGGCTCTGGAGCTGCTGCGTTACGCCCTGGAGAACTGGCCCGGCACCGCCAACTATCTCAGCCAGGCTCTCTACCGGGAGATCAGCGCCCAGGGGACAAGCTGGAGCAGCCGCACTCTGTCCGCCTCCGAGGCGGAACGGGTCTCCGCCCTGCTGGGCTCCCAGGACGGGCGGGCTGCCCAGGACGCCCTGGCCCGCCGGGACATTCTGGACTATGTGTCCCTCTGCCGGGGCTGGGGCATGGCCACCGACGCCACCGCCGCCTATTTTTCCGTCATCGTCAACCAGTTTGGGAGCGGCGGGGCGGCGGAGTACCTGGGACACATCCGGGCCACCCTGGGGGTGGGAGAGGATGCGGTCTTCCGGGACCTGAACGTTCTGCACCAGGCGGTCCACGACACCAAGAGCTACGGCCAGCGCTACCTGGCCATGCGGGACAAGTCCTATGAGTACATCGTCTCCCTGGGCTGGGAGCTCAGCGGGCCGACGCCCCGAGCGCTTCCCGAAGGCGCCGATCTGCTGGCCGAAGCCCGGGAGGCACGCCCCGCCGCCTGGCAGCTCAGCCAGGAGGCTCTGGACCTGCTGCTGCGCTTCCGGCTGCTGCTGCAAAAAAACACAGGCTTCCCCCAGGCACTGCTGAATTCCCCCCTTCCAGGGAAAAGCCCGCCGTTCCGTTGAACGGCGGGCTTTGTTTATTGCGGAGGCAGCTTCTCCCAAGAGGCCCGCTCCACCCCCTGAAGGCTGGGGAAGGCGGCCCGGAGGCTCTGGCAAAGCCAGAGCAGCTTGCTCTGCACCCCGGCTTTTCCGGCGTACCACCACTGCTCGGCCAGGGGCTCCTCACTCTCGAAGAGGGCCCGGAAGCACTCGGCCCGGTCCTCGCCGCTGTTGGTGCGGGCGTAGAGGGAGACGAAATACCCCTCCAGACTCTCCCGCCGCTCCTGGCTCAGCGCCTCCTCAAAGGCGTAGTCCGGGCTCAGAGCAGCCCACTCCCCCTCCAGGCTCCGCCCCTGGCTCTCCAGCCAGCGGGAAAGCCGCAGGTCCATGATGTGCATGAACTCGTGGGGGATCTGACTGGGATCAAATTCCTCCGTGGCGAAGCAGATCACAGGCGGTTCGGCCCAGAGGCTGGCGAAGGCGGAGGCCTCCCCGGGGATGCTTCGGACGATGTAGATCTCCAGAGCGCCCAGGTCCGTGGGTCCGCCTCCCGGAAGCTCCCGGCTCAGCTCCGGAATCATCCCGGGGGGAAGCTTTTCGGCAAAGTCCGCCAGCAGACTCAAAATCCAGTACTGCCCGAACAGGGAGGCGTCGGTCCGGCAGCCCGCCTCGGCCTCCGGCCCGGAGGCGGGGATCAGAGCGGGGTCCGGGCTCTGCTCCACTCGGAGGACCAGCCCGGCCTGGGTGAGACGGTTTTGCAGCAGGCCGATCTCGTCCCAGAGCATTTGCTCCGTCAGCAGCTCCGCCTCCAGGGGGCTCCCGGCCTCCGGCCGGGGATACCAGAAGAACAGCCGCTGCTCCGTCTCCCCCTCCCGGCTCCGGGAAAGGGCCAGCAGCGCCCAATCCCCGCCCAGCAGGGCCTGGTCCAGAGTCCTCCAGCCCTCCGGGGCCGCCTCGCTGTCCTCCAGAGAAAGCCGGTCCAGGCAGCGGGTTGCATCCAGATCCAGCAGGGCCAGCTCTCCCCCCTCCCCTTCTCCCAGACGGAGGGTCAAAAGCCTGTGGGCCTCCGCGTCCAGAATCCGGTCATAGGGCTCATGAATCAGATGGAGGCGGTCTGTCTCGTCGTAGAAGATGACCGCCTGGTTCAGAGGGCCGCTGTCGCTCCGGGTAAACTCCCCCCAGCCCGCCTCCTTGCGGAAGCAGTCGTCCCCCAGGAGGCGATTGCGCCAGCCCAGGTTTTCCTGGCTCATGGCGGGGTGATCCTTGAGACCCAGGAAGCGGCCGGACCGGTCAAAGGCGGCGCAGCGCTCCCCCTGCCGGTCCGCCAGACGGATTTCTCCCTCCGTCAGCGCCAGGGTGGTAAAGCTGCCCAGCTCCCCCAGGGGCTCCAGCTCCACCCATTCCACAGCGGCGGAGCGCTCCGGGTCCAGCAGGGCCAGACGGCCCCGCCAGACAAGGGCCTCCTGGTCCCGGCGCAGCAGCAGGGCGGCGGCCCGCTCCCCCTCCCGGCACAGGCCGAAGAGGCTTTCCCCCGGCAGGAGCTCCAGCCCTGCCGCGGGGACCAGGCCCATCGGGGGCTCCGGGGCAGGAGCCTCCGGGGCTTTGGTGGGAACGCTGCTCTCCCCGCTGTCCGGGGCGGCGGCGCTCCCGCTGCGGGGAACGGCCAGCAGGCTGCCCAGCAGCAGAAGGCAAACCAGGCCCAGAGCCAGATATTTTCTTGCGGATTCTCCCCCCAGCTTTTGCAGCAGGGGGGAGCGCTTCAGTTTTTCCATCATGGGGAGACTCCATAGCGGCGGGCCATTTCCCCCCGGTCGTAGTCCAGGAAAAAGGACTCCAGACGGGGATAGAACTCCGCCAGCTTTTCATGGGACGCGAAAACCACATCGCAGCCCCGGATGTCATAGACCGACAGGACGCATTCGTTTGCAAAGGACACCAGGCCGACGTCCAGGGGCGCCGGCTCGTCTGTTAACTGCCGGTCCAGCAGGCCCAGCTCGTGGAAGCTCCGGTGATCCCGCCAGCAGAAGATCCGGCTGCGCCGGCAGTCCTTCTCCGGGCCATCGTCATAGGTGGGCAGATCCCGGATCACCGCGTGGCGGTAGCGGCTCTGCATGGCGTCCAGGAAGCGAAGCTGCTCTGCCTCCTGCCGGATGTTCTGCTCCAGCAGCCAGCGGCGGGCCTCGTCGGAGAGGCCGGGGTCGTCGGCTCCGGGCTCGCCGGAATAGGAGCGGTCATAGATCCAGTAGTTGAAGATCACCGCGTCGGCCCCCTGGGGGAAGAGAATCCGGTAAATTTCCTCCGCCCGGGTCCGGGCGCTCTGCTCAAATTCCGCCGTCGTCCGTCCCCGCCCCAGCTCGCAGCGCAGAGCCCAGGGGTGCTTGTAGAAATACGGCTGCAAATAGGGAAAATCCCGGGACAGCAGCAGGCTTTCGATTTGGCTCATGGGCATCACCTTCTTCAACGGTCTTGCAGGAGGCCGTTCCCTTCATTCAGGTAATAAGTAACCGGTAATCGGTAAAAAGTGTACGGAACCGGATCGGGCAACTGATTCCTTATTCCTTGTTCCTTATTACTTTGCATCGTGGGTGGTACGGCGGGCGCACACTGTGCGCCCCTACGGGCGGAAACGTACCGATTCTGTCATTCTGAGCGCAGCGAAGAATCCGCATTCCCCGTTCCCTGATGCCTGATGCCTATTGCCTGATGCCTCATTTGTGCGGGGTACGGCGGGCGCACACTGTGCGCCCCTACGGGCGGAAACGTACCGATTCTGTCATTCTGAGCGCAGCGAAGAATCCGCATTCCCCGTTCCCTGATGCCTGATGCCTATTGCCTGATGCCTCATTTGTGCGGGGTACGGCGGGCGCACACTGTGCGCCCCTACGGGCGGGTCTGATGCCCTTTCCAATGTTTTCAAATGGCAATTTGAAAACACCGAAATTCTCATTTTTCAATTCTCAATTCTCAATTGTTCTCCGCCAGCTCCAGGAACATCTCCACCCGGGACTTGAAGATCTCCAGGCTGGAGCGCCAGAAGTTCACGTCCCCCAGGTCGATGTCGGCCATTTTGGCCACGTCCTCCACGGAGGCCACGGTGGTGGCCTTCAGCAGAGCCCGGTACTTGGGCAGGAAGGCCTCGCCCTCCCTGCGGTACTGGGCGTAGAGCCCCGCCGCAAAGAGGCCGCCGAAGGCGTAGGGGAAGTTGTAGAAGCTCAGACCGGCGGAGTAGTAGTGGCCCTTGCAGACCCACATATAGGGGTGCAGGGTCTCCGGGTCCAGGCCGTCGCCGTAGGCCCGCTTCTGGGCGGCCTTCATCATCTCGCAGAGCTCGTCCGCGAAGGCGAAGCCCTCCCGGGCCTTCTCAAAGACGGCGGTCTCGAACCAGTAGCGGCTCATGATGTCGCACATGATCTGGGTGGTGTCCTGGAGCTGGCTCTCCAGCAGGCCCAGCTTCACCTCCCGGTCCGGGGCCTCGTCCAGAGCGGCGTTCATCACCACGGTCTCGTTGAAGGTGGAGGCGGTCTCCGCCACGGGCATGGAGTAGTCCAGGTTCAGGGGCCGGTGGTTCTCGATCATCATGCCGTGGTAGGCGTGGCCCAGCTCGTGGGCCAGGGTGACGATGTCGGAGAAGGAGCCGTCGAAGTTGGTGAGCACCCGGCTCTGCTTGATGGAGGCGATGTTGGCGCAGAAGGCGCCTCCCACCTTGCCCGCGTGGGGATAGAAGTCGATCCAGGCGTGGTCAAAGGCCTCCATCATCATGTCCGCCATATCCGGGGCGAAGGGACGGAAGTGCTCGTCCAGATACTTCTTCGCGTCCTCCACGGTGTAGCTGGCGGTGTTCTTCCCCATGGGGGCGAACATGTCCCACCATTTCAGGCCGCCCTCGTAGCCCAGCAGCCTGGCCTTGGCCCGGAGGTACTTCCAGAACACCGGCAGGTACTCCTCGATGGCCTGGATCATGGCGTCCAGGGTGGACTTCCGCATGCGGCTGGCCCGGAGGGTCATCTCCAGGGGGGAGCCGCCCTTGCGGAGCTCGCACTCCGTGGTGACCTGCTGCTTCAGGGAGTTCAGAGAGAAGCAGACCGCGTCCTTGATCTTGTCGTAGCAGGCGATTTCCGCGTCATAGGCGTCCTTGCGGACGGCGGGGTCGGGATCGTAGGCCAGATTCCGCACGGCGGAGAGGTTCAGCTTCTGCCCCCGATAGTCGGCCTCCACGGTGGAGGTGAGATAGGATTGCAGATTCTCCCAGGCGGAGCCTCCGGAGAGGTTCATCTTGGCCAGAGCCTCCTCCACCTTCTCATCCAGTACGTACTTGGCGTCCTCCTTGGTGGTCCGCAGCAGATAGGCGTACTCTCCCAGGAAGGGGTCGGCGGCGATGAGCTCCTCCAGATTCTCCGTCTTGCCCACGTAGGCCTTGAAGGCGGCGTCGGCGGCGGAGCTGTCGGAAAAGAGCTTCTGGAGCCGGCTCATGGTGTCCAGAGCCTCGCCGTCGGAGGTGTTGACGGCGCTGCGGAGACTGCAATACTCAAACATCGGCGCAGCCAGACCCATCAGCTTCTCCTGCAGCTCCAGGCCCCGGCGGATGCCTGCCCCCCGGTCGGCGGGCAGGGCGGCGGCGAAGGCGTTGTACTCCGCCAGGATGTTCGTCGCCGCTTTCAGATCCTTCTGGAATTTCTCGGTGTCGATTCCCTCATACAGCGGGGAAAGATCCCATTCTTTATTCATGCCTGCTTCCTCCTGTTTTCAATTTGTATTGTTCCCATTCATAACGAATGGAATTGCGTTTTTGCTCTTCCCGGGCGGCCCGCCGCTGGGGGTGGCAGATCTGGTTCGGACAGATGTCCAGGCGAATACAGCCCGGGAAGAGGGGGCAGTCCCCGCAGGCGGGAATCTCGGGGCGGAGGGCGCAGGCCCTCTGCATGGCGGCCCCGTCGAGCTCGGGCGAATCCAGATGGCCGATCAGATTGGAGCGGTTGTGCTGCTCGCACAGGCCGATTTCCCCATCCGGGAAAACGGTGAGCTTGTCGCCGCTGTCGGCCATGCACATGTGGAAGTTCTGAGTCCGGGGCAGCCTGGCCGGACGGTTCAGGCCCCCGGCCTCCAGCCGGTCCAGCAGCTTCTGTTGGGCCTCCTGCAAGGCCTGCCGGGTTTCCGGCGTCCGGGGCTTCGCGCCGGGTCCCTCCTTCTCATAGAGAATGATGGGGGTGACGAGCACCCTGGACTCCCCGCGAAATTCTTCGATGAGCTCCTCTGTCAGAAGACTGATTTCCTCCAGATTGGAAAGGTCGAAGTTCATGCGGATGGTGACCTTGACCCCCGCCTCGGTCATGGCGTGGATGTTGCCGCGGACCCGACGGTAGGCGTTGACCCCGGGATAAATGTAGTTTTTGATGCGGTTATAGGCCTCTTCCCGGCCGTCCAGGGTGATTTGACAGGCCCAGAGCTGCCAGAGGGCGGCGTCCGCCCGGATGGTCTCCGGGTCCAGCAGATAGCCGTTGGTGGTCATGACGCTTTTGAAGCCGGCCCCGGCGTTATGCAGCCGGGTACAGATTCGGTCCATCGCCCGACGGTTCACCAAAGGCTCGCCGCCAAACCAATCAATTCCGAAGGGATGACCCGCGCTGTGGGCGAGCATATAGTCCGCCAGCCGGTCCGCCGTCTCAAGGCTCATGGTCCGGGGGCTCCAGCCCTCCTCAAAGCAGTAGGCGCAGCGGGCGTTGCAGGCTGTGGTGGTCAGCACGGTGTACTTGGTAATCCAGGGGGCCGGCGGATTCATGAGCCGGAGGGTCTGACGAATCTCCCGGACCAGGCCGTGCTCGTCCAGCTCCGGGGGAACCAGGAACCAGCGTCTGTGCAGGGCCTCCCGCAGCGCGGTCCCGGGGGCTTCCAGCTCCGAAGCCAGCTCCCCGGGAACCAGCAGCAGCTCCAGGGTCAGGCTGTTGTAAAGCAGCACCCCCTCCTCCACGGGAAGCCGGAGGAGAAAGGAGGTCCAGCGAAGGGGGCCGTCTCCCCCCCGTCCCCTGCCCAGAAGCCCTTTTACCCGGGAATCCGGCGGGATGATGGTTTTCAGTTCAGTCATAAGCGTCCTCACATTTCGTTATCGTTTTCCGTGTACAGCGCTGCATTCTTTCCAATCCGCAGCCGCCCTGTCACAGACTGGGCGGCGACGCCGGTGAAGAACCCCGTGATCATGCCGGAGAGCAGCAGCACCGGCAGATAGGCCCAGAGCCCCGGGGTGGCGGCAATGAGCCGGGCCGCGGCAAGCTGGCCCAGATTGTGGAGCATGGCTCCCAGCACCGAGGCCACCCAGAGCTGCTTCTTCTGCAGCAGGGGCCGAAGCAGACACATGCCTCCCCAGCTCAAAAGCCCCCCGGCGGCGGAATAGGCCAGGGCGCTCAGATTCCCCGTAAGCAGGGCGGAGAGAACGATCTTGGCGCTCAAAACCTCCAGAGCCTCCCTGGGTCCATAGAGGAAGAGCACCGTCACCACAATCACATTCCCCAGTCCCAGCTTCACCCCCGGCACCGGCAGGGGGGCGGGAATCTGATTTTCCACCACGAACAAGACTAAGCTGATCGCCGTCAGCAGCGCCAGATATAAGAGCTTTTTCATCTTCATCCGCATTCCCAATTCCCCAGTCACCGGTCACTAATCACTGATGTCGCTGTCCAGGGCGATGTAGACCTGATAATCCGGGTAGGCCTCCCGGATCTCATGGCAGATCTCCCCGAAGAGGGCCTTCCGGTCCGGGGCCTCGAAGCCGATCACCAGATCGAAGCGAATTTCCCGGTCGTGCATATGGAAGCCGTGCATCTGCAGCACATGGTCGTGGATCATCACCCGGCGGCGAATGTCCTCCCGGGCTTTGGCGACGAGGTCGTCGGTGGTGTTGACGGAGTAAATGCTGATGCCTGTGAGAATCACCCCATGCTCCTCGGCCACCTTGTCCACAATATCCCGTTCCAACTGATCCAGCTCGGCGGCGGTCATGGTGTCGGGGACCTCAATGTGGACCGAGCCCACCAGCATATCCGGGCCGTAGCTGTGGAGAATCAGATCATAAGCCCCGGAGACCCCGGGGAAGTCGGAAACGGTTTTCTTGATTCCCAGGCTCAGCTCTCTGTCCACCCGCTCCCCCAGAATCCGGGAGATGGTCTGCCGGAGCATGTCAAAGCCGGATTTCAGAATCACCGCGGAGATGACGGCTCCCAGCCAGGCCTCCACGGGCAAGTGCCAGATCAGATAGATCCCCGCGGCAAGCAGGGTGGCGGCGGAAATGACCGCGTCGTTCCGGGCGTCCTCCCCGGAGGCCACCAGGGCGTCGGAGTTCACCCTCTGGCCGGTCCGCTTCACATAGAAGCTCAGGGCCAGCTTCACCGCCACCGCCGCGGCCACAATAATCAGGGCGGCGGCGCTGTAATCCGGGGTTTCCGGGTGAAGTATTTTCTTGACAGACTCCACCAGGGAGGTGACGCCGGCGTAGAGCACGATAACGGCAATGATGGCGGCGGTGAGATACTCCACCCGCCCGTGGCCGTAGGGGTGCTTCCTGTCGGGCTTTTTCCCCGCCAGGCGGGTGCCGATGATGGTGATGACCGAGGACAGGGCGTCGGAGAGATTGTTCACCGCGTCCAGCACAATGGCGATGGAGTTGGACAGCAGCCCCACCCCCGCCTTAAAGCCTGCCAAAAAGAGATTGGCCACAATTCCAATCACACTGGTACGGACAATCACGCGCTTACGATCCATCCGGAGTCCCTCCTTTTTTATCGCCTTCTATTGTACAATACCCCACAGAAAATTTCAATTGAAATTTTATTCTTGCATTCGTGGGAAAATTATGCTACGATACATTATAATGTGTTATCATTTGGAACAGGAGGCGCGCTGAAATGGCGGAATGGATCACTTCCAGAACCAACAGCACGGTGCAGCATGTGCGAAAGCTGGCTGCCAGCCGAAAATACCGCTACGAGTGCCGGGCCTTTGTGGCAGACGGAGCGAAGCTGGTGGAGGAGGCCCTGCGCTGGGGGTTGGGGGTGGAGGCCCTGCTGCTCCGGGAAGGGGTGGAGTTTCCCGTCCCCGCCGGGGTGCGGGAGATTCGCATTCCCGAGGCTCTGATGAAGGACCTCTCCCGGATGGAGACCCCCCAGGGAGTTCTGGCCCTGTGCCGGATGCCGGAGCCCCAGGCCCTGGACCTTGGCCCGGGCTGCCTGATTCTGGACGGAATTCAGGACCCGGGAAATCTGGGGACCATCCTCCGGGCCGCCGACGCCTTTGACGTGCCGGTGGTGCTGGCGGACGGCTGCGCGGACCCCTACGGCGAGAAGACCGTCCGGGCCACCATGGGCGCCGTGTTCCGCCGCCCGCCCCTCCAGGCGGAAACCCAGGCCATTCTGGAGCAGTGCCGGAGCCGGAATCTGCCCATCTGCGTCACCGCCCTCACCGACCGGGCGGAGGACATTCGCCGGGTGGATCTGAAAAGCTGCGTCACCGTCATCGGCTCCGAGGGCCAGGGCGTCTGCGAGGACTTCCGGGCCGCCGCCGCGGGGGAGGCCATCATTCCCATGTCCCCCCGCTGCGAATCTCTCAACGCCGCCGTGGCCGCCACGGTGGTGCTCTGGGAGCTGAGAAGAGAGGGGTCAGTCACCAGTCACTAGTCACTAGTCACTAGTCATCAGTCACCAGACTCCCCTGCAGCGGCGAGCGCCTGTGTCCTTCATGGGGATTGCTCGCCACCGGTGCCGCCCACCGATGAGGCGCTAGGGATCAGGGGACGGGGGATGCGGATTCACCCGTGAAGGGCGCAATGCTTCGCTGCGCTCAGAATGACGGAATCGGTACGTTTCCTCCCGCCGTGCCCCGCGCCAACGTGGCGTCACGCGGCGCAGGAATATGATATAGGCGAATCAATACATGATATGTGATAAGCAACAGGTAATTGGCGCCGATTCGGGTCCTCATTGCCGATTCCCCGCTGCCTGTCCCTTGGGAAACGCTATGGATGACAATACGCTGTACTGGGTCTGGCTGACCCAGAGGCCGCGGATCGGCGTCAAGGGCCTGCGGCAGCTTTTGCGAAGCTTCGGCAGTCCCGCCGAGCTTTATGCCGCCGACGCCGAGACCCTGTCCAGGGCCGGGCTCTCCCCCGCCCTGCAAAGGGCGCTGCTGGACAAGGAGCTCTCCCCGGCCCGGGCCGTTCTGGAGCGCTGCGCCCAGGAGGGAATTCGGCTGCTTTCCGCCCGGGACCCGGGCTATCCCTCCCGGCTTTCTCTGGCGGAGGAGGCTCCCCTTCTGCTCTACTGCCGGGGGAAGCTCCCCCGGGAGGACCGCCCCGGGATTGCCCTGGTGGGCGCCCGGAAGGCGGACGGGACAGGCCTGGCCCTGGCCCGGCGGCTGGGCCGGGAGATTGCCCTCTGCGGGGGATTGGTGATCACGGGCCTGGCCCGGGGCATCGACTCCCAAAGCGCCCTGGGCGCTCTGGAGGCAGGAGGAATCGTGGTGGGCGTGCTGGGCTGCGGCCCGGACGTGGTCTATCCCCCGGAGAACCGGGAGCTCTTTGACCGGGTGGCGGAAACGGGCTGCCTGATTTCGGAGTATCCCCCCGGCACGGCCCCCAACGCCCGGCATTTTCCCGTTCGCAACCGGATCATCAGCGCCCTGTCCGACGGGGTGGCGGTGATCCGGGCGGCGGAGCAAAGCGGCTCTCTCATCACCGCCCGCTGGGCGGTCCTGCAGGGCCGGGACGTCTACGCCGTCCCCGGAGCCCCCGACGATCCCCTGAGCCGGGGCTGCAACGCCCTGCTGCGGGAGGGGGCCTACGCCGCGGAAAGCGGCTGGGACCTGCTGCGGCGCTACGAGTTCCGGTATCCGGGCGCCGTCAGAATGTATACCGAAAAACACGAAGCCCAAAACGAGGACGAAACCCTCAGCCCACCCTCCCCCGCCCCCGGAAAAGGGGAAGCTTCCCCCAAAGCGGCGGAGGCGCCGTCCCGCCGGGAGCTTGATTTCTCCGCCCTCTCCCCCATCCAGCGGCAGATCGTGGAGGCTCTGGCCCAGGGTCCCATGCAGGCAGACGCCCTCATTGACAAAACCGGACTCCCGGCGGCCCAGGTGCTGTCCCAGTTGACCCTGCTGCAAATCAAGCGGGTCGTCATCCAGAAGCCCGGAAAACTGTATGAACTCTGATCTCCCCTGGGGAAATCAAATATCGGAAGGAACATCGGAGGCAATTATGTCGAAACAAAATCCCGATCTCGTGATCGTGGAGTCGCCCTCCAAGGCGAAAACCATCGGAAAATATCTGGGGCCGGACTTCCAGGTGAAGGCCTGTATGGGCCACCTGCGGGACCTGCCCAAGAGCACCATGGGGGTGGATCTGGACCACGATTTCACCCCGGAATACATTCCCATGAAGGAGAAGGCCGAGCTCATCAAGGAGCTGAAAAAGGCCGCCGACAAGGCCGGAACCGTCTATCTGGCCACCGACCCGGACCGGGAGGGAGAGGCCATCTCCTGGCACATCAAGGAGCTTTTAAAGCTCCCCGCCGAGAAGACCCGCCGGGTCACCTTCAACGAGATCACCCGGGGGGTGGTCACCAGAGCCATTCAGGAGCCCCGGGACATCGACCTGGACCTGGTGGACGCCCAGCAGGCCCGCCGGATTCTGGACCGGATCGTGGGCTACCAGCTCTCTCCCCTGCTGTGGCGGAAGATCCGCCGGGGCCTCAGCGCGGGCCGGGTTCAGTCCGTGGCCACCCGGCTGGTGGTGGAGCGGGAAAACGAGATCCGCTCCTTTGTGCCGGAGGAGTACTGGTCCCTGGACGTGACCCTGGAATGCCTTGAGAAGCCCGGCCGCTTTGAGGCCCACTACCACGGCGAACAGGGCAAAAAGCGGAGCCTGGCCAGCCAGGAGGAGACTGCGGCCGTCCTGACGGACATCCAGGGCCAGGCCTTCACCGTGACGGAGATCAAGAAGGCGGAGAAGCGCCGCAGTCCGGCGCCCCCCTTCATCACCTCCACCCTCCAGCAGGAGGCTTCCCGAAAGCTGAACATGACCCCCAAGCGCACCATGGCCATCGCCCAGCAGCTCTACGAGGGCGTGGATGTCACCGGCCACGGCACCGTGGGTCTGATCACCTATATGCGTACCGACTCCCTGCGGCTGTCCGACGAGGCCCTCTTCGCCGCCAAGGACTTTATCACAGAGCGCTACGGCCAGGCCTATCACCCGGGAGCCCCCCGGCGCTACAAGACCAAGTCCGCCGCCCAGGACGCCCACGAGGCCATTCGTCCCAGCGACGTCCGCCTGGACCCGGAAAGTCTGGAGCAGGATCTGACCCGGGATCAGTACCGGCTCTACCGGCTGATCTGGAGCCGCTTCGTGGCCAGCCAGATGTCCAACGCGGTTTATGACACCGCCACCATCGACACCGACTGCCGGGGCCACAGCTTCCGCTCCAACCACCAGAATCTGAAATTCTCCGGCTTTTTGGCGGTCTATGAAGAGGGCCGGGACGACGACAGCGAGGAGAAGCTGGATGCCCTGCCGGAGCTCCGGGAGGGAGAGCAGCTTCGGCATGTGGAAAGCAAGCCGGAGCAGCACTTCACCCAGCCCCCCGCCCGCTACACCGAGGCCACTCTGGTGAAGGCCATGGAGGAGAAGGGCGTGGGCCGTCCCTCCACCTACGCCTCCATTGTCTCCACCATTCAGGACCGGGAATACGTGGTGAAAAAGGACAAGAAGCTGGAGCCCACCCCCCTGGGGGAGGTGGTGACCCAGCTCATGCTGGACCGCTTCAACGACGTCATCGACGTGGAGTTTACCGCCGCTATGGAGGACAAGCTGGACCAGGTGGAGGCGGGCAAGCTGCCCTATAAGCAGGTGCTCCGGGACTTCTACCAGGGCTTCCACCGGGAGATGGAGAACGCCGAGGAGGCCCTCAAGGACACCCGCATCAAGGTCCCCGAGGAGGTCACGGACGAGGTCTGCGAGCTCTGCGGGCGGAACATGGTGGTGAAGTTCGGGCGCTTCGGCAAGTTCCTGGCCTGCCCCGGCTACCCCGAGTGCAAAAACGCCAAGCCCATTGTGGAGCACATGCCCGGCCGCTGCCCCAAGTGCGGCGGGGGGATGCTGAAGCGGAAGTCCAAAAAGGGCTACGCCTACTACGCCTGCGAAACCGGTCCCGCCTGCGGCTTCATGACCTGGGACGTTCCCACAGACCAGGACTGCCCCGCCTGCGGCCAGACCATGTTCAAGCGCAGCGGCAAGGGCCGGATGAAGCCCTTCTGCATCAACGAAAAATGCGAGAATTTCCTGCCCGAGGACAAGCGGGGCTACTATAAGAAGCCCGACGCCGCCGAGACAGCGGAGGGAGCGGAGAGCAAGGAGCAGGGAGCAGGGAAGACGGCGGGCCGGAAGACGGCAGCAAAGAAGACGACCGCCGGGAAGACCGCCGCGAAGAAAACGACGGCAGTGAAGAAGACAACGACCGCCAAGAAGCCTGCGGCAAAGAAAACCACAGCGAAAAAGACGAAGAAGACGGAAGCGTAGGAAAGACATTGTAGGGACGAGCCGCGCTCGTCCGGTTTGCGAAGCAAACAATCGCCCGGAGGGCGATTCTGCGCGGGAGCTGCTGAAAAGTGAATAATGAATAGTGAATAGTGAATAATTGTGGTATTTTTCAATTCTGCGAATTGAAAAAT
>CAMOSU010000042.1 GCA_946625125.1 uncultured Clostridia bacterium
ACTTGGACGGTTCTTTTTGACATGCGGAACACAGTCTGCAAATAGAAAGTCAAGAGAAAAATGAGAAAAAGTGGAAAAATTTTTCTCAAGGAATTGTATGTACAGCAAACAGACCACCGCGGAGCGCTGGCCTGTGTAGGAAGCGGGAGGCTGTCAGGAATCAGCCTCGTCTGCCTCGGCCTCTGCGTCCTCCTTTGGTGCAAGAAAAGCATTCACCTTCCCGTAGTAGATGCGAAGGAATTTGTTTGCGCCAGCGGTCAATCAGCAAGGGGACTGTTCTCTGTGTTGCCCGTGAAGCGCTGATTTCCCCTTGTTTTCCGGTAAAATCAGCCAATTTCCCAGCGGAAAACGCCACCCGAGAGGGCTTTGGCCCTCCCGGGGACAGAAAAACAGGGAATGAATAACAACACAGAGAACCGCCCCCTGCGTTCATTGACGGCAGTGTATCTTCACTGCCTGTCACAGGGGGAGTATATCTTTGCCGCGATCTCATGCTGGATATTACTTGAAAAATCATACGAGATCTGGTATAATCATGTATATTGAATGACAAAGGAGGCCTCGAAATGATTACGCTGCGTACCATTCAACGGGAGGACCTGCTGAAATGCTCTCTCTGCGGGGAGGCGCCCTGCACGGCAGCCTGCGGAAAGCTGGACCCCGCCGCGCTGCTGCGGAGCTGCTGGCTGGATAACGAGAAGGCTGCCGCTGCCGCCCTGCCGGACCACAATCCCTGCGCCAACTGCCAGGCCCCCTGTGAGGCGGCCTGTGTCCATCCGGGCCAGGTTCCCATCCGAAGCCTGCTGAACCGTCTGCGGGAGCGGGTGCGGCCCAATCTGGACATCCCGGCTCCCGCGGATACCTCCCGACTGCGGACGGAGCTCTGCGGCATTCCTCTGGAAAACCCCTTCCTGCTGTCCTCCTCCGTGGTGGCCAGCAGCTACGAGATGTGCGCCCGGGCATTCGAGGCCGGCTGGGCCGGGGCCTGCTTCAAAACCATCTGTTCCTTTGAAATCCATGAGGCATCCCCCCGTTTCTCCGCGATCCGGGGAGACAACGGCACCATCATGGGCTTCAAGAACATCGAGCAGCTCTCGGATCACAGCGTGGCGGAGAACATGGAGATCTTCCGCCGCCTCAAGGCGAAGTACCCCGGCAAGTTCATCCTGGCCTCCATCATGGGCCAGAACGACGCGGAATGGGAGGAGCTGGCCCGGCTCTGCCAGGAAAACGGGGCCGACGCCATCGAGCTGAACTTCTCCTGCCCCAACATGGCGGAGGGCGGCCTGGGCTCTGACATCGGGCAGGTGCCGGAGCTGGTGGAGCGCTTCACCGCCGCGGCCCGCCGTGGGGCTGACATTCCCATTCTGGCCAAGCTGACCCCCAACGTGGCCTCCATGCTCCCGGCTGCCCTGGCCGCCAAGCGGGGCGGGGCCGACGGCCTGGCCGCCATCAACACCATCAAGAGCGTTATGAACGTCAACGCCCACACCTACATCTCCGCCCCCGCGGTGCGGGGCATGTCCGCCGTGGGAGGCTACAGCGGCAACGCCGTCAAGCCCATCGCCCTGCGCTTTGTCTCGGAGCTGGCGGCGGCGCCGGAGCTGCGGGGCCTCCACATCAGCGGCATGGGCGGCGTGGAATCCTGGTCCGACGCTCTGGAATTCCTGTTGCTGGGAGCCGGCAGCATCCAGGTCACCACCGCCGTTATGCAGTACGGCTACCGGATCGTACAGGATCTGATCTCCGGCCTGAACTACTACCTGGCGGAGAAGGGCTTTGACGCCCCGGATCAGCTTCGGGGCCTGGCGCTGGACTCCCTCAGCACGACCACCGACGTGCTGGAGCGGGATACTGTGGTGCTGCCCCGCTTCCACCGGGAGGCCTGCGTGGGCTGCGGCCGCTGCGTCATCTCCTGCGCCGACGGAGGCCACCAGGCCATCCGCCTGGGGAAGGACCGGAAGCCCTTGCTGAACGGCAAGCGCTGCGTGGGCTGCCACCTGTGCGTGCTGGTGTGCCCGGAGCGGGCCATCCGCGCCAGCAGCCGCCGCATTTCCCGCCTCCGCGGGTAGGAGGCAGCGCCGACCAACTCTCTGCCGACGGAGGGGCTCGCCATGACAAGGCCAGCCCAGGGTCAGCACAGGGGACACGGCACAGCAGGGGGATAGCGGGGGCGGCTCTCTGTGTTGTGTTTGCTTCCATATTTTTCTTTTCCCGGGAGGGCTTCGGCTCTCCCGGGCAGAGAAAAACAGGGAATGAAAAACAACACAGAGAGCCGCCCCCTGTATTCCCCTTAGGGAGGTAGTGAAATATGGGTACATGGGGAACGTCTTTGTATGACAACGATACAACCCGTGATGTAAAGGAAGACTTTACAGAGCTATTAAGAGCCGGTAACACCAAAGAAGCGGCAACAAAGAAGCTGTTACAGCAATACGCATCACTGCTGCGCCACGAGGAAGAAACCGCTCTTTTTTGGTACGCGCTGGCCGATACTCAGTGGGATCGAGGAATGCTGTTGCCCGAGGTCCTTCAAAATGCGCGATATTATCTAGAGCATAAAGATATCGAGCTGCAAAGGTGGGCAGATTCCGACGAAACTGATATTAAGCACTGGCTGCAAAGTCTGGAGAACCTGGAGAAAAAACTCAATCAACCACAGCCACCCGAGAAGAAAGCACGGAAACGTAGGCTTTTTCGCTGTCCTTGGGTTATGGGGGATATGTTTGCGTATCGACTAAGCAGCGAATACAGCAAAGAAACCGGCTTTTACGGGAAATATTTCGTTTTTCGTAAGATTTCAGAGCGATATTGGTACCCAGGCCATATCGTCCCGGTTGTGAAGCTGTACGCCTGGTGCGGCGACAAGCCGCCCGAACTAAGCGAGCTTGCGGGACTTCCGCTTCTTCCGCTATATCCGTGGGACTCACCGGAACGCAATTGCTTTTTCTGGTGCATTCTCTCCACAAAAGTGAAGGAGATTCCGGTTGAAAACCTGACATGGCTTGGAAACGTGACTGGGGACGATCTTGTTCCCTTTAGAGGCGACAAATATCAATGGTTTTCAAGAAGCGATTCGGTTGGATGGGAAGGATCAAAATGGAACCACAAAATTGAACACGAATTTATTGATCAGATTAACTGGCTCCCTGAAGAGTATGACAGAACCAATATTGCTGATAGCCGTTTAGAGCAAGAACGGAAATGGCTTGTCAAGAACACAGTCTGCAAATAAAAAGAGAACACAGACTGTGTTCTCTTTAGGTCAATTTGATTTAACTCAAGTCGATATAAAGATCTTTAGAAGTGGGACGCTTACAGTATCTGTTGCACAACTCGATTTATTTAATAGCTTGATATTTGGTGAAATACGAATAATCGAATAAAAGACATAAAGACTGGGTGAAAAAATATGTTGAACAGGTTTTATGATTCCCCGGCTGACATTGAGGTCACTTTCTTCTTTTACAGTGATTGCCGGAAAACTCCTCCTCATGATGGATACCGTCCGGCGCACTTAGTACTGCCAGACTTGCTTACATCTGGAGTTCATCATTACTATGAGATGGATTATGCTCCATTTAACGAGAACGTAAAAGGGTCGATTTCTTTTATTCAGCCTGAGGCTTACCCCAATTCAATGTTTCTCGGAAAAGTCATTCCTATTCAAGAAGGAAGACATATAGTTGGGTATGCAAAAGTTACGAAAATATTTAACCCGATACTCAAGAACAGTGAACACAGTCTGCAAATAGAAAGTCAAGAGGAAGACACAGTCTGCAAATAGATAGTCAAGAGAAAAATGAGAAAAAGTGGAAAAACTTTTCTCAAGGAATTGTATGTACAGCAAACAGACCACCGCGGAGCGCT
Organism: uncultured Clostridia bacterium; assembly: GCA_946625125.1. GTDB lineage: Bacteria > Bacillota > Clostridia > Oscillospirales > Oscillospiraceae > JAFRPC01. The sequence continues at coordinate 3,871 of CAMOSU010000042.1, forward strand.
GGCCTGTGCAGGAAGCGGGAGGCTGTCAGGAATCAGATTCGTCTGCCTCGACCTCTGTGTTGCCCGTGAAGCGCTGATTTCCCCTTGTTTTCCGGTAAAAACAGTCAAGTATTCAGCGAAAAACAGAACCCGGGAGGGCTTCGGCCCTTACGGAACGGATGACAGTTCCATCTGTTGCGGAACGTCAGCCATGATCCGTTAATCTGCGCTTGCTTCGTGTCTGTTCACAAAAATTTTTCTTGACAAGTGGGAAAAAATCTGTATGATACATGATAGTATGAAGCGTCGCATGGCACTGCGTACCGAATGAATCAAACGGAGGCGTTCGTATGCTGGAGAAACTGATAAACTATCTTTCCAAGGAAATGGACATTCCCGCCCAGGAGCTGAACCGGGACACCACCTTTGAGAGCCTGCACCTGGACTCTCTGGACACCGTAGAGATGCTCATGGACCTGGAAGCGGAGCTGGGCGTGGATCTGGAGCTGGAGGATAAGGTGGCCACCATCGGCGAGCTGGCGGACTTTATTGAATCCAAGCTGGATTGATGCTTGCTTTTTTGCAAAAAACTGTGTACAATAGAATATAGGCTTGTCACGACCGTACCGGCCTGTGACAAGGTCGCACTAGCCGGGGAGATAGCGGTGCCCTGTAACCTGCAATCCGCTACAGCAGGAGTGAATTCCTACACCCGGGCTTGCGTTGTGCTGCTGTCCGAATAAGTAGTGTTGAGGGATCGGTCTCACGCAACGGAACCCCGTGAACCATGTCAGGCGGGGAACCGAGCAGCATTAAGCGGCAAGTTCCGTGTGCCGTGGGTCAGCCGTTTCTGAGCTGGCTGTCCGGGAAACGGGGATAACGCAAGTTCAAATGTAGGTGTGCGATCTTGTCATGGGCCGGTACGCTTGCCCTTGGGGCAAGGGGAAGTGATGATTGCGGCTGTTGCCGCAGGCAAATCATAACCTGCCCGCAGGGCAATCTTAACTTCGCCGTCAGGCGAATTATAACTCAGAAAACAGGGGGTGAGCAGATGTACCAGGCCCTATACCGGAAATACCGTCCCCAGACCTTTGACGACGTGGTGGGGCAGGGGAGCATCACCCAGATTCTCCGGACCCAGGTGATCACGGGGAAGCTGAGCCATGCCTATCTCTTCACCGGCTCCCGGGGAACGGGCAAGACCACCTGCTCCAAAATACTGGCCAAGGCGGTGAACTGCCTCAATCTTCAGGACGGCAACCCATGCAACCGCTGCGCTGCCTGCAAGAGCATCGACAGCGGCGCCTGTATGGACGTTCTGGAAATCGACGCCGCCTCCAACAACGGCGTGGACAACGTGCGGACTCTCCGGGAGGACGCGATCTATGCCCCCACGGAGCTCAAAAAGCGGGTGTATATCATTGACGAGGTCCACATGCTCTCCATGTCGGCCTTTAACGCCCTTTTGAAAATCATCGAGGAACCCCCGGAGCATCTGATGTTTATTCTGGCCACCACGGAGCTCCACAAGGTTCCGGCCACCATCCTCTCCCGCTGTCAGCGCTTCTCCTTCCGGCGGATTGACCCGGCGGACGTGGCCGCCCGAATCCATTTTGTGGCCTATGAGGAGGGAATCGACATCTCTCCCGAGGCGGCAAATCTCCTGGGCCGTCTGGCCGACGGCGCTCTGCGGGACGGGCTCTCCCTTCTGGACCAGTGCGCGGCGGCCTGCCAGGGCCGCCTGACCCCCGAGACTGTCTATGAGACCCTGGGCATTGCCGGGTCCAGGACCGCCGGGGAGCTGCTGCTGGCCGTGGCGGACAAGGACGCCAATCGGGCGCTGGAGCTGTTTACCCGGCAATACGCCCAGGGCAAGGACCTGGCCGCCCTGGTGGACGAGCTGGTGAGCCTCTGCCGGGATCTGCTGCTGCTGAAAACCGCGCCGAAGACCGGCGCGGCCATGCTCACCGGGGTATGCACCGACCGAGAGCTGGAGGCCCTGCTGGGGCGCTTTACCGCCCCGGAGCTGCTGCGGCATACCAGGCTGCTCCAGGATACCGCCTCCGGCTTCAACAAGAGCGCCAACCGGCGCATTGACGTGGAGCTCTGCCTGCTCCAGATGTGCGACCCGGCCCTGGAGCTGGACGCCAAAGCCTTCAACGCCCGTCTGTCCCGGCTGGAGACGGAGCTGGCCTCCGGCACGATCCGGATACAGGCAGCCGGGAGCGCTGCGCCTGAGGCGACAGCCGACGAGGAGCAAAGCGTCCCCTCAGAGGCGGAGGAGGAGGCAGTCGGGAGCGCCCCGGTCCCCCACGGGGGCGAAGGGCGGCAGACCCCCGCGCCCCAGATCCGGGAGCTTCCCGTGAGCTTCTGGGCAGACTTGGTGGATCGGATCAGGAGATGGCGTCCCTCCCTGGGAGGCTATATCAACACCAACGACTCCAATCTGGTCAGCCCCTGTCTCAAGGGAGACATGCTGGAGCTGACCGCTGCCAGCGAGATGGTCAAGAGCATCGTGGACCACCAGGACATCCGGGACCGGATTGCGCAGGAGGCCTCCGCGCTGCTCCACATGCCGGTGCGGGTCCGGTTCACCCTTCGGGGCGGACGAGGCGGCGGGGAAGACCCCATGAACAATCTGATCGACCTTGCCCGGGACCATCCCGATATTTTTCACCTACAGTAGAACCAAGCTGCAGCGGCGCCCGGCGCGCCGCAATACCAACCCATAGAACAGGAGGAACAAAAACAATGGCAAAAGGCGGTTATCGCGGCAACCCCATGGGCGGCATGAATATGAACATGATCAAGCAGGCCCAGAAGATGCAGCAGGATATGCTGAAAATGCAGGAAGAAATGGAAAACAAGGAGTACGAGGCCACAGTGGGCGGCGGCATGGTCAAGGCTGTGGTGAACGGCAAGCACACCGTCCTGGCCGTGGAGATCAACCCCGAGGCCGTGGACCCGGAGGACGTGGAAATGCTGCAGGATCTGGTGGTGGCGGCGGTGAACGAGGCCATGCGGAAGGCGGAATCTGAGGCCAGCGCCAACATGAGCAAGCTCACCAGCGGCTTGAATCTGGGCGGCCTGGGCGGTCTGTTCTGATGCTGCGCTATTTTCCTGCGGCCCTGGAGCGGCTGACGGAGGAGTTTGCCAAGCTCCCCGGCATCGGCGGCAAAACAGCCCAGCGTCTGGCCTTCCACGTTCTCAGTCTGCCCCAGGAGGAGGCCGAGGCCTTCGCCCAGGCGATTCTGGAGGCAAAGAGGACGGTTCACACCTGCCCCGTGTGCCAGAATCTGACGGACGGGGAGCTGTGCGCCATCTGCGACGATGAACGCCGGGATCACAGCGTCATCTGCGTGGTGGCGGAGCCCCGGGACGTGATTGCCATGGAGCGGGCCAGAGAGTATGACGGGGTTTACCATGTGCTGCATGGGGTGATTTCGCCATTGAATCATGTGGGTCCCGACGACATCCGCATCCGGGAGCTGCTGGCCCGGGTGGCCCAGGGGAACGTCCGGGAGGTGATTATGGCCACCAACCCCGACACCGAGGGGGAGGCCACCGCCATGTATCTGTCCCGGCTTCTGCGGCCCATGGAGGTCAAGGTCACCCGCCTGGCCTACGGCATTCCTGTGGGAAGTCAGTTGGAATACGCGGACGAGGTGACTCTGCTCCGGGCTCTGGAGGGACGTCGGGAGATCTAAATAAGCCGTACTGTCGCAGGCTTCGAGGCGAAACCAGCCGCGAGGCCTGCTTTTTTGAGGCAAAAAAAGGGAAATCCTAAAAAAAGAACGCTTTTTTCGGTAAATATTACAAAAAGCCTGAAAATTTTTGTAGACATTTCCAAAATATAATGGTACAATACTTCATCGACAGAGCAGCGTTGTCCGCTCTGAACACTTCGGGAGTTCGGGCTCTGCCCGCCGGATATGCTATGGAACAAGGAAAACTGCTGATCGTGCTTATTTTGCTCTCCCTGATCCCGCTGATCGCCCTGATCATTGAGAAGCTGCAAAACGAGCGAAATCTGAAACAACTAAAAATCCGGGTGAACGTCAACGGCATCCGGGGCAAATCCACCATCACCCGGATGATCTACGCCATACTTCGGGAGGCGGGATGTCAGGTGGTGGGCAAGACCACCGGCACCGCGGCCCGGATGTTCTACTGGGATCAGGCGGAGGAGGAAGAGCTGGTCCGCCGCCCCAGGGGCGTCAGCATCAGCGAGCAGATCCGCGTCATCCGCAAGGCGGTGAAGCGGGGAGCCGACGCCCTGGTCTGCGAGTGTATGGCCGTCCGGCCTGACTACCAGATCGCCTACCAGCACCACATCATCAAGGCTGACGTGCTGGCCATTGTCAACGTCCTGGAGGACCATCTGGACGAGATGGGACCCACCCTGGAGCAGTTGGCCTGGGCCTTTGCCGACACCATTCCCTACAACGGCGTTGCCGTGGTGCCGGACTGTGAGTTTACCCCCTATTTCCGCTCCGTGGCGGAAAAGCGGGGCTCCAGAATCCAGGTGGTGAAGCCTGAGATCATCTCCCAGGACTATCTGGATCTGTTCCCCTACAAGATTTTCGACAACAACTGCGCCATGGCCCTGGGAGTTGCCCGGGCTCTGGGCATCGACGACGAAACCAGCCTGCGGGGCATGCTGAAGGCGGCCCCGGACCCCGGCGCCCTGCAAGTGATTCCCCTGCATCGGGAGGGCCTGCAAACCTGGTTCGTCAACGCCTTTGCCGCCAATGAGCCCGCCTCCACTCTGGAGATCTGGGAATACCTGCATGACGAGCCCATTCCCATGGAGCTGCCGGTGGTGGTGATGAACTGCCGCCCGGACCGGGTGGATCGCTCTTACCAGTTTGCCAGGGACTGCCTGCCCTATATGGGGCCGATTCAACTGGTGGTCATCGGGGAGATGACCGCTCCCATCCGCAGAGCCCAGCGCCGGGGCAAGCTGCCTAACGTGCAGGTTTACCGGGAGCTGCAGGGCAAGTCGGTGGAGGAAATCATGTCTGTGCTGGTTCCCATGCTGGACGGTCATGTGCTGGTGGGCGTGGGAAATATCCACGGCATCGGCGAGGAGTTTATCGAAGCGCTGTACGCCCTGGACGAGCATGGAAAGGCCGGAGTCTTTGCCACGGCCGACGATCCTCCGGCGGAGGTCATCCAAGCCCAGCTTAAACGGCTGGCGGAATGGGATGGAGGTCTGAAACAATGAGTATGATTACGGAATTCTATCTGGCTGTGGCGGTGGGCCTGGTGCTGAGCATTGCCATGGAGGAGTTTTTGGGCATCAGCTCCGGCGGCGTTGTGACGGCGGGGTATCTGGCCATGATTTGCGACGATTTGATGTCCATGACCGTGGTGCTGCTGGTGAGTCTGGCAACCTATCTGGTGGTGGAGCTGGTGCTCTCCAAGTTTCTGCTGCTCTTCGGCAAGCGGAAGTTTGTGGCATGCCTCCTGGTCAGCCTGATCTTTAAGGTGGCCGCGGACCTGTTGGTACCCACGCTGCCCTTTGCCACCCTGGCCTTCCGGGGAATCGGAGTCATCAGCCCCGGCCTGATTGCCAATACCAGCGCCAGGCAGGGACTGCATATCACCATTCCCGCGGTGCTGGTGGCCACCTATGCCACCTTCGGCATCGTGCGGCTGCTGATGCTGCTGTTCTGAGGTGTGCCATGAAAAGACGCAACATTCTCAAACCCGCGGCAGAGGAGGGGCGCAAGCTGCGCTTGAAGGATCGGATGATCATCCTCTCCCGGCGGGACCGGATGGGAAAGGCCATGCCCACCTGGTATCGGGTTCTGGCGGTGGTTCTGATTCTGGCGGCGGGGTTGGTGTTCTTCAATCGAGCCCGCCGGGACCGGCTGGAGAATCAGACCGTGCGGCCTGAGCCTCTGGTTCACGGAACCCTCCGGATCAGCTTTGCCGGAGATCTGAAGCTCAGCCGCAACGTGGAGACTCTGGGGCGGAGCGTGGGCTACGAGACGCTCTTTGATTCTGTCTCCCCTCTGTGGCAGGATTCCTCCCTGGTGTTTGCCGCCCTGGAAGGGGTGGTCCTCACCGGGCAGGAGGCGCCGGAGCCCATAGAGACGGAGGAAACGCCCTTTGCCATTTCCACGGAGGCTCTGTCCGCGGCGGCGAAGGCGGGTCTCAACGCATACAGTCTGGCCACAGACCACAGCTTTGACTATGGCAGCGAGGGGCTTCGGCAGACCGTTTCCGCCCTGGAGAGCATGGGCCTGAGTTATGCCGGAGCGGGGGAGAACCTGCCCGCCGCCGGCATGTATCGGGTCCTGGAAGCGGAGGGGATGCGGATTGGCTTTTTGGCCTGCTCCGCCGTTAATCCCAACGGCCCCGGCCCCATTGACGACTACTGCCTTACCACCACCGCCTACAGCGCCTTGTACCGCAATGTGCTGCTGGCCAGCGACGAGACCGACCTGGTGGTGGTCTATGTCTGCTGGGGCGAGCAGGACGGCATCGCGGTTTCCGACGCCCAGCGCCGGGTGGCACACCAGTTGATTCAGTCCGGGGCGGACATTGTGATCGGGACCCATCCCCATGTGCTTCAGCCCGTGGAGCAGTACCGGAACGGCTGGATCTTCTACAGCTTGGGCAGCCTTGTCACCGACCTGGATCAGCGGGGGGAGCGGGAGTCCGCTCTGCTGCGTCTGGATCTGGACGCGGAAACCGGAGAGGGCAGCTTCACTCTGATCCCTCTGATGCTGGAGGATTTCAGCCCCACGCCCAGCTCCAACAAAATGTACATCAATCAGATTCAGCACAGCCTTCTGCGGGAGCTGTTTGACGACTGTTATACCGTTTCCGACGACGGACGGATTACCATACCCTTCTCCGTCTCCTGACGGACTGAAAAGGAGAGGAAGCTTATGAAACCCATTATGAAAGCTCTGGCCCTTCTGTTGGTTCTTGTGGTGCTGTTTTCAGCCTGCGAGAACGCCCCGGTTTCCACCGAAGCGCAGAGCAGCGAAACAGAGGACAGCGCGGTTCACACCGAAGCTCCGGATACCAGTGAGCGGACCCCGTCCACTGACGCGGAGCAGACAGAAGCCACCGGACCTGACCGGTTGGAGCTGGGAGATTTGGGCGGCTATGCCGTCAGCAGCTCCACCAAGGAGGCCACCGCCGCCGGAATGGAGATTCTGAAGCAGGGCGGAAACGCCATTGACGCCGCTGTGGCCGTGGCCCTGGCTCTGGGCGTTACGGAGCCCTACTCCTCCGGATTGGGAGGAAGCGGCGTGATGGTGGTCTATGACCCCGTCAAGGACGCAGGCTACAGCCTGGATTACTACGCCTGCGCCGGCGCCGCCCTGGAGAACACCGATTTCGTGGGCGTTCCCGGCATGCTGGCGGGCATGCAGAAGGCCCTGGATCGCTGGGGCAGCATGTCTCTGAGCCAGGTCATTGAGCCGGCTATTACTCTGGCGGAAAAAGGCTTTCCCGCCACGGCCCTGTTTGCCAAGCGTCTGACCTATTCCGCCAAGCTCAGCGAAAACCCCGCCTTCCGGGGCATCCAGGAGGGGGACAACGTGGTCCAGACCGAGCTGGCCGATACCCTGAAGCTGATTCGGGACGAGGGAATCTCCGCCTTCTACAACGGGAAAATCGCGGAGGACATTGCGGCGGTTTGCGATCTCTCCGCGGTGGATCTGGCTTCCTACAAGGCTTATTCCTACAGCGCGCTGCGCTCTCGCTTCAACGGCATTCGAATCTATACCACCACGGCGCCCACCTCCGGGGTTGTCACCTCTGAGATGCTCACCGCGGCAGATCTGATGGACGTACCAGACCCTCACGAGGACCCGGACGGCTACTTGGAGGTGATGAAGCTCGCCAACGACATTGGCTACAACACCCGCCGCTACAAGCTGGTGGACCCCCGCTTCTACGACTTCGACCCGAAGAAGCTGGTCTCCCGCAGCTATGTCAACAAGCTTGTGGATAAGGCCCTTGCCGAAGACAGCTCCCTGCGCTTTGAGCCTGACCCCGAGAAGCGCTGCACCACCCAGTTTGCCGTGATTGATCGGCAGGGAATGGTGGTCTGTGTGACCAACACTCTCTCTGACAACTGGGGCGGCTATATCTATGTGGACGGCTTCTATCTCAATAACACCCTCAGCAACTTCAATGAGACAGGCAAAAACGCCTATGAGCCCCTGAAGCGGCCCAGAACCCATTTCTCTCCGGTGATTGCCATTGGGGAGGAGGACGGCTTCCGGCTGGCCATTGGCTCTCCCGGCGGCGACGCCATACCGAAGGTGGTTTCTCAGGTCCTCATTGACATTCTGAAATTCGACGTGGATCTTCAGACTGCTGTAGACGAGGCCAGATACTACTTTGACGATGACGGTCTGCTCTGCCTGGAATCTGTCACCGACGGAGAGTCCCGGATTGATTTGAGCCGAATCTCCCAGCGCTACTATTTCTCCAGCTCCCATGTGATGTTCGGATGCACCGCCATCGTAGGCTATGACCCCCAGGAAGGCGTGGTTGCGGTGAGCGACCTGCGCCGGGACGGTTCGGACTCCCAGGTGGTACACTTGAATTAAGAAAAGCCAGACAAGACGCCCGGAAAAAACGCGTTTTTTTCCCGGGCGTCTTGATTTTGCATAATTATCAAAGTATAATAAAAGGGAACATTGTTCAATTCCACCACAAAAAAGGAGAGATTTTATGAAAAAGCGCATTATGGCTCTGCTGTTGAGTCTGCTGCTTGTGCTGAGTCTTTTCTCAGCCCAGGTTTTCGCGGCAAACACAGAGCTGAGCACCGAGCTGCCGGCGGATTCCGATTATGACGGAATCCCCGACCAGTACGACACAGCGCCCAACGACAACAGCTTCACCGCAGCCATGAAGAGCGGACACAGCGGCACCACCGCCGTAAGCTTTACCATGGACTACCGCTGCTTCTTTGGCAGCAACACAGAGTACTACCCGTCCCTGGCCTCCGTCTCCGTCATCGGCAGCGCTCTGGCCTATTGCCTGCCCAGCTACGGCGACGCTTACATCACCTTCAACACCGCCCAAACCTGGGCCGGCGGTACCGCCTCCAAGGTGGACGGTCCCCAGTTAATGCAGGTCCTGGGCATGGAGGATGTGGTGGACTACAAGCTGGACAGCGTCTACAGCGACGACGACATCTCCGAGGTGATCCTGGGCCACCGCACCGTCAGCTACAGCGGCGAAACCAAGGTTGTTGTGGCCCTCTGGGTCCGCGGCACCCGCAGCACCTCCCTGAAGGAGTGGAGCTCCAACTTCCATATGGGAGACCTGGCCCGCTTCTTCGATGCCTACGATTCCGTGGAGGGGAAATCCCCCCGGCAGAGCAATGACGACTGGACCCGGAAAACCAACCACCGGGGCTTTGATGTCTGCGCCACCCGGATGCTGCAATACCTGGGGGGCTATCATCAGCAGTATGTGCAGCCCGTGCTGGACAGCCTGGAGGATGAGGAGCTGGTTTACTGGGTCACCGGCCACTCCCGGGGCGCCGCCGTGGGCAATCTCATTGCCTCCTATCTGGTGGACCGGGGAGAGAAGGTCTTTGCCTATACCTTCGCCGCTCCCTACAACACCGCCAACACGGAAGCCTCTGCGGAAAAGTACGACTGTATCTTCAACCTGGTGAACTCCAACGACTTTGTACCCATGCTCCCCATGCCGGAGTGGGGCTTCACCCGCTATGGCCGGACTGCCGGCGTGGACGCCTCCGTCTATGCCAGCGACATTAAAACCGCCACCGGCGAGGATTACAGCGGCAAGTATCTGACCGCCAGTGATATGAGCACCCTTCTGGGCAAGTTCATCTGCGTCACCGGCGAGAACGCGGACCGGAACAACCCCGGCAAAATCCTGGGCTGGCGGGAGGTCTATGTGTACCACTGCGGTCATAATCACGCAGGGGAGACCAACGGCAACTATCAGTCCACCACCTTCCGGCCTTATAACTTCCTGGGGAACGTCCGGGAAAGCTCCTACAACAAGTACGACGATCACCTGAAGAAGTACAGCTATTGGACCGACGGCATTTGCCAGATTCCCGCCTATCCCCTGGAGGTTCTGGCGGTTCTGATGCCCCAGGTGGCCGACGGCTCCTATCTCAACGCCGCCTACGAGTATGAAATGCGCAATAAGCTGGCGGACAAATTCGACTTTGGCAAGAATGACCTGCTGGGCTACGCCACCAAGCTGACGGAAGCGCACTTCATGGACACCTACTCTGTAATTCAGAGCAAGGTGGGAGCCATGGAGAATCCCGGCAGTCTCTTCGTCACCCTCCCCAACTATGCGGAGAACGGACGTCCCATCCACACCCACAGCTATACCTACGTTCCCTATGAAGGCCAGGAGCCAAGCTGCACCGAGGACGGCCTGGGCTATCGTTACTGCCTGTGCAGCGAGTTCGACCCGGATTACTACGACGATTATCAGAAGAACGTGGTCATTCCCGCCACCGGACATGAGCTTCGGTATCAGGACAACCAGGACGGCACCCATACCGTAAGCTGCCTGAACTGCGATCTCAGCCAGACCGAGGCCTGCAGCTACCAGGACGGAGTTTGTGTGTATTGCGGCCATGTTCCGGCCCAGCACAGGGATGTTTCCGTCTATGTGGTGGATGAGACCGATTCCGACAGCCTCTGGGCCTGGGCCTGGGGACCGGCGGGGAATCTGGACGCCGCCTGGCCCGGCAGAGCCCTCAGCGCTCTGGGGACCGACAAGGGGGATCATCCCTACTACATGGTGGAGCTGGATCTGGCGGACTACGATCAGATCATCTTCAACCGGGGCGGCCAGCCCCAGACCGCCACGCTGAACGTGGCAAATGACGCCGGAGAGAACGACCATGTGATCTACTACCTCTACGGCGTCAACGGCAATGACTTCCAGGTTTCCCAGGGCAGCGATCTGTGGCCCGCTCCCGCGGTCCCCGAGACGGAGCCGAGCTGCACCGAGCCCGGCAGCTCCGCCTTCGTCGGCATGTTCACCGGCGCCAAGGAGCCCGGACCCGCCATTCCCGCCCTGGGCCACGATCCCAAGGCTGCTGTTCAGGAGAACAACGTGGAGCCCGTCTGCACCGCTGAGGGCAGCTATGACAGCGTGGTCTACTGTGACCGCTGCGGCGAGGAGATTTCCCGCGAGACCGTCACCGTTCCCGCTCTGGGCCACGATCCCAAGGCTGCCGTTCATGAGAACAACGTGGAGCCAAGCTGCACCGCTGAGGGCAGCTATGACAACGTGGTCTACTGTGACCGCTGCGGCGAGGAGATTTCCCGTGAGACCGTCACCGTTCCCGCCCTGGGCCACAACCCCGGCGAGCCTGTGCAGGAGA
>CAMOSU010000043.1 GCA_946625125.1 uncultured Clostridia bacterium
TAAGTGACGGCCCAAATCTCTGATTTGGCTGCCGGAACTTATGCAAAGCAGTGCCTTCCCTACAGGCGGTGCCGCATCGAACGTGCGGGGCGTCGGGGACGCCGCCCCCTACGGCGAGGTACGGCGGAAACGTCCCGATCCTGTCATTCTGAGCGCAGCGAAGAATCCGCATCCCCCGTCCCTACAGGCGGGCGCAGGCGGGAAACGGCGGACGGCAGAGTGCCGTCCCTACGGCGGAAACGGCGGACGGCAGAGTGCCGTCCCTACAGGCGGAAACGTCCCGTTCTTGTCATTGCCAGACCAGTCCGCAGACTGGTCGCGGCAATCCGTACCCCCGTCCCCTGCGGGCATCGCAATCTGAAAAAGCAGGTATTGGCATGGAACATGAAGCGCTTTTACGGCGGGTGGAGGATCTCTGGCGGCGCTGTGACCGGACGGGTCTCGTCAGCTCCACTCCCTTTTTGACCCCGGCGGAGCAGGCGGCGGTTAATAATTATGTTAACCGGTTAAGGGGCTGCCGGATGATTCTCTCCGGGGGACTGCCGGACTGTGATCGAAAGGCTGCCTTTTTCCTCCCGGACTGGATGGAGCCGGAGGACTTTGCCCCGGAGGAGTATCTCCGGGCGGTGGCCTTGCGGGCCTGCTACGGCGAACCGGGACACCGGGACTACCTGGGAGCCCTGCTGGCCCTGGGGGTACGCCGGGAGTGGATCGGGGACATCTGGATTCAGGGTCAGAGCGCCTGGGTCTTTTGCCTGCCCTCTGTGGCGGAGCAGTTGGCCGGACTGGAGCAGGCGGGCCGGGTCCGAATCAAAGGCAGGGCGGTTCCCCTGTCGGAGATCCCGGTCCCGGAACGGAAGCGGAGGGAGCTCCGCTTTACGGTTCAGAGCCTCCGCTTTGACGCGGTGCTGGCGGAGAGCTTTCGCCTCTCCCGAAGCCAGGCGGTGAAGCTCATTGCCGCCGGATTTGCCAGCCTCAACGATCTCCCCTGCCTGAAAAACGACGCCCCCATGAACGAAGGCGACGTCTTCTCCCTCCGGGGCCACGGCAAGGCCACCCTGGCGGAGATCGGCGGCAGGTCCCGGAAGGACCGGCTGTTTCTGACGGTGGAGGTCTGGGAGTAATACGAAACTCCAATTAAAATCTTTAGATTTTAATTGGAGCTTCGTATCAGGCACAAAAAAAGAACGGCGGAGCCGTTCATTTTTTGTGCCTGTTTTGTCTGCCGCGGTATAGCAGGGACAGTCGCTTCAGAAGCAGGTCATACAGGAAAAAGCAGAGATTTCCCAGGGCCAGCAGCAGAAGCAACATTGGCAGGCCGGTGGCCCGGGCCTCCCGCGCCAGCGCCTCCAGGCGGAAGACCAGGATCAGCAGGGCGTAGAGAGCGGCCGCGGCCAGGTTGAAGAGCAGCAGCTTCGCCCCCATCCGGGGCAGCTTCGGCAGCCGGTCCAGGGCGGGCTTTGCCAGGGGATACCAGCCCAGGAACACAAAGACGAAGGCAGTCTCCTTGTCCGGGCAGAGGGTCGCCCCCAGAATCGCCGTCACGGCGTACCAGCCCAGGCAGAGGGATTTGGACAGCGCCTCCGACAGCACCAGCAGCGGCAGGGAGGCCAGCATGGGGGCCAGATAGGTGCCGATGGGGATGATTCCCCCCAGCAGGAGGATCACCACGGCTAAAGCGGCCAGGACGCCGCCCAGGGCAATTTGTTTTGTCTGATTCATGTGTTCAGCGGGTGCATCGTCGGAACGCAGCCCTCCACCCCCCTTGAGGGCGGTCCCCCCGGGGATTGTTGTCACTTGCGCCAGAGCTGTCGCACTGGGGATAAAACCCACAACAGTCCCCCGGACTGTTGTGCCCTGGGAGCAGGGGAGCTTTTTCAGCGGGCGTCGAGGCGGATGCCTTCGGCGTCGGCGGTGAGGGCGATGATGCGAATGGGGTCCTTGTAGCTGTCGATGATCTTCTCCGCCAGGGGATTTTCAATGTGCTTTTCGATGCTCCGGCGGAGGTTTCTGGCGCCGTACTGAACGGAATAGGCGTCCTTGGTGAGCCAGTCCAGCACCGCCTCGTCCCAGCCCAGGGCGATGCCCCGGTCCTCCAGGTTGTCCCGGAGCTCGCCCAGCATAATGCCGGCGATGTCCCGGAAGTTGGCCTCGGAGAGCTTGTTGAAGCAGACGATTTCGTCCACCCGGTTGATGAACTCAGGCCGCAGGAATTCTCCCAGGGCCTTCAGGGCCTTGTCCTTGGTCTGCTCCGTGAGGCTCTTGCCAAAGCCCACGGAGCCGTCCTTCCGGTCGGAGCCCGCGTTGGAGGTCATGACGATGATGGTATTCTCAAAATTCACCAGCCGCCCCTGGGCGTCGGTGATGCGGCCGTCGTCCAGAATCTGCAGAAGAATGTTCAGCACGTCGGGATGGGCCTTCTCGATCTCGTCAAAGAGAATGACGGAGTAGGGCTTGCGGCGGATCTTCTCGGTGAGCTGCCCCGCCTCGTCGTAGCCCACGTAGCCCGGAGGAGAGCCGATGATCTTGGAGACGGAATGCTTCTCCATGTACTCGGACATATCCAGGCGCACCAGGGACTCCACGGACTCGAAGAGCTCGTCCGCCAGGCGCTTCACCAGCTCCGTCTTGCCCACGCCGGTGGCCCCCACAAAGATGAAGGACACGGGGCGCTTCTTGGGGCTGATTCCCGCCCGGCTGCGGCGGATGGCAGTGCAGATGGCGGAAATGGCCTCGTCCTGGCCCACCACATGCTTTTTTAGGTTGGACTCCAGGCTGCGGAGCTGCTCATACTCCCGGGCCTGGATTTTGGAGGCGGGAATCTTGGTCCAGAGCTCAATGACCCGGGCCAGGTTCTCCATGCTCAGCCGGGGCTTGGGCCGGGATTCCAGCTCCGCGATTTTCTCCCCCAGCTTCAGGGACTTGGATTTCAGGGTGGCGATGCGCTCATAGTCCTCCGGGGTCTTCTCCTCGGTTTTTTCCGTGAGCATTTTCAGCTCGAATTCCACGTCCGAAAGGTCCTTGGAGGCAGTGGCCAGCTCGTTGATCACAGGATTGCGGAGGTTCTCGTCGGAGCAGGCCTCGTCCAGCAGGTCGATGGCCTTGTCCGGCAGATAGCGGACGGTGATATAGCGCTCGGAGAGCAGCACCGTCTGCCGGGCAATTTCCGGGGTGATCTCCACCCCATGATACTGCTCATAGTAGCCCGCGATGCCCCTGAGAATGGCGATGGACTGCTCTATGGTGGGCTCGTTCACCGTCACGGGCTGGAAGCGGCGCTCCAGGGCGGAGTCCTTCTCGATATACTTCCGGTACTCCTTGAAGGTGGTGGCCCCCACCACCTGAACCTCTCCCCGGCTCAGGGCGGGCTTGAGGATGTTGGCGGCGTTCATGGAGCCCTCGGCGTCCCCGGCCCCCACCAGGTTGTGGACCTCGTCGATCACCAGGATGATGTTGCCGCAGGCCTTGATCTCCCCGATGAGGTTCTTCATGCGGCTCTCAAACTGCCCCCGGAACTGGGTGCCCGCCACCATGGCGGTCATATCCAGGAGAAACACCTCCTTGTCCCGGAGCTTCTGGGGGACCTCCCCCCGGGCAATCTTCTGGGCCAGGCCCTCGGCAATGGCGGTTTTGCCCACGCCGGGTTCTCCGATAAGGCAGGGGTTGTTCTTCTGACGGCGGTTCAGAATCTGGATCACCCGCTCCGTCTCCTCCTCCCGGCCCACGATCCGGTCCAGCTTGCCCTCTCTGGCCCGCTGGGTCAGATTCAGGCAGTAGGTGTCCAGGAACTTGTGCTTCTTCCTGGGGGGCTGGCCGGGGGGAACGCTCCCCTTGGGAGGCTCCTGCCGCTGGGCGGGAGGCTCCGGGGACTGCTGGCTCATGCCGCCGAAAAGCTTGCTCAGGAAGGGGAAGGTGGCGGTCTTGCCGTCCAGGTCCTCGTCCTCCTCCGGGGCGTCGGGGTCCGGGTTGGGGTTGCCCCCCAGCATGGACATCATCTCCCCGGAGAGATTCTCCAGGTCCTCGTCGGAAATGCCCATCTGCTTGACCATGTCGTCCACCTGCTTGATGCCCAGGTCCTTGGCGCATTTCAGGCAGAGGCCCTCGTTGCTGGTTCTGCCGTTTTCGATTTTGGTAATGAAGATCACAGCCACATTTTTATTGCAGCGGCTGCAAAGGGTGGGTTTCATCAATGTGAATTGCTCCTTTCAGAAAGGAAATTGGGGCGGCGCGGATGTCAGGGAATAAAGAGTCTGGTCCCCCCCGCCGCGATGAGCAGGGCGGTGCCGTCGGCCCGGGCGATGATCCGGGTGGCGCCCAGGGTGTCCCAGGACCGGTCGTACTCCGTCAGCTTCCGGTCATAGGTTTGCAGATAGAGCTCCGTCAGCACGGCGCCGCAATTCCCGGCGGCAGAGACGGAGCGAACCCGGTCCGGGAGCTCCCGCTCCCCCAGGGTCTGTCCCTGGGCGTCCAGGCTCAGGAGCCGGCTGTTGCCGCCGCTCTCCTGGAGGGCCAGCAGCACCCAGCCCTGGGGGCTGACGCTGTAGTCGATGAGCTGGCTCCCCTGCAGAGGCAGGGAGGAGAGCTTCTCCCCCTGGGTGTTGAGGAACAGCAGCTCGTTCTGGGCCAGGACCAGCAGATGATTCCGGTCCAGAAAGTGAAGCTCATAGACCACCTGGTTGCCCAGATCCACCTGGAGGGCGGAGCTATCCTCCTGGTCCAGATCCGTCAGAGCTTCGTCGGTGCGAAGGATGGTGAGACCGGAGCGGTAGACGCTGTCCTGCTCCTCCAGGCCCGCCAGGGCCAGATACTCCCCCTCTTGGGAGACGGCGCAGGCGTTGAGATATCGGGTCCGGGAGGAGAAGCGGAAGATCGGCTCCTGCCGCTGGTTCAGCACCGTGGCCACGGCCTTGCTGCCGCTTTCCGCGCTGATGTAGGCGGTAAAGCCGTCGCTGCTGACGTCCGCGTTCACAAAGGCGCCGGGCAGGGCGCCGTCCATCAGCACCGTCCCGCCGCTGCCCACGGCGGCGGCATAGGAGCTGCCGGGACTGAAGAGCAGGCTCACGTCCCCTCCGGTGCGGAGGATGGGGTTGGGCAGAGAGCCCTGGACCAGAGCCTTTTGCTCCCCGTCCAGGCCGTAGAGCACCAGGCCGCCCTCCGTTCCCACCAGCAGGCCGTCGTCGAAGCCCGCGTAGTTGTTCCCGGCTCCCGCCTCAAAGCTGATCCGGCCGTAGCTCTCCCGGTCCCGCAGGCCCATATAGCGGAAGAAGCGCAGGACCCGCTGGGGGTTCAGCTCCCGGGGAAAGAGCATGGAGGCCGCCGTCAGCAGCAGCACCAGGGACAGGGCCAGCAGGACCCAGGGCAGGACCCGCCGCCGTCTGGACGCCGTTTCCGGAGCTTGTGTGGAATTATTCAACCTGGAACACCGCCTTTCCGTCGTCATACCACAGCCGAGTCATATACAGCCCCCCCGGGGGAGCGGTAGGCCCGGCGGCGGTGCGGTTTTTCCCCGCCAGAATGTCCGTCACCGCCTCGGGAGGGAATTTCCCCTCCGCGGCGTAGACGGCGGTACCCACCATGGCCCGGGCCATATTGTAGAGGAAGCCGTTGGCGCAGATTCGGCAGGAGATGAGCTCTCCCTCCCGCTCCACCCGGAAGTGGTAGACCGTCCGCACGGTGGATTTCACGTCGGTTCCCACGGAGCGGACCGCGGCAAAGTCGTGGGTCCCCACGAAGCAGTCCGCCGCCCGCTGCATCACCAGCTCGTCCAGATGCTTCGGGTAGAACCAGGCGCGGTTGACATAAAACGGGTCCCGAATCCGGGAGTTGTAGATCAGGTAGGTATATTCTTTTTTCACGCAGGAGCCGATGGCGTTGAAGCCCTCGTGGACCTCAAAGGCCCGGGAAACCACAATGTCCTCGGGCAGATGGGTGTTGAGGGCATAAGGCAGCCGCTCCACGGGTATGCCGGAGTCGGTGCGGAAGTTGGCCACATAGCGCCGGGCGTGGACCCCCGCGTCGGTGCGGCCGCAGCCGGTGACATGGACCGGGTGGCCCACCACCATGGCGGCGGCCCGCTCCAGGGTGGCCCCCACGGAGACGGCGTTCTTCTGCACCTGCCAGCCGTGGTAGGCGGAGCCCTCATATTTCAGAACCAATGCGATGTTTTTCATGGCTTGCTCCATGTCGAAGTGACAAGTGACAGGTGACAGGTGACAGGTGACAATTTTGCCCGTAACTTGTCACTTGTCACTTTCTCATAGTCCAAAGTGTCGTAAAACGATTACGCCTGCCAGCAGCAAGGCGCCTACGAGAAACGCGATCAGGTCGATAGTGGCAAAGCGCAGCACCTTGAGCCTTGTGCGGCCCTCGCCGCCGTGATAGCAGCGGCATTCCATGGCGGTGGCCAGCTCGTCCGCCCGGCGGAAGGCGCTGACGAACAGCGGCACCAGAATGGGAATCAGAGCCTTGGCCCGGCGCATGAGGCTGCCGGTCTCAAAGTCCGCGCCCCGGGCCTTCTGGGCGGAGATGATTTTGTCTGTCTCCTCGATGAGGGTGGGGATGAAGCGCAGGGCGATGGACATCATCATCGCCAGCTCATGCACCGGCACCCGGAGCTTTTTCAAGGGACTCAGCAGCCGCTCCAGGCCGTCGGTGAGGGCGATGGGAGAGGTGGTATAGGTGAGCAGAAAGGTGCCGCTGACCAGCATCATGATCCGAAGGACCATGAAGAAGGCGGTTTTCACCCCCTCGGACCAGATTTCAAAGATCCACCAGTCCAGCAGCAGGGTCCCGCCCTTGGTATAAAAGAGGTTCAGCAGGGCGGTAAAGAGAATGAAAATCAGCATGGGCTTGAGGCCCTTGGTCATGGACTTGAAGGGGATGCGCCCCAGGAGGGTGGCCCCCACCAGAAAGAGCAGCACCAGGCCGTAGGAGAGATAGGAGCGGGCCAAAAACAGGGCCACAATGTAGACGATGAGCAGCAGCAGCTTGGTCCGGGGGTCCAGGCGATGGACCGGAGTTTTGCCCGGGAAGAACTGCCCCAGGGTGATGTCCTTCAGCATGGGCGTCCCTCCTTCCCTTCCAGCAGCCGGGCCAGGGCGTAGCGGACGGTGTAGACGTCGGCGGGCAGGGCCAGTCCCCTCTCCCGCAGCAGGCGGAAGACGGTGGTGACCTGGGGGACGGAGAGCCCCATCCGGGTCAGCTCCTGGGCGCGGGTAAAGACCTGGGCGGGGCTGCCGTCCATGGCCACGGACCCGCGGTTCATGACAATCAGGCGGTCACAGAGCTCCGCCACCTCCTCCATGGAGTGACTGACCATGATCACCGCGGCGTTCTGGGCCTTCTGATAGGCCCGGATGTTCTCTAAGATCCCGTCCCGGCCGGCGGCGTCCAGGCCGGCGGTGGGCTCGTCCAGGATCAGCACATCCGGCTCCATGGCGATGACCCCGGCAATGGCCACCCGGCGCTTCTGACCGCCGGAGAGATCAAAGGGGGACTTTTGCAGCAGCTCCTCCCCCAGACCCACAAAGCCCGCCGCCCGGCGGACCCGGGCGTTCAGCTCATCCCCGGAAATGCCCTGGTTTTTGGGGCCGAAGGCGATGTCCTTGAAGCAGCTCTCCTCAAAGAGCTGATACTCCGGGTACTGGAACACCAGGCCCACCTTGCCCCGGATGAAGTGGGTGAATTTCTTGTCCTTCCAGATGTCCTCCCCCTTGAACAGCACCTGGCCGGAGCTGGGCTTCAGCAGGCCGTTCAGATGCTGGATCAGGGTGGACTTCCCGGAGCCGGTGTGGCCGATGATCCCCACCAGCTCCCCGGGGCGGAAGGAAAGATTGATCTGTTCGATGGCAATGTGCTCAAAGGGCGTGCCTGCACTGTAAACGTGGGTCAGGTCCTTGACTTCGAGAATGGGCTGCATAGGCGTCTCCGGTTTCATTTCTTCTGATGGGACGGCGTTCAACCGTCCGGGGGGTGTTTCCTTTGGGTAGGGACGGCTCTCAGCCGTCCGGGGAGCTTTTTCCTTTGGGTAGGGACGGCTCTCAGCCGTCCGGGGAGCATTCCCTTCCGGTAGGGACGGCTCTCAGCCGTCCGGGAAGCTTTTTCCTTTGGGTAGGGACGGCTCTCAGCCGTCCGGGAAGGTTTTTCCTTTGGGTAGGGACGGCTCTCAGCCGTCCGGGGATGTTTTTCCTTTGGGTAGGGACGGCTCTCAGCCGTCCGGCGTTTCGTCTTGCGGGACGCTTCCGGTAGTCGCTTGGGCGGACGGCTGAGAGCCGTCCCTACCGGGGGTCCGGGGTGGGTTGTTGTCGGCGGACGGCTGAGAGCCGTCCCTACGGGGTCCGGGGTGGCTTGTTGTCGGCGGACGGCAGGGTGCCGTCCCTACCGGGGGCTGGGGTGGCTTGTTGTCGGCGGACGGCTGAGAGCCGTCCCTACGGGGTCCGGGGTGGCTTGTTGTCGGCGGACGGCTGAGAGCCGTCCCTACTGGGGTCCGGGGTGGCTTGTTGTCGGCGGACGGCTGAGAGCCGTCCCTACCGGGGGTTCGGGGTGGCTTGTCTTCGGCGGACGGCTGAGAGCCGTCCCTACCGGGGTCCGGGGCGGATTGTTGTCGGCGGACGGCTGAGAGCCGTCCCTACGGGGTCCGGGGTGGCTTGTCTTCGGCGGACGGCTGAGAGCCGTCCCTACCGAAAACGCTTAACGCTCTGAATAGTATTGATCAAGGCTCCATTTTGTGGGGTTATTTTCAATGTATTCCCAAATGTCCCGGTATTCCGCTTCACTTCGAATGATTTGATCGTAATAATGCGTCTGCCAAATTGGCCTTCCGACCCTCACTGAAACACGGCGTTTCGTCTGTTGAATGACCCTGGACAGATGCGGCAGCGGTTCACCCACATCCGAAAAGGCAAGGATCAAATGAACGTGGTTGGGCATGATCACATATTTTTCAAGCCAAACCCCATGATAGATGCCCGGAATCGCAAAAAGCGCTTCCTCGACTGCCTTTCCGTATGCGCTCAATTGAAGCTCTGACGCATGGGCTTCATCCGATTTTGTCACAGTCCCAAGGAGACATTCTCTGTTTTGTGTGCAGAATACCACATGATAATAACCCGGAGAAGTATAATCATAGGCCTCCAGCCGGTTTGGTTTTCGAGTCGGGCGCATGTGTGTCTCCTGTCTGCTGTCAGAATGGCGGAGGGCGGACGGCAGGGTGCCGTCCCTACGGGGTATTTCCTTCGGGTAGGGACGGCTCTCAGCCGTCCGGGGAGGTTTTTCCTTTGGGTAGGGACGGCTCTCAGCCGTCCGGCGTTTCGTCTTGCGGGACGCTTCCGGTAGTCGCTTGGGCGGACGGCAGGGTGCCGTCCCTACCGGGGTCCGGGGTGGCTTGTTGTCGGCGGACGGCTGAGAGCCGTCCCTACCGGGGGTCCGGGGTGGCTTGTTGTCGGCGGACGGCTGAGAGCCGTCCCTACCGGGGTGGGGTGCGTTGTTGTCGGCGGACGGCAGGGTGCCGTACCTGCGGGGTCCGGGGTGGGTTGTTGTCGGCGGACGGCTGAGAGCCGTCCCTACCGGAGGGCGGCGGCGATGGCCTCCGCGCATTCCTCCGGGGTGAGGGCGTCCAGGGGGACGGGCCAGCCCTGCTTGCGCAGCTCGTAGAGGAGCTCCGTGGTCTGGGGAACGTCCAGCCCGGCCTGACGCAGCAGCTCCACCTGGGAGAAGACCTCCCGGGGACTGCCGTCCGTCAGAATGCCGCCCCGGTGCATGACGATAACGCGGTCCGCATGGACCGCCTCGCTCATATGATGGGTGATCAGGACCACGGTGATCCCCTGCTCCCGGTTGAGCCGGGTGACGGTGGCCACCACCTCTTCCCGACCCCGGGGGTCCAGCATGGCGGTGGGCTCGTCCAGCACGATGCAGCGGGGCTTCATGGCCAGCACCCCGGCAATGGCGATGCGCTGCTTCTGGCCGCCGGAGAGCAGATGGGGAGCGTGCTCCCGATACTCATACATGCCCACGGTTTTCAGCGCCTCGTCCACCCGCCGCCGGATCTCGGGGGAAGGCACCCCCAGATTCTCCGGGGCAAAGGCCACGTCCTCCTCCACCACGTTGGCGACGATCTGGTTGTCCGGGTTCTGGAAGACCATGCCGATCTGGCGGCGGATCTCCAGCAGCTTCTCCTCGTCGGAGGTATCCAGGCCCGCCACCCAGACCTTGCCGCCGGAGGGCAGCAGCACCGCGTTGAAGTGCTTGGCCAGGGTGGACTTGCCGCAGCCGTTGGGACCGATGACGGCGGTGAAGCTGCCCTCGGCAATTTCCAGATTCAAATTTTCAAACACCGGCAAAGCCAGCCGCTCCCCGGAGGCGGGGTAGGTAAAGCTCAGCTTTTCGGCGGTAATCAGATTTGACATAGGTACTCCTTATCATGAAGAAGGATGCCGGAATCATTTGCCCGACTCCGCCAGCCAGCGCCCCGTGGCGCCGCAGGGCAGGAACAGGCCCGAGTTCGTCACGGGCAGCCCCAGCTCCCGGGATTCGGTGTGACCGCCGAAGCGCCTGCGCAAAATGCTGTCCAGCATATAGCCCACCACGGAGGGGGCCAGACCGGTGGTATAGGAGTTCACCAGCACAAAGAGCGGTTGATCGGACAGCACCCGGCTCACCTGCTCCAGAAAGGGCCAGAGGCTGGTTTCAAGCTTCCAGAGCTCCCCGGAGGGTCCCCGGCCATAGGAGGGGGGGTCCATGATGATGGCGTCGTAGCGCTTGCCCCGGCGGAGCTCCCGCTCCACAAACTTGCCGCAGTCGTCCACAATCCAGCGGATGGGGGCGTTTTCCAGGCCCGAGGCCCGGGCGTTGTCCCGGGCCATCTGGACCATGCCCTTGGCGGCGTCCACATGGCAGACGGAGGCGCCCCCCGCGGCGGCGGCCAGGGTGGCCCCGCCGGTATAGGCAAAGAGGTTCAGCACGTTCACAGGCCGCCCGGCGCCCCGGACGGTGTCGGTGATGAAGTCCCAGTTCACCGCCTGCTCCGGGAACACCCCGGTGTGCTTGAAATTCATGGGCTTGATGAGGAAGCTCAGCTCCCGATAGTGCAGGGTCCACTGCTCCGGCAGCTTATGCCGCTCCCAGTGTCCGCCGCCGGTGTTGGACCGGGCGTAGCGGGCGTCGTAGCGCCGCCAGCGGGGGTCTGTCTTGGGGGTGCTCCAGATCACCTGGGGGTCCGGGCGCACCAGGATATAGTCTCCCCAGCGCTCCAGCTTCTCTCCCTCAGAGGCGTCCAGCACCTCATATTCTTTCCATTGATCCGATATCCACATGCTTGATTCTCCGTTGTTTGCTGTTGACGCGGGGCGTCAAACGTCAATTGCTTCAGCCCGCCGGGTCCGGTACGGGGTCCGGCAGGGGGTCCGGCTGGGGCTCCGGCTGGGGCTCCGGCTCAGGCTCCGGCTCAGTCTCCGGTTCCGGTTCAGGCTCCAGAGAGGCCATGGCCTCCAGAACCGCTCTTTGCAGCTCCACCAGCAGCTCATGGGTGTGGAACTCACAGACCTCGATCTTGTTGGCCTCCAGGGCGTCCTCCAGCACTGGGTTGTCGTTGTCCTTGTCCTTGAGCATATAGATGGTCTTGTTTTCGACGGCGTTCTCCACAAAGCGCTTCAGCTCCGGCACCTTCTCCGCCAGCTCCAGGAATTCGGGACTGGTGACAATCTTGTTGTAGGCGATGCAGTCGTTGTTGGCGCAGTAGCTCCTGCCCTCCCGTCCGTTGGGGTAGCAGAGCTGGATGGCGAACTCCAGATGGGAGTCGCAGGTCTGGGAGGGAACGTCGGAGGCAAAGAGGCTGATGGCCCGTCCGGTACACTTGGGTCCGGCCAGCAGACCGGTCTGGCTGCAAACCTGCACCGTGACAAAGCGCTCGTCGTCGGGCTGCACAAAGTCTCCGATCTCCTCCTGGCTCATGCCCTCCATGAGCTTGGACATGACGGACTTCCACATGATCACCGAGGGATTGAGATTCACCACCAGGCGCACCTCCTCCGGGTCGTCGAAGCCGCACCAGACCGAGGCGGTGTAGCGGGGGGTAAAGCCGGAGAACCAACGGTCCCGGTTGCTGGTGGTGGTGCCGGTCTTCCCCGCCACGGGGACGCCGTTGAAGTTGGCGTTGGTGCCGGTGCCGTAGAGACAGGCGTAGCGCAGCATATAGACCATATACCAGGCGGCGTGACTGTTCATGGCCTCGTGGGTCTGCTGGGTATTGTCGATGATGAGATTGCCCTCGGCGTCCTCCACCCGGGTATAGGTCCGGGCCTTCCGGTAGACGCCGCCGTTGGGATAGGTGGCATAGGCGGTGGCCATTTCCCGGACGGTGAGGCCGTGGGTCAACTGGCCCATGCCCAGGGGGGCCAGATCCATATCGGAAAAGTTTCTGCCGTTGATCTCCTCGGACTCCACCAGGCTGGTGAGGCCAAGCTGCTCCTTGGCAAAGCGGAAGGCGGCCTCCGGGGTCACGTCCGCCAGGACCTTCACGGCGATGGTGTTCAGGGACTGGGCCACGCCGTTGTTCACCAGCATCCATCCGCTGTAGGAGCGGCTGTCGTTCTGGGGCCAGTCTCTGCCGTTGAGCTGCATATAGGGGGAGTCCTCATAGGCGGAGCCGGGGGTGATGATCCCCAGGGCCACGCCGGGGCCGTAGACCGTCAGAGGCTTGATGGAGGAGCCGGGAGAGAGCTTGCTGAGGGTGGCCCGGTTCCAGGTGAGATTGCCCTCCTTCTCCCCCACGCCGCCGGCCATGGCCACGATGTCGCCGCTTTCGTTGTCAATGACCACAATGGCGGACTGCATCTGCTGGGAGGAGTAGGTCTTGGGCACGTTCTCCACGTCTCCGTAAACCTCATCCACCTTGGCCTGGGCCTCCAGGTCCAGGGTGGAGTAAATGCGGAAGCCGCCGGTGGTGACCATCTGGTTGGCCGCCTCGTAGGTGATGCCCTTCAGATTTGCCAGGTCGTTGCTCACGTCCCGGATCACGGTGTCCTCGAAGTAGGAGTAGTAGTCCTTCTTCTCCACGTCAAACTGATTCTGGTGGCCGCACTTGGGGCAGGTGAACCAGTCCCCGTCGGCCTTGTACTTGCTGATGACCCCCTCGTAGCCGCATTCGGCGCAGACAAATTTCTGGTCGCCGCTGGAGAGGCTCTTGAACTCCAGCTCCTGATCGCTGATCTGCTCATAGCTCTCCCGGTCCTGGATATAGCCCTGCTCAAACATCTGCTGCAGGATGGTCTGGGTCCGGTATTCGTTGTTCTCGGGGTAGATATAGGGATCGTAGCGGGAGGGGTTGTTGGTGATGCCGATGATGCAGGCGCACTCCTTGGGGGTCAGCTCCTCCAGCTCCTTGCCGAAGTAGACGTGGGCCGCGCTCTTGACGCCGTAGGCCCCCTCCCCCAGATAGATGGTGTTGAGATACCAGGTGATAATCTCTTCCTTGGTGTAGTGCTCCTCAAAGTCCAGGGCCTTGAAGATCTCCATGAGCTTCCGGCGCACGGTGACGTCCTTTTCCCCGGTGAGGTTCTTGATGAGCTGCTGGGTCAGGGTGGAGCCGCCGTAGGTGGAGCCGCCGATGAACATGTTGGCGGAGGCTGCCAGGGTCCGCATCCAGTCCACGCCGTCGTGCTCCCAGAAGCGCTTGTCCTCAATGGCCACGGTGGCGTTGATCATATCCTGGGGAATCTCCTCGTAATTCACCCAGATGCGGTTCTCAATGGCCAGAAGCTGGCGAATCTCCTCGAACTCCCCGGTGGCGGGGTTCTTGGCCAGGATGAAGGAGGATTGGTTCAGCCGAACCCCGTCCAGATCATAGTGGGCGATGGGTATGATGTCCTCCTCGATATAGGTCTTTCCCTGCTGGTAGACCCGGACGGCGGCCACGCCTCCGGCAATCCCCAGAAACACGCTCACCGCCAGCAGGGCGGCGAGAATCCGCCACAGCACATGGACCACGCTCCCTGTCAGGGTGCGCTGCCGGGGGTCCGGGGCTTTTTTGCGTTTGATGCTTTGCTCTTTGTTCATTCTATCGTCCTCCATGGCGGCTGGGCCGCGGCGCTTGGAGCTGCTTCAGAATCTTCTATGGGCGCAAGCGTCCAAAATGTCATCCTATACTATACACCATCCACCCACCCTTTGTCAAATAGATTGCCCGGTCCGGGGGAAAGTATTTACCGAAAATTAACAAAACGAAGGGGACGGTCCTGTGCGCAGCACACACAAAACCGTCCCCTTCGTTGCTTCGGGGATTACACGCGCTCCTTGACCTTGGCAGCCTTGCCCAGACGGTCCCGCAGATAGTACAGCTTGGCTCTGCGAACCTTGCCGCGGCGGACGGTCTCGACCTTGACAATGTTGGGAGCATGAACGGGGAACACCTTCTCGCAGCCCACGCCGTAGCTCAGGCGGCGGACGGTGAAGCTCTCCTCGATGCCGCCGTGCTTCTTGGCAATGACGGTACCCTCGAAAACCTGGACTCTCTCACGGGAGCCTTCCTTGATTTTGACGTGCACACGAACGGTGTCGCCCACCCGAACCACGGGCAGCTCTTCCTTCATGTACTGGCTGGTAAGCGCCTTCATAAGATCCATGATCTTTGTCCTCCTTTATATTTGGGTGTTCATGGCACACAGGAATGCCGCTGCGCTCCCGCGCCGGCCGTGCCAGAGGACCACTCCATTCTCAGGCCGAATTATTATAGCACAGTTTTCCAAAAATGCAAGCATTATTTTCAAAATAAATAATCTTTCGCAATTTCAAAAAAATTGAAAAAAGTTCTTGACAAATCGCCCCCTTGTGTGTATAATCATCAACGTCGCCGGACAAAACGGCGGCGAAAGTACGGAAGGTTAGCTCAGCTGGGAGAGCACTTGCCTTACAAGCAAGGGGTCACAGGTTCGAGCCCTGTACTTTCCACCATATATCTGGCCCGGTGGTGCAGTCGGTTAGCACGCCAGCCTGTCACGCTGGAGGTCGACAGTTCGAGTCTGTTCCGGGTCGCCACTTGAGAGCCAAGCCTTTTGGCTTGGCTCTTTTATCCGCCTCGGTAGCTCAGTAGGTAGAGCAGCGGACTGAAAATCCGCGTGTCGCCAGTTCAACTCTGGCCTGAGGCACCATTCGCGGGTGTAGCTCATCCGGTAGAGCGCC
>CAMOSU010000044.1 GCA_946625125.1 uncultured Clostridia bacterium
GCCTGGGCCGCACGGCGGACTTCCGCAACGCCCTGCTGGTGATGACCACCAACGCCGGGACCCTGGGAGCGAAGGCAAGGGCGGGCTTCGCCGGGGAGAGCCCTGGCGGGGAGCGGGAGGCCCGGGACCGGGTCAGCGCGGCCTTTTCCCCGGAGCTGCTGGGACGCATGGACGCGGTGGTGCGCTTCCGGCCCCTGTCAGAGTCCGCCCTGGAGGAAATCGCCGCCCTGCGTCTGAAGGAGGCCCTGGAACGGACCCGGGCGGCGGGACTGCGGGTGGAGCCGGACCCGGGCTTTTCCGCTTGGCTGGCAAAGCAAAGCGCCCGGGACCCCTCGGGCGCCCGGGCGCTGCGGCGGCTGATTCAGACCAATCTCCTGGACCCCGCCGCCGAGTTGATTTTGCAGGGCGCGGTCAGCGCCGTCCTGTCCCCGGAGGGCCTGCGGGCCGGAGCCCCCGCCCCGTAGTATTGCGTTTCGCTTTCATCTTGTCATTCCGAATTGTCATTTCGAATTGTCATTTCGAAGGAGCTTGCGACTGAGAAATCCGTCCCCTTCTTCGTGATACACGGAAAGAATGAAGGGATTCACCCAGGGAGGGCGCAATGCCTCGCCGCTCTCAGAATGACAAGGACGGGACGTTTCCGCCGTAGGGGGCGGCGTCCTCGACGCCCCGCACGTTCGATGCAGCGCCGCCTGTAGGGACGGCACTCTGCCGTCCGCGTTCCCCGCCTGCCCCCGCCTGTAGGGGACGGGGTTACGGATTCTTCGCTGCGCTCAGAATGACAAAATCGAAACGGCTCCGCCCGCCCGTAGGGACGGCACTCTGCCGTCCGCGTTCCCTGCCGATGCCCGCCTGTAGGGACGGCTCTCAGCCGTCCGCCGTTTCCCGCCCGGGGGAATTGAAAATTGAAAATGGAAAATGGAAAATTGCGGTGTTTTCAAATTGCCATTTGAAAACATTGGAAAATGGGGGACGGGGGTACGGATTCTTCGCTGCGCTCAGAATGACAAAATCGAAACGGCTCCGCCCGCCTGTAGGGACGGCTCTCAGCCGTCCGCGTTCCCCGCCGATGCCCGCCTGTAGGGACGGCTCTCAGCCGTCCGCCGTTTCCCGCCTGCGCCTGCCTGTAGGGGACGGGGGTACGGATTCTTCGCTGCGCTCAGAATGACAGGATCGGGACGTCTCCGCCGTACCCCGCCGTAGGGGGCGGCGTCCTCGACGCCCCGCACGTTCGATGCGGCGCCCGCCCGTAGGGACGGCTCTCAGCCGTCCGCCGTTTCCTGCCTGCGCCCGCCCGTTGAAAACATTGGAAAATGGGGACGGAGGTTTGGATGATTTCCACTTATTTGCGGCAAAGCCTCAGCTTCTCGTTCAGCTTGGAATAGACGAGATCCATAACCGGCTCATTGCAGACTGCCAGAACCTCGTCCACGGGGACCCACTTTACCCCGGTGTTTTCCCCGTCCTTCGCCCGGAGGGGGGCGCCTTCGTCCGCCTCCCAGAGAAAGCAGCAATCCAGGTGCAGATGGGAGGCCACGTAGCGGCCCCGCTTGAGGTGGTGATCCACGTCCAGAACCTGAAGAGAGAACACGCCGTCAAACAGGGGGCGCAGGGTCTCCAGGCCCGTCTCCTCCTTCGCCTCCCGCAGAGCCACGGCCCGGAGATCGGGGTCCCCGTCGGCGTGGCCTCCGGTCCAGGCCCAGTGCTTGTAGATGTTGTGGCGCACCAGAAGGATCCGGTCCCGGCTTTGGTTGGTGATCCAGTTGGAGGCGGTGAAGTGGCAGACGGGATTTTCCCGACTCAGCAGATCGGGAAAGTGGGCCAGGGCGTAGAGCATCAGCTCCCGGTCCCGGGCCTCGGCCTCGTTGCAGGGCCGGTACGCTTCGATCAGCGTATGGAGATTCATAGGACACTCCTTTTTGGATGAAGTATCGCCTTGCGGCGAAGCCGTGCTTCATCCGCCTCGAAGCTGGATGATCTGATCCCGCAGCACGGCGGCGAACTCGAATTCCATCATCTGGGCGGCCTTGCGCATCTGCTTCTCCAGGCGGGCGATTTCCCGCTCCCGCTCCTCCTTGGTGAGCTTCATGCCCCCCTTGCCGTAGGCCTCGGCGTCCTGGCGGGTGATTTCAATGAGCTCATGGACGTCCTTGTGAATGGTCCTGGGGACGATGCCGTGGGCTTCGTTGTAGGCCTGCTGTATGGCCCGGCGGCGCTTGGTTTCCCGGATGGCGTAGTCCATGGCGGGGGTGACGCTGTCGCCGTAGAGGATGACCTTGCCCCCGGCGTTCCGGGCGGCCCGGCCGATGGTCTGGACCAGGGAGGTGGGGGAGCGGAGAAAGCCCTCCTTGTCCGCGTCCAGAATGGCCACCAGAGAGACCTCCGGCAGATCCAGGCCCTCCCGCAGCAGGTTGATGCCCACCAGCACGTCGAATTTTGCCATGCGCAGGTCCCGAATGATCTCCATGCGCTCCATGGCGTTGATGTCCGAGTGCATATAGCGGACCCGGATGCCGCTTTTTTGCAGGAAGGTGGTGAGATCCTCCGCCATTTTCTTGGTGAGGGTGGTGACCAGCACCCGCTCCTCCCGGGCCGTGACCCTGGCGATTTCCTCCATGAGATCGTCCACCTGGCCGTCGATGGGCCGGACCTCCACCTCCGGGTCCAGCAGGCCCGTGGGCCGGATCACCTGCTCCACGATCTGCCCGGCCCGCTCCGTCTCGTAGGGGGCGGGGGTGGCGGAGACGTAGACGGTCTGACGCTGCTTGCTCTGGAACTCCGGGAAGGTCAGGGGCCGGTTGTCAAAGGCGGAGGGCAGACGGAAGCCGTAGTTCACCAGGCTCTCCTTCCGGCTCCGGTCGCCGTTGTACATGGCCCGGACCTGGGGCAGCGTGGCGTGGCTCTCGTCCACAAAGAGCAGATAATCCTCGGGGAAATAGTCCAGCAGGGTCATGGGAGGCGTCCCGGGCGCCCGGCCGGAAATCACCCGGGAATAGTTCTCAATGCCGGTGCAGAAGCCGATCTCCTGCATCATTTCCATGTCGTATTCCGTGCGCTGGCGGATGCGCTGGGCCTCCAGGAGCTTGTCGTTGGCCTTGAACCAGGCCTCCCGCTCCTCCATCTCCCGGCGGATCTCCACCAGAGCCCGGTCCATTTTCTCCTTGGTGGTGACGTAGTGGGAGGCGGGGTAGATGGCGACGTGGGAGACAAAGCGCTCGGGAATGCCGGTGACGGCGTTGATCTCGCTGATCCGGTCCACCTCGTCCCCGAAGAACTCCACCCGGATGGCCCGCCCCGCCCAGTAGGCGGGGTAGATCTCCACCGTATCCCCCCGGACCCGGAAGTTGTTCCGGGCGAACTCCACGTCGTTGCGCTCATAGCGGATGGAGATGAGCTTTTTCATCAGCTCCTCCTGGGGGTATTCCATGCCGGTGCGGAGGGAGATCACCATGTTCTTGTAGTCGATGGGGTCCCCCAGACCGTAGATGCAGGAGACGGAGGCCACCACAATCACGTCCCGCCGCTCAAAGAGGGAGGAGGTGGCGCTGTGGCGCAGGCGCTCGATTTCGTCGTTGATGGAGGAGTCCTTTTCGATGTAGGTGTCCGTGTGGGCGATGTAGGCCTCGGGCTGGTAGTAGTCGTAGTAGGAGATAAAGTACTCCACCGCGTTCTCGGGAAAGAACTCCCGGAACTCGGAGCAGAGCTGGGCGGCCAGGGTCTTGTTGTGGGCCAGCACCAGGGTGGGCCGGTTGAGCCTGGCGATGACGTTGGCCATGGTGAAGGTTTTGCCGGAGCCGGTGACTCCCAGCAGCACCTGCTCGTCCAGTCCCATCTGAATGCCCCGGGTCAGGGCCTCGATGGCCTCCGGCTGATCGCCGGTGGGCTGATAGGGTGCGTGAAGTTTGAAGTCCATTGCGCTTCTCCTTTGTGGGGCAGATTGGGATTTGCGGAGAGCTCCACAAATCCCGATTTGTGGGGCCGGCCCCTATGGATGGCCCAATCCCAATCCGCCGACTTGTTTTCCCCATTATACCCCATCCGGGAATGGGCTGCAACTATTATTTTTTTCCCGGCCTTTCCCGACAGCTTTTTCCCGGCGGGACTGCTAAGATAGGCCCAAAGGAAAGCGGGGATGACAGCATGAATGGCACGTTGCTGAAAGAAAAAACCGCCCTTCGGCGGGGCTGGGAGCTGGGATTGGCGGGGCTCGGACGCCTGGCCGCCGCCCCGGGGGGACGGCTGGGTCTGGAGGCCCTGGGCTTTGCCGGGGCCGGTCTGCTGCTGGCGGGGCTGCCTCTGCTGGGGGGACCTCTGCCCCTGGGCGCCTGCCTGGTGCTGTGCTGCGGCTTCGGTCTCCGGGGCGGGGCGGCCCTGCTGGGAGCCATGGGGGGCTACCTGCTGTTCTGGGGCTGGGAGGCGGCCCTGGAGCCCCTGGCTCTGAGTCTGAGCTGCTTTGCCGGGACGCTGATCTTTCGGCGCACCCCGGTTTCCCGCTCTCTGCTGGCGCTTTGCCTCTGTCTGGCGGTGGGGGGACTGTTTCTGCTGGATACCGGCCTGGGCCTCCGGCCCCTGCTGCGGCTGCTTTTGGGGACGGGGCTTGCCGCCGGACTGCCGCCCCTGTATGACCGGGCGGCGGGAGGCGCGGCGGAGGCCCGCCTGGGGGCGGGGGCGCTGCTGCTTCTGAGTCTGGGGACGGGTGGCCTGCCTCTGGGGCGCACGGCGGCCCTGGGGGGAGCTCTGCTGCTGCCCCTGCTGATCCGGCTGCCCCTGCCCGGGGCGGAGAGCGCCCTTCACCCGGGACAGGCCCCGGCCCTCCCCCCCCAGCGGGGGGTGGAAAAGGCCCTGCGGACCATGCACGGAGTCCTGGCCCGGGAGGACCCGGCGGTGCAGCCGCCCCAATTGGCGGAGGTCTATGACTTTGCCGCGGAGCGGGTCTGCCGCTGCTGCGTCCGCTACAGCCTGTGCTGGGAGCAGAACGCCGAGGACACCTACCGGGACCTCTGCGCCGCCGGGGAGGCCATGATGCAGCGGGGAGCGGCGGAGCGGGAGGACCTGCCGGAGCGCTTCATCTCCCGCTGCTGCCACACAGCGGGCTTTCTCACGGCGGTGAATCAGTCCATGGACGCCCTGCTGGCCCGGCGGCGGGAGGAGCATCGCCGCCGGGAGGTCCGCCGGGTGGCGGCGGGGCAATATCTGGCCCTGGAGCGGCTGCTGGAGATTCAGTCCAAACCCCGGCCCCGGCCGGAGCTCTGCTTCACCCCGGAGCTGGCGGTGGGCAGCGCCTGCCGGGAGGGAAGCCGGGTCTCCGGGGACCGGGGCGCCGCCTGCCGGGACCCCTTCGGCCACTACTACGTCCTGCTCTGCGACGGCATGGGCAGCGGAGCCCCCGCCCGGGGAGAGAGCGATCGGGCGGCCCGGCTGCTGACAGCCTTTCTGGAGACGGGGCTGGAGCCGGACACCGTGCTGGGATTGCTCAACGGCTTCTATCTGCTGCGGAAGGACACGGCCTTTGCCACCCTGGACCTGCTGCGGCTGGACCTGAGCACCGGGGCCGGGACCCTGTACAAGTGGGGGGCCGCGCCCTCCTATCTGCGCCGGGGAACCGGGGTAGAAAAAATAGGGACAGCCACCCCGCCCCCGGGCTTGGACGCGGCCAAAAGCGGCGTTCCGGGGCAGTATGAGCTGTCCCTCAGAGAGGGAGAGACCCTGGTGATGGTCAGCGACGGCGCCTTTGGAGAGGAGACGGAGCAGCGGCTGACAGAGTTTGTCCAGGGCTCGGTGCGGGATCTGGCCTCCTGCCTGATCACGCTGGGCCAGGGGGACACCGCCGATGATCGGACAGCGGTGGTGGTGCGCCTGAAAAGGATGAAGGAAGAAAAATGAAGCGAGGAGACCTTTTGCGGTGACATTTGCAAAACGGAAGGCTCCCAGGGAAGGCTGCGGAACGCTCTGCACCACAGGGACAACATAACACAAACTGTTAACATAATCCATCGAACGCCGTCGAAAAACCGGGGGAATTTCGGAAAATCCGAATTTCCCCCGGTTTTTTCATTTTTTCAAAGAGAAGCTGGAAAAGCGCGGCCGTCCACGCCTCCGCAGGAGGCAGGACAAGAGGAACGTCCCGATCCTGTCATTCTGAGCGCAGCGAAGAATCCGTACCCCCGTCCCCTGTGGGCGGGGGCAGGCGGGAAACGGCGGACGGCTGAGAGCCGTCCCTACAAGCGGGCGCAGGCGGAACCGATGGGCGGGCGCACACTGTGCGCCCCTACGGCGGAAACGTCCCGTCCTTGTCATTCTGAGCGCAGCGAAGAATCCGCATCCCCCGTCCCTTTTCCAATGTTTTCAAATGGCAATTTGAAAACACCATAATTCTCAATTCTCAATTCTCAATTCTCAATTCTCAATTCCCCCGGGCGGGGTACGGTGGCGGCCAATGGCCGCCGCTACGGGCGGGCATCGGCGGGGAACGCGGACGGCTGAGAGCCGTCCCTACAGGCGGTGCCGCATCGAAGGCGCGGGGCGTCGGGGACGCCGCCCCCTACGGCGGGGTACGGCAGAAACGTCCCGATCCTGTCATTCTGAGCGCAGCGAAGAATCCGCATCCCCCGTCCCCATTTCCAATGTTTTCAAATGGCAATTTGAAAACACCGAAATTCTCCATTTTCAATTTTCAATTCTCAATTCGCCCAGGCGAGGGACGGCGGACGGCAGAGTGCCGTCCCTACAAGCGGGCGCAGGCGGGGGGACGGCGGACGGCAAAGTGCCGTCCCTACAAGCGGGCGCGTGCGGGAAACGGCGGACGGCAAAGTGCCGTCCCTACAGGCTGGCGCGGGCGGGGTACGGCGGGGCTGGCTTACAGCGTTTCCCCCACCAGAGACTTGGTGGCGTAGGCGTTGAGGGTCATGTCCGCGGTGTGGCCCGCCAGATATTCGTAATAGCCCTGGGCGCCGATCATGGCGGCGTTGTCGCCGCAGTAGCGCAGCTCCGGCAGGCAGAGCCTTATCCCCAGCCGCTTTGCCAAGGCCGTCACTTCCCCCCGAATCCGGGAGTTGGACGCCACGCCTCCCGCCACCGCCAGGGTCTTGCGCCCGGTCTGGGCCAGGGCCAGCTCCGCCCGGCTCACCAGGGCGCTGCTGACGGCCTGGGAAACGGAGGCGCAGAGGGCGGGGACGTCAATGGTCTCCCCCTTCTGATTCGCGTTGTGGATCAGATTGATGGCGGCTGTTTTCAGACCGGAGAAGGACAGATCCAGGGGGTTGCCCTCCACCTTGGCCCGGGGCAGAGGGTATTTGTCGGCGTCGGCCCCCTGGCTCATCCGGTCCAGAGCCGCGCCGCCGGGGTAGGGCATTCCCAGCACCCGGGCGATTTTGTCAAAGCATTCCCCCGCGGCGTCGTCCCTGGTTCCCCCCAGGATGCGCATGTCCGTGTAGTCGGCCACGTCCACCAGCATGGTGTGGCCCCCGGAGACCACCAGGCAGAGGAAGGGAGGCTCCAGCTCGGGATGGGTGATGTAGTTGGCGGCAATGTGGCCCCGGATGTGATGCACCGGGATCAGAGGCTTATCCAGGGCGAAGGCCGCGGCCTTGGCGAAGTTCACCCCCACCAGCACCGCCCCGATGAGCCCCGGGGCGTAGGTGACGGCCACGGCGTCGATGTCCCCCCGGCTGACCCCGGCCTCGGCAATGGCCTGATCCGCCAGGGGATAGATGGCCTCGATGTGCTTTCGGGAGGCGATTTCCGGCACCACCCCGCCGTAGATTTTGTGGATGTCCACCTGGGAGGAGATGCAGTCGGACAGAACCCTCCGCCCGTCCCGCACCACCGCCACGGCGGTCTCGTCGCAGGAGGACTCGATAGCTAAGATGTTCATACTTGTTACGTCCTTTGATAGATGACAGATGACGGTTGACAATTGACAATTTAGGGATCGCCGCGGGATGATTTGAAAGATCTGTCCCCTGTCAACTGTCCTTTGGCAATTGTTTTTGCAGGATCAGCGCGTCCTCTCTTGGCTTTTCGTAATATCCCCTGCGGGTTCCAACCTGGAGATAGCCCAGCTTTTCATAGAGGCGGATGGCCGGAGCGTTGGACGCCCGGACCTCCAGGGTGATCCGCTCAGCGCCCCTTGGGAGCAATCGGCGCTCCAATTCTATCATCAGGGCCTGGGCGATGCCCCGCCTTCTGGCCTCGGGACGGACGCAGACGTTGAGAATGTCCGCGTCCTCGAAGCAGCTCTGGGAGCCCACGTAGCCCAGAACGGCGCCGCCCTGGTCCACAGCCGTCAGCCACAGAGAAAGGGGATTGTCCAGCTCGCCCCGGATGGAGGCCTCGTCCCAGGGCGCGGAAAAGTAAGCCAGCTCCAGGGCGGCGATCTGGGGAATGTGGGTTGATTCCATGCTTGTAATGCGTGGCTTGTTCAATGACAGATACCTCCCAAGTTTGTCGTCCTGAGCGGAGCGCAGCGGAGTCGAAGGACCCGTTTTTCCGTCACGGTTTTCCCCAAGGGTGACGAGAGGGGAGTACGGATTCCTCGCGATGCTCGGAATGACAGAGACGGGGGGAACGGATTCCTCGCTGCGCTCGGAATGACAGAAGGGGAAGGCGTTCCGGTTTGTCGTCCTGAGCGGAGCGCAGCGGAGTCGAAGGACCCGTTCTCCTGCGTTCGGCTTCAAAACAGGGTTTCGTATAAATCAGTCCAGGTTGGATTCATAGCTTCGATCAAGGCGTTCTTTTTGGAGCGCCGCCAGCCCTTGAGCTGTTTATCCCGCTCAAAGGCCATGAGAGGCTCCCGCCCCGCGTCCTCATAGTACACCAGTTTTGTGATGTTGTATTTTGCGGTGAAGCTGTTGGGGTCCAAATGCTGTTTGTGTTCATAGATCCGGGCGGGCAGATTGGAAGTCACGCCGATATAGGTCGCTACGTTGGTTTGATTGGCAAGAATATAGACGAAGAAGTGCTTTTCCATTACGCAGCTCCTTTCAGACAGAGACGGGGGTACGGATTCACCCATGAAGGGCGCAATGCCTCGCGATGCTCGGAATGACAGGGACGGGGGAACGGATTCCTCGCGATGCTCGGAATGACAGGGACGGGGGAACGGATTCCTCGCGATGCTCGGAATGACAGGGACGGGAGCACGGATTCCTCGCGATGCTCGGAATGACAAGAGGGGAAAGCGCTCCGGTTTGTCGTCCTGAGCGGAGCGCAGCGGAGTCGAAGGACCCGTCCTCCCGTCACGGTTTTCCCCAAGGTGACGAGAGGGGGAACGGATTCACCCATGAAGGGCGCAATGCCTCACTGCGCTGGGAATGACAGGGACGGGGAGTACGGATTCCTCGCTACGCTCGGAATGACAAGAGGGGAAAGCGCTCCGGTTTGTCGTCCTGAGCGGAGCGCAGCGGAGTCGAAGGACCCGTTTTTCCGTCGCGGGTTTCCCCAAGGTAACGAGAGGGGAGTACGGATTCCTCGCTGCGCTCGGAATGACAGAGACGGGGCACGGATTCCTCGCTGCGCTCGGAATGACAGAAGGGGAAAGCGCTCCGGTTTGTCGTCCTGAGCGGAGCGCAGCGGAGTCGAAGGACCCGTTCTCCCGTCGCGGTTTTCCACAAGGTGACGAGAGGGGAGTACGGATTCACCCATGAAGGGCGCAATGCATCACTGCGCTGGGAATGACAGGGACGGGGAGAACGGATGCCTCGCTGCGCTGGGAATGACAGAATTGGAACGATTTACTTTGCCTCGTACCAGCTTCGTCCCGTCTTGGCCTCGGCGGTCAGGGGGACGGCCAGCCGGGCGGCGCTCTCCATCTCCCGGGTTACCAGGGCGGCCACGGCTTCCGCCTCCGCCTCGGGGCATTCCACAATGAGCTCGTCGTGGACCTGGAGCACCAGACGGGCCTTCAGACCGGCTGCCTCCAAGGCCCGCTGCACCCGCAGCATGGCGATTTTGATGATGTCCGCCGCGGTGCCTTGAATGGGGGAGTTCATGGCCATGCGCTTGGCGGCCTCCCGAACCGTGTACTTGCCGTCCTTCAGCTCGGGAAGATAGCGCCGCCGCCCGTAGAGGGTGGCTACATAGCCCTCCTTGGTTCCCTGCTCCACCACGGCCCCCATGAAGTCCCGGACCCCGTGGTATTTGTTCAGATAGCTTTCAATATAGTCCTTGGCCTCGGCCCGGCTGACGCCGATGTCCTCCGCCAGGGAAAACTCCGAGATGCCGTAGACGATGCCAAAGTTGACGGCCTTGGCGCTGCGCCGGAGCTGGGGCGTCACCTCCTCCAGAGGCACCCCGAAGACCTGGGAGGCTGTGACCCTGTGCACGTCCTCCCCGGAATTGAAGGCGGCCTGCATGGCCTCGTCCCCCGCCATGTGGGCCAGGACCCGCAGCTCGATCTGGCTGTAGTCCGCGTCCACGAAGACCCAGCCGGGCTCCGGGACGAACATCTTCCGGATCTCCGCCCCCAGGTCCGTGCGGACCGGGATGTTTTGCAGGTTGGGCTCCGTGGAGGAGAGACGGCCTGTGGCGGTGACGGTGTTCTGGAAGGTGGTCCGCACCCGTCCGTCGGGGCCGATGACCTTCAAAAGACCCTCGGCGTAGGTGGCCTGGAGCTTGGTGAGGGTCCGGTATTCCATAATGCGTCCGATAATGGGGTGCTTGTCCTTGAGCTTTTCCAGCACGTCCACGCTGGTGGAGCGCTTCTTCCCGGCGGGGAGTCCCAGGCGGTCAAAGAGCACTTCCCCAAGCTGCTTGGGGGAATTGACGTTAAACTCTCCCCCGGCATAGCGGTAGATGTCGGCCCGGGCCGCCTCAATGCGGGTTTTCAGCATCTCGTCAAAGGCGTGGAGGGCTTCGGCGTCCACCCGCACCCCCTCCACCTCCATCCGGGCCAGCACGGCGCAGAGGGGCAGGTCCATTTCATAGTAGAGCGTTTCCAGGCCCTGCTCCTTCAGACCCAGGGACAGGGGCTCAATCAAAGCCCGCACAGCGGCAGCCTGGGCGGGCAGCAGGGTCCGCAGGGCATCGGCCTCCGTCAAGCCCTGGGCTGTCAGATCCTTCCGGTCAGGCAGTTGGATCTGGCAGTACTGCAAAGCCAGGCTTGGCAGCTCATACCTGCCCCGGGCGGAGTCCAGGAGATAGGCCGCCACCTCGGCGTCGAAGCCGACGCCCTCCGTGGGCAGACAGCGCTCCAAAAGCCGGCGCAGCAGCTCCTTGGAGCCGTGGACCGCCAGCTTTAAATCCCCGGAGAACAGGGCCGTCAGGGCGAAGTCATAGTTCATGCCCAGGTCCTGCCGGGTCAGCAGGGCGGGGTGGGTCCCGTCGTCCAGAGCCAGCAGCTCCAGATCGTCGGAGGCGGCCAGGGCCAGGTATTCGGCCTGTTTCCAGCCGTCGAGCAGGGCATCGAATTCGGCCTTGGAGGAAGGAGTGGCTGTAGCGGCGCACAGTGTGCGCCATTCCGTTTTTTCAGGGGACTCGTTCTCGTGGCGCACACTGTGCGCCGCTACAGGAACGTCTCCGCGCAGGCGGTATTTGTCGATGAGCTTCACGAACTCCAGCTTCAAAAACAGATCGTACAGCGCCTTCCTGTCCGGCTCCGTCACCAGGGCGTCCCCCGGCTGGAAGTCCACCGGAGCGTTGAGGCGGATGGTGGCCAGATCGTAGGAAAGATAGGCGCTTTCCCGCCCGTCTCGCAGATACTCAAAGAGCTTGCCCTTCATGTTCTGGGGGCTCAGGTTTTCGTAGACCCCGTCCAGAGTGCCGTATTTCAGCAGCAGCTCCGAGGCCTTCTTGGGGCCGACGTGGGCCACGCCGGGGATGTTGTCGGAGCTGTCCCCCATGAGGGCCTTCAGGTCAATGAGATGGATGGGGTCGAAGCCGTACTCCTCCCGGAAGAGCTCCGGGGTATAGTTGGTGGAGCCGGTCTGGCCCCCCTTGGTGACCACCAGCTTCACGGTGACGCGCTCGTCCACCAGCTGCAGGCTGTCCCGGTCTCCCGTGACCACCACGCAGTCCCAGCCTCCGGCGGAGCAGCGCTTGGCCACGGTGCCGATGACGTCGTCCGCCTCCCAGCCCTGGCAGGCGTAGATGGGAATGTTCATGGCCCGCAGCACGTCCTTCATGACGGGCATCTGCTGGGCCAGCTCCAGGGGCATGCCGTGGCGGGTGGCCTTGTAGCCCTCGTACATCTCATGGCGGAAGGTGGGGCCGTGGAGGTCAAAGGCCACGCAGAGGGCCTCGGGGCTTTCCTCCGCCCGCACCTTTTCCAGAATGTTCAGAAAGCCGTAGATGGCGTTGGTGTACTGCCCCTCCTTGGTGCTCAGCAGCCGAACGCCGTAAAAGGCCCGGTTGATGACGGAGTTGCCGTCGAGAATCATCAGTTTCATGGGATCACCTCGTTTTTAGGGATCAGGGATCAGGGTGGGGAAAGGGTTCAAACGGATTCCTCGCTGCGCTCGGAATGACAAGAGGGGAAAGCGTTCCGGTTTGTCGTCCTGAGCGGAGCGCAGCGGAGTCGAAGGACCCGTTCTCCCGTTGCGGTTTTCCCCAAGGGTGACGAGAGGGGGAACGGATTCCTCGCTGCGCTCGGAATGACAAGAGGGGAAAGCGCTCCGGTTTGTCGTCCTGAGCGGAGCGCAGCGGAGTCGAAGGACCCGTCCTCCCGTCACGGTTTTCCCCAAGGTGACGAGAGGGGGGTACGGATTCCTCGCTGCGCTCGGAATGACAAGAGGGGAAAGCGCTCCGGTTTGTCGTCCTGAGCGGAGCGCAGCGGAGTCGAAGGACCCGTCCTCCCGTCACGGTTTTCCCCAAGGGTGACGAGAGGGGGTACGGATTCACCCATGAAGGGCGCAATGCCTCGCTGCGCTCGGAATGACAGGGACGGGAGTACGGATTCCTCGCTGCGCTCGGAATGACAGGAACGGGACGCTTACAGCTTCTCCGCGAAGCGGTTCAGGCGGGCGGCCACCTTCTCCCGACCCAAAAGCTGCATGATGGTGCAGAGATCCGGGGTGTTGGTGCGGCCCGTTACGGCCAGGCGGATCACGGAGGAGAGGTCCCCCACATGCCCCTTGTAGGCCTCGGGATTCTTCTTGTACTCCTTCACCTCGGGGCAGAAGCCCAGGCCGGGGCACCAGGTCTTCATCCGGGCGAACCAGGCGTCTCTGTCGTCGGCGGGCTCGTAGTGGGCGCAGCAGCAGGCCAGGATGGCCCTGGCGTCCTCATGGCTGACCCGCTCCGGGAGCAGGGCCGGGTCCGCCTCGGGCTCGGCAAAGAAATAGGAAAGATAGGCCTCAACCTCGTCCCACTTGGCCAGGTCCTTCCGGGGCTTGGGAACCTCCCGGTCGATGTTCAGAATGGCGGTGGA
This sequence comes from uncultured Clostridia bacterium, assembly GCA_946625125.1. Taxonomy (GTDB): domain Bacteria; phylum Bacillota; class Clostridia; order Oscillospirales; family Oscillospiraceae; genus JAFRPC01. The sequence goes on from CAMOSU010000044.1 coordinate 13,364, forward strand.
AAAGGCGGGGTCGGCGGTAAAAATCGCATAGAAGTCCGGGGCGTAGTCCTTGGCCCAGGCGGCCACCCGCTGATAGATGTCCGGGGCCTTCATCCGGGAAATGACGTTCTTGCTGACGTCGGTGAGCTTTGTCAGATCAAAGAGGCAGCCGGAGGCCCCCATCTTTTTCAGATTGAAGGGGAAGTCCATGGCGTCGGCGGCGGGGTTGGCCCGGCGCCAGTCCTCAAAGTTGGAGTTCAGCAGGGTCAGCAGATATTCAATGACCGCCTCCCTGGGGAAGCCCTTCTCCACAAAGTAGCTGACGGCGGCCTCCGGGTCCTTCCGCTTGGAGAGCTTGCGCTTGTCGCCGGTCTCGTCGTCCAGCTTCATCACCTGGGCAGTGTGGACGTACTTGGGGACCTTGAAGCCGCAGGCCTTGAACATGGCGATGTGCTTGGGGACAGAGGAAATCCACTCCTCGGCCCGGATCACATGGGTGGTCCGCATAAAGTGGTCGTCGCAGACGTGGGCGAAGTGGTAGGTGGGGACGCCGTCGGACTTCAGCAGCACCTCGTCGATGATATTCTCCGGCATTTCGATTCTGCCCCGGATCATGTCTTCAAAGGTGATGCGTTTGTTTTCGTCCCCCTGGGAGCGGAAGCGCAGCACCCAGCTCTTCCCGGCGGCGAGATTGGCTTCGATCTGCTCCAGGCTCAGATCCCGGCACCTGGCGTATTTGCCGAAGTAGCCCCGGATGGCGGCCCCGTCCGTCTCCTGCTGCTCCCGGAGGGCGGTGAGCTCCTCAGACGTGCAGAAGCAGGGATAGGCCTTGCCCTCCTCCACCAGCCGCTTGGCTATGGCGTGGTAGATGAAAACCCGCTGGCTCTGGGTGTAGGGGCCGTAGTCCCCGGTCTCGGTGCCGAAGCCGGTGACGCCCTCGGTGAACTCCACGCCAAAGGCGTCAAAGCCTTTGATGATGGCGGAAACGCCGTCGTCGATCTCCCGCTTCTTGTCGGTGTCCTCAATGCGCAGATAGCTGACGCCCTTGGAGGCCTTGGCCACCAGCACGTCGGTGAGGGCGCCGAAGAGGCCGCCGATGTGGAGATAGCCCGTGGGGGAGGGGGCGAAGCGCGTCACCCGGGCTCCCTCCGGCAGATTCCTGGGAGGATATTTTTCTTCCAGGTCCTCGGGGGTGAGGGTCACGTCGGGGAAGAGCAGATTGGCAAGCTTGATGTTGTCCATGGTAGTTTCTCCTGTTCAAGTAAATGTAACACCGGCAATCTGCCGGAAAAATTCGGATTTGTGGAGCTGCCTCCGTAGGGGGCGGCGTCCTCGACGCCCCGAACGTGCCGTTCTCTGATCCCTCCGGGCCGTCGAGGACGCCGGCCCCTACGGCGGAAACGTCCCGTCCTTGTCATTCTGAGCGCAGCGAAGAATCCGTACCCCAGCCCCTATGGGGGAGTGCGGGCGGGAAACGCGGACGGCAAAGTGCCGTCCCTACGGCGTGAACCTCCCATATTTGTCATTCTGAGCGCAGCGAAGAATCCGTACCCCCGTCCCCTACAGGCGTGGGCAGGCGGGGAACGCGGACGGCAGATAAGTGACGGCCCAAATCTCTGATTTGGCTGCCGGAACTTATGCAGAGCAGTGCTGTCCCTGCGGCGTGAACCTTCCGTATTTGTCATTCTGAGCGCAGCGAAGAATCCGTACCCCCCGGTTCCGACGGGGAGAAG
>CAMOSU010000045.1 GCA_946625125.1 uncultured Clostridia bacterium
GGGGGCTTTCCAGCACCCGGCAGCCGTTGTTGAGGATGGAGTTGAAGAAGATGTTATACACCGGGGTCTGGATCAGCACGTTCTCGTTGGGGGTGGTGAGCTTCCGCACCAGGGAGGAGATGGAGGCCACCACGCCGGTGGAGAAAATCAGGTTTTCCGGCTCCATGACAAAGCCGTGGCGCTCCCGCCACCAGCCCACATAGGCGTCCGCCCAGGCGGGACCCATGTCGTCGTAGCCGAAGATGCCGTGGTCCAGCCGCCTTTGCAGAGCCTCCCGCACGCAGGGGGCGGTCTCAAAATCCATGTCTGCGATCCACATGGGCAGCTCCCCGGGCTTGCAGTCCCACTTATAGCACAGGGACCCCCGCCGGGAGGGCGGGTTGTCAAAGTTAAACTTGTTCATGTTCAATTTTCAACTGATCTGCGCCACTCGGGATGCTCAAAAGTCCCCCCGATCTCGGGGCAGTCGATTTCGGTTTTCGCCGGGTCGATGAAGTCCTTCTCCAGAATCAGCTCCCCGATGGCGGGGGCCTTGATGGAGCCGGAGATGGGGTTCAGCACGCTGTCGATCTTGGAGCTGACCTCGGCCTCCACGGTGGCGTACTCAAAGGCCAGGGTGGTGTTCACCAGCTTGCAGTTCACCAGCTTCAGGCCCTCGATGTAGTTCATGCCCTGGAGGCTCTGGATAGTGCAGTTCACCAGGGTCAGGTTTTTGGCGTTCCAGCCCAGGTACTCCCCGGAGATGAAGGAATCGTAGACGGTCACGTTCTCGGTGTTCCAGAAGGCGTCCTTGGTCAGCATCCGGGAATTGCGGATCACCACGTTTTTGGCCCCGTCGAAGGAGTAGTTGCCGTCCAGGGTCAGGCCGTCGATCTCCAGATTCTCGCTGTTCATGCAGAAGTAGGGAGCCCCGGCGGCGCTGACGTTCTTCATTTTGACGTTCTTGCAGGACCAGATGGTTTCAGCGGGGTTGGTGAACACCACGTCCTCCAGCGTCACGCCATTGCAGCGGCGGAAGTTCTTGGGGGCCTGGATCACGGCGTTTTTCACCTGGATGTTGTCGGTGTACCAGACGCCGGCCCGGGCCATCTCAAACCAGGTGCAGCCCTCCACGTCCACGTTCTTGCAGTACCACAAGGGGTACTTCCAGCGGAACAGATCGCCCCGCAGCACCAGATCGTGGCACTCCTTCAGGGGGGACTCCCCATCATCAAAGACGGAGTCCACGATCTTCACGTCGTGCTCCCCAAACAGGGCGCGCTCCCCGGTAAAGTAGCCTTGCTTCAATTCCTTCATGTGTGTTTCCTCCTGATTGTGTATGCTTTTCTCATTTGTACGGATTTCAATCCAGTAGCGTTCCAGATAAACGTCCCGCTCCGGCCAGTAGACCGTGGATTCATAGACGCCGCCGTTGCGCAGGATGATCCGGCGGCTGCCCTCGTTGTCGGGCTTGCAGGAGATCAGAACCCGGTCCAGCCCCATCCCGCGGCATTTTTCCAGAGCCGCGGCCAGGATGGCCGTGCCATAGCCCCTGCAGCGCTGGCTGGGGGCCACGGAATAGCCCAGGTGGCCGGCATATTTCTCCAGCACTTCGCTCTCCAGGCGGGGGCGGATCTGGACCATACCGACCAGCCGGTCATCCTCCTCCCGGACGCAGAGAAAGGTCCTGTCCTGTGCGGCGCGCAGATACGCGATCCACGCGGCACTGTCCTCGAAGCGGCGAAGGCGGCCGCAGCCGTCCATGGAGCTGCCGCAGGCCAGAAACTCGGCCCGGTAGGCCTGAATCTGGCGGTCATATTCCAGCGTGGGATCAATCAGCTTCATAGTTGTCTTAATCGTTCTGCTCGAAGCGCTCCGCGATCTGCGCCAGGTAGTCCCGGATGGGGAGATTCTGGGGGCAGGACATCTCGCAGGCCCCGCACTGGATGCAGTCGGAGGCCTTGCCGTGGTCCTTGGTGAGTACGGTGCGGTAGTAGCGGTCCTGGTTCCAGTCGTGGCGCTCGGCGCGGAAGTCCAGGCTGTGGAAGAGATCGGGGATCAGAATGCCCATGGGGCAGCCGTCCACGCAGTAGCGGCAGCCGGTGCAGCCGATGAGCTTCATGCTCCGCAGGTGGTCCCGCACGGCCTCCACCGCCGCCAGCTCCGCTTCGTTCAGGGGCAGGGCCGGGGCCATGAAGCTGACGTTCTCCCGGACCTGGTCCAGGTCGCTCATGCCGGAGAGCACCATGATCATCTGGGGGAAGCCGGCGGCGTAGCGCAGGGCCATCTCGGCGGGGGACTTGCCCAGCTCCGCGTAGCGGGCCTTGTCCTCCTCGGGCAGCTTCACCAGGGTGCCGCCCTTGATGGGCTCCATGACGACGACGGGCTTGTTGTGCTTCACGCAGGTCTCGTAGACCCGGCGGGAGTCCACGGCGGGGTCGCCGTCGTCCAGGTAGTTGAACTGGATCTGCACGAACTCCATCTGGGGGTACTCCGTGAGAATCCGGTCCAGCACCTCGGCGGTGTCGTGGAAGGAGAGACCCACGTGGCGGATCTTCCCCTCGGCCTTCAGGGCCAGGGCGGTCTCGTAGGCCCGGCAGGCCTTGTACTTCTCAAAGTTCCGGGCATTCTGGGCGTGCATCAGATAGAAATCCAGGTACTCCACCCCCAGCAGCTCCAGCTGCCTGGCAAAGAGGGGGCGGATGTCCGCCTCGGTCTCAAAGGTGGAGCCGGAGAGCTTGTCCGCCAGCAGATAGGCCTCCCGGGGATGCCGGGACGTGAGGGCCGCCTTCAGGGCGGGCTCGCTCTTGCCCCCGTGGTAGACGTGGGCGGTGTCAAAGTAGTTCAGACCGGCCTCCAGGAAGCAGTCCACCATTTTGGAGAAATGCTCCAGGTCGATCTCGCCGCCCAGCTCCGGCAGCCGCATGCAGCCGAAGCCGAATTTGCCGTGGATTTCGGGGAAAAATGGGTTGGTCATGGTCGGTTCCTCCTTTTTATTCCTTTGGGGTCAGTTCGATGCTTTCGATGCGGTACAGACCGTCGTCGTTTTGGGAGACGGTGAAGACGGCGGAGGCGGCGCCGAGGTCGGCAGTCCGGGAACCGTCGGCGTTTTCAGTGAAAGAATCCACGATGAGAGAATTCAGATTCAAGTCCGATTGCGCAGGGAGACGAAGGCTGACCCCGCCCTCCTCGGTCCGCCGGAAGATCGCAGGAATGAAGCGTGCGGCGCAGTCCTCGGACATGAACCGCAATGTCCAGGCATAGAAGGTCTCATAGGGCAGGTCCGTGGCGGCAGACCCGTCCTCCAGCAGGACGTACTGTGTCTCCGCGTTCCCAAGGCCCGAACAGAGCAGCAGATTAGCCGGGAAGGTCTCCGCCTGGGCGGCGTACCAGAGCCAGCTTTTCAGAGCGCCCTCCGGCGTTCCGTTCCAGACCGTCACGGGGTCGAAGGAGCTCTCGCAGGCGGGGATCAGGGCATTGTTGTCGTAATCTCCGGTGAGCCTGTGTCCGCCGATTATGCTCAGCGCAAAGGAGGGGATACCGAAGAAGATGGGATAAACGGTGCGGGGAGACACCGCAAAGCCGGTGGGATCGAAGCAGTACCACAGGTCGTTGATCCGCGCGCAGTTCCAGGCGTGGCCGTCGATGCCGCCGGGGATCAGATCACTGGTCGCGAGCCCCCATACGCTCAGACACTCCACGCCGCAGAGATTACAGAGATAGTACATGGCGTCGCTGTAGCCGCTGCAGACGCAGCTGCCCTCCACCAGGGCGTCGTGAAGGTGGTAGCCGTGATAGAGGTAATAGGTGTCCCGGTCGCCGTAGGAAACGTGGTCGCCCAGATAGTAGAAGATCCAGGAAACGGTCTCCCATTCATCGCCCCGGGGCGCCTCGGCGGCGATTCGCCGGGCTGCGGCCAGGCCCTCGGAAAACTTTTCCATGGTGTCGCTTCGGTCTGCGCGGCACTTGTACCAGACGGTCGTCACGCCGTCCTTGGTCAGGGCGTTGACCTTGCCGCCGTCGATGCGGTACATGAACTCCAGCAGCTTGAACTGTTCTCCCGCCGGCAGCGGGACCGTGCCCTCCGGCACGGAGAAGCCGACATACCCGTTGGCAAGGCAGTAGTCCAGCAGGCGCAGCAGCATGACGCCGTCGCCGGGGAAGCGCTCGTCATAAATATGTGTCCGGGGCAGAAGGGCCTCCTCCGGAGCGGCGCGCAGCTCCTCCAGAGAGAACAGCGTTCCCTCCCGGGCCTTGAAGTCCTCCTGGCGGTAAAGAAGCACGGAATCGGCGTTCAGGTCCTCAGGCCCCGCCAGGGCGGCCTCGGTGGCCGCAGGCACGGTCTGGGCGTTTGCGGGTACGGTGAGCTCCGACGCGGAAGCCGTGGAGCTCGCAGTAGTCTCTGCCGCCGGCGTACAGCCGCAGAGCAGAAGCAGAATCAGAACAATACAGATTGTGCGCTTCATAGTCATTGTTTTTCCTCTCGCAACAGGATGTCAAGGAGCAGAATCAAGGTGCGGCAAACGAATGTTTCACGTGAGCCGTTCCGTATATGCGTATATACAATCAGATTATGCGATAATTCAAATTCCATTTTTCAATTCGCAGAATTGGAAAATACCACAATTATTCACTATTCATTATTCATTATTCATTCGTCACAGGCGGGGCGGAGGCATCTGGGGATGCCTCCCTACGGGGCGGAGAAGTAGGCCAGGGCCGCGGCCTTGTCCCGCTCCACCTGCTCCCGCAGGGCCTCCAGGCTGTCGAATTTCCGCTCGTCCCGCAGGCGGCAGCAGAAATCCACCGTCAGCCGCCAGCCATAGAGGTCCCCCTCAAAGCCCTCCAGCCAGGTCTCCACCGTCCGCCGGTGGCCCCCGACGGTGGGCCGGGTCCCCACGTTGCAGACGCCGATGAAGCTCCGACCTTCCGCGTCAAGGAGAATCGTCTTCCCGCAGCGGCGGGCATTGCCCGCCACTTCCGCTGGCTCCACAGAGCACCGCACCGCGTAGACCCCGTCCTTGGGCAGCACCAGCTCGGGGGCCGGTAAAATGTTCGCCGTGGGGAAGCCCAGGGTGTGGCCCAGGTGCCGCCCCGGCTGCACGACGCCGCTGAGGCTGTGGGAGTGGCCGTAGAAGCGGGCGGCGGTCTCCACATCCCCCGCCTCGATCAAAGCCTTCAGATGGGTGGCGGAGACGGTGACGCCCTCGATCACCAGGGGCGGGATCACGTCGCAGCCCAGTCCGTGGGCCGCGCACCAGCCCGTCAGAGCCTTGGCGTCGCCCTCGCCCCGCCAGCCGAAGCGGTAATCCCAGCCGCAGACCAGGTGGACCGCCCCATAGTCCCGGACCAGCAGCTCCAGAAAGGCCTCCCAGGGCAGATGCATGAACTCCGGGGTAAAGGGCAGCACCTCCACGGCCTGAATGCCGTAGAGGGATTGGATCAGCCGAATCCGATCCTCCACGGAGCTCAGCAGCCGCCCGTCCTTGCCGGGGCTCCGGTCAAAGGTCAGAGCCAGGGAGCGCCGCCCCCCCTCCGCCGCCAGCGCGGCAGTCCGCCGCAGCAGCTCCCCGTGGCCCAGATGGACCCCGTCAAAAAAACCCAGGGCAATGACAGATTCCATAGTTACTCCAATGAAACATGCAAAATGGTTCGTTACGTTTCTGAATGTAGGGACAAGCCGTGCTTGTCCGCCGATTCGCAGAATCGTTCGGCAGTGGCGCACACTGTGCGCCGCTACGGATAGAACTCACAGCTCAAAAAAGCTCTTGACGGTGTTCAGCTGTCCCTTGGTGACGCGGCCCAGCAGCAGGAACTCGCCGCTTTCGGCGTACACGCGGTATTCGCCGTCCACGGCGTTCAGGGTCCCGACGGCGGCGCCGTTGCGGAGCTTTCGCTCAGCGGCAGCGTTGACCGTCAGGGCCGGGCGGTCCGAAAAGAGGCTGTCCACCGGCAGCAGCAGGGCCTCCGGGTCCGGGGCAGCCAGAATCTCCTCTAAGGTATGGGCCTGCTCAATGCCGTAGCGCCCCGCCCGGGTCCGCCGCAGGGCCGCCATGCAGCCCCCGCAGCCCAGGGCCGCCCCGATGTCGTGACAGAGGGTGCGGACGTAGGTGCCTTTCGAGCAATGCACCAACAGCTTCACATCGGTATGTAGGGACAAGCATTGCTTGTCCGCGCTCAAGCGGGAATCGTCCCCTCCGTCAGGTCGTCCTGAGCGGAGGCGCAAGCCGGAGTCGAAGGACCCGCATCCCCCGTCCCCTGATGCCGGATGCCGGATGCCTGATGCCTTTAATTCAAAAATCGTCACCGGCCTGGGCGCTCGCTCGATCTCCTTGCCCTGGCGGGCCAGGGCGTAGAGCTTCTGCCCGTTCACCTTGACGGCGGAGTACATGGGGGGAATCTGCTGGATCTCCCCCCGGAATCGGGCCAGGGCGGACTCCAGTTGATCTTGCGTTATGTCAACCGGATGCTCCTCCAGAGTGCGTCCGGTGATGTCCTGGGTGTCTGTTGCCAGGCCCAGCCGCAGCTCGGCCTCGTAGACCTTGTCGGCGTGCTCAAAGAAGGGTACGGCCCGGGTGGCCCGGCCGATGAAAATGGGCAGCACCCCGGTGGCCATGGGGTCCAGAGTCCCCCCGTGGCCCACCCGTTTTTCGTGGAAGACCCCCCGCAGCTTGGCTGCCACGTCCTGGGAGGTCCAGCCCGCGGGCTTGTCCACAATCAAAATACCGTTTGGCACGGCGAGCCTCCTTTTGTGAATTGAGAATTGATCATTTTGGAAAGTCTGTTTTTCTTTATCGTTCAAATGGCAATTTGAACGATTCCAGAATTTTCAACTTTCCATTTTCAACTGCGGACAGGCGGGAGAACCACGGGCGATCAATGACCGTCCCTACAGCGGGAGCTCCTGTGAAATCGACTGAAGCACCGCTTCCCGGATGGCGGGGATGCCGCCGGGGAGGCTGGCGCCGGCGGCGCCGGGGTGACCGCCGCCTCCCAGGCGGCGGCAGATGCGGGCCGCGTCAAAGTTCGGATCGGTGCGGACGGAGGCTTTGCCCATGCCGCCCTCCACCTCCCGGAGCATCACGGCGATTTGGACGCCCTCGATGCTCCGGCCGAAGCCGGAAATGTCGTCGATGTCGTCCTCCGTCAGCTCCAGCTCCCGGATCAGGGACTGGGGAATGGCGGAGACCGCCACCCGGCCCTGGGCAAAAAACTCCATATTCGCAATGAGATGGGCCTCCAGCCGGAGCCGGGGACGGCGCTTCATCTCAAAAAAAGTCCGGTTGATGGGATAGATCTCCGCCCCGGCGGCTACGCAGGCGGCGGCGCAGCGGAAGGTATTGTCGGTGGTATTGACGTAGCGGAAGCAGCCCGTATCCGTGGAAATGGCCACATACAGGGCCTCGGCCATGGGCTTGTCCAGCTCCGCCCCCAGCAGGGGCAGCAGCTCCAGGATGATCTCGCCGCAGGCGGCCCGGCGTTCGTCCACATAGCACCGGGGGGCGAAGCCCTCGTTGGTGCCGTGGTGGTCAATGGCCAGGTCCACGGCGGCCTCCTCCATCCCGAAGGGAAACAGCCCACGGGAGGCGACGTCGCAGGAGACAAGCGTGAACCGGCCTGCCGCAAGCCGGGAAGCCGCCTCATCCGGCCCTTCGGGCCGCCTTCCCCTCAAGGGGAAGGCGTTTTCTGTTGCCTCAGGCTGCCAAAGCAGCCCGTCCAGATAGGGCATGAACTTGGGGGTAAACTGGGGATTGTCATAGACCCAGGCCTGCTTGCCTATGGCCCGGAGCGCCCGGCAGAGGGCGGCGTTGGAGCCCACCGCGTCCCCGTCGGGGCGGCGGTGGGAGAGCAGCAGATAGTTGTCGTGGGCCAGCAGGAACTCCGCGGCCTCCGCCAGGCTGACCCGGGCGGTCATTCGCTTTGTCCCTCGTCGGAAGCCGCGGCGTCCCCCGTAGGGGCCGGCGTCCCCGACGGCCCGCTCGTTTCAGCTTTCGGCAGGCTCGGGGCGTCGAGGACGCCGCCCCCTACGGGCGCATCCACTGCCGCCTCCTCGTCCTTGGGAATGTCCAGGGTCGCCAGGATGTCGAGGATCCGGGCTCCGTAGGTGATGGAGTGGTCCTCGGTCCAGACCAGCTCCGGGGTGTGCCGCAGGCTCAGGCGCTCCGCCAGCTCATGACGCAGCCAGCCTCCGGCGGCCTTGAGGCCCTTGAAGACCTCCTTGGATTGTTCCTTATCGTAGACGGAAACGAAAATCTTGGCGTAACGCAGATCGGCGGTGGTGTCCACCCGGGTCACGGAAACCATGGTCTTCTTCACCCTGGGGTCCTTGAGCTCTCGCAGCAAATCAGACAGCTCCCGCTGAATCTCCTCGTTGATTCTGCCGATACGATTACTTGGCATGAAGTCTCCTCCTTTTGATGCATAGTGATATGGGCGGCCCCGAAGCCGCCCATATCACTATCGCTTAGTCGCGGTACTGCTCCATCACGAAGCACTCGAAGATGTCGCCTTCCTTGAGGTCGTTGTACTTGGCTACGGACATACCGCACTCAAAGTTGGCCTGGACCTCCTTGACGGAGTCCTTGAAGCGCTGCAGGGAGCCCAGCTCGCCGGTGTAGATGACCACGTTGTCCCGCAGGACCCGGACCTTGGCGTCCCGGGTGACCTTGCCGTCCTTGACGTAGCAGCCGGCCACGGTGCCGATGGCGCTGACCTTGTAGAGCACCCGGACCTCGGCGTGGCCGATGACGACCTCCCGGTACTTGGGCGCCAGCATGCCCTTCATGGCGGCCTCGATCTCCTCCAGGCACTCGTAGATGACGGAGTAGAGCCGGATGTCCACGTTGGAGCGCTGGGCGGAGGCGGCGGCAGCCGCGTCGGGCCGCACGTTGAAGCCCACGATGATGGCGTTGGCCGTGGAGGCCAGCAGGATGTCGGATTCGTTGATGGCGCCCACGCCGGAGTGGATGACCTTCACGGCCACCTCGTCGTTGCTGAGCTTCATCAGATTGGCCTTCACGGCCTCGGCGGAGCCCTGGACGTCGGCCTTCACCAGGATGTTGAGCTCCTTCATCTCGCCCTTCTTCATCTGGTCGAAGAGGTTCTCCAGGGTGACCTTGGACTGCTGCTTGGCCAGCTCGTCCTTGGCCTTCTGCTTCCGCTGCTCCACCAGCTGACGGGCCATACGCTCGTCCTTGACGGCCTCAAAGGCGTCGCCGGGGCCGGGCACCTCCGCCAGACCCGTGATCTCCACGGGGATGGAGGGACCGGCGTGCTTGATGGGCTTGCCCTTGTCGTCGGTCATGACCCGGACGTGGCCCACGGCGGTGCCGGCGATGATGGTGTCGCCCTGGTTCAGGGTGCCGTTCTGCACCAGCAGGGTGGCGATGGGGCCCCGGGTCTTGTCCAGACGGGCCTCGATGACGGTGCCCTTGGCGGCGCGGTTGGGGTTGGCCTTCAGATCCTGGAGCTCGGCGGTGACGATGACGGTCTCCAGCAGCTCGTCGATGCCCATGCCGGTCTTGGCGGAGATGCGGCACACCTCGGTGTCGCCGCCCCACTCGGAGGGCACCAGATCGTGCTCGGTGAGCTGGGTCAGGATGCGGTCCGGGTTGGCGCCGGGCTTATCCATCTTGTTGACGGCCACCACGATGGGAATGTTGGCGGCCTTGGCGTGGTTGATGGCCTCGATGGTCTGGGGCATGATGCCGTCGTCGGCGGCCACCACCAGAATGGCAACGTCGGTACACATGGCGCCGCGGGCCCGCATGGAGGTAAAGGCGGCGTGGCCCGGGGTGTCCAGGAAGGTGATGAGATTGCCGTTGATCCTGACGGTGTAGGCGCCGATGTGCTGGGTGATGCCGCCGGCCTCGCCGGCCACCACGTTGGTCTTCCGCACGGCGTCCAGCAGGCTGGTCTTGCCGTGGTCCACATGGCCCATGACCACCACCACGGGGGGCCGGGTGATGAGCTCCTCGGCGGTGTCCTGGTGATCGTCAAAGAGCTTGTCTTCGATGGTCAGCACCACCTCGCGCTCCACCTTGCAGCCCAGCTCGGTGGCCACGAACTCCGCGGTGTCGAAGTCGATGGTCTGGTTCACCGTAGCCATGACGCCGTTCTTGATGAGGCACTTGATGAGCTCGGCGGCGGTCTTCTTCATCCGCATCGCCAGCTCGCCCACGGTGATCTCGTCGGGGATCTTGACGGTGAGGGGAGTCTTCTTGACCACCTCCAGACGGAGGCGGTTCATGCGCTTGCGCTCGTCCTCCTTGGACTTGGCGCCCTTCTGGCCCTGCTGCTTCTTGTTCTTGCCGCCGATCTTCTGCTTGCCGCCGGAGCGGTTCTGATCCCGCTCGGAGATCAGGGTGTCCACCCGGTCGTCGAAGCGGTCGGCGTTGACCTGGACGGCGGAGGTATCCACCACCCGGCGCTCCCGCTTCCGCTGAGGCTCGGCGGGCTTGTTGGGCTTGTTCTGCTGGGCAGTCTTCCTGTCCTCCCCCTTGGGGGTGGGGACAGGCTTCCCGGCAGCCCGGGCCTCCTCGGCCTTTTTCTTCTCCTCGGCGGCCTTTCGGGCAGCCTCCTCGGCCTTCTTCTTTTCCTCCGCCTCCCTGGCGGCGAAGGCCGCGGCAAAAACCACCTCCACAGAGGGAATCTGGTTGCGCTGGGTCATGAGATCAAAGATCAGGTTGAGCTGGTTTTCCTCCAGCACCTGGGCCGTGCTTTTGGGCTTTTCAAAATACTGCTCCACAATGGCGGAAATCTCCTTGGGCGTCACACCCAGGTCCGCGGCCACCTCTTTGATCCGATACTTCACAAAACTGCTCATACAGCCACCTCCAAAAACAATTGACAATTGAGAATTGACAATTGACAATTGTCCACAGTCAATTCTGCTTCCGCTTCGCCCTGACCCGGGCGACGCGGCGCTCTAAATCTTCCAAAAGCTCCTCCGGCGCGGTTCCGGCGGGCAGGGCCTTGGCAAAGGCCAGGGCCATGGAAACGTCGGCAAAGGCCGCGACGGAAACGCTCTGCTTCCCCAGGGCTGCCCCCAGGGTCTGCTTGTCGTAGGGAATCTCCAGGACTCTCTGCCTGGTTCCCTCCGCCAGACTCCTGGCCTTCCGGGCCACGGCGCTGCCGGCGTCCCGGGCCAGAACGGTGAGCCGGGCGCGCTTTTGCAGCAGCAGGCCCGCCACGCTTTCCTCGCCGGTCTGGAGCTTTCCCGCCTTCCGGGCCAGCCCCAGCAGACCAATGGCCTTATCCTGAATCTGTTCCATCCGCTGCCTCCATCTGCGCCGCAAGGGCGTCATAGATTTCGGGAGGAATCTCCACGCCCAGATTCCGGCTCAGGGCCTTGGAGCGCAGGGCCTTTTTCAGGCAGTCGGCGCTGGGGCAGAGGTAGGCGCCCCGGCCGGGGGCCTTGCCCCGCAGATCCAGGCTCACCGTCCCCTCCGGGGACCGGACCACCCGCACCAGGGACTGCTTGGGCTTCATCTCCCGGCAGCCTAAGCATTGGCGCAAAGGCGTATGCTTTGGCATATAGATCCCTCCTTTCCTGAACTATGAAACTATGAAACTATGAGACAATGAAACTATGAATGTGTTTTTCAAATTGCAATTTGAAAAACTCCGAAATATTTTCATAGTTTCATAGTTTCATATTTTCATTCTTCGTTGGCTTGCGACTCAGGCTTGATGTCGATCTTATAGCCCGTCAGTCTGGCGGCCAGGCGGGCATTCTGGCCCTCCTTGCCGATGGCAAGGGAGAGCTGATCGTCGGGAACAATGACCCGGCAGGACTTCTCCCCATCCGCCAGGGTGACGCTCACCACGTCGGCGGGAGCCAGGGCCGCCGCCACGAACTTGGCGGGGTCCTCGTTCCAGACCACAATATCCATTTTCTCCCCGTGCAGTTCCTCCACCACAGCGGCAACCCGGGCGCCCCGGGGACCGACACAGGTACCCACAGGGTCCAGGTTCTCGTCCACGGCGTGGACCGCCAGCTTGGTGCGGGAGCCCGCCTCCCGGGCGATGGACTTGATCTCCACCTCGCCGGAGGCGATTTCGGGAACGTTCAGCTCAAACAGCCGCTTCACCAGGCCGGGATGGGTCCGGGAAACCACAATCTGAGGCCCCCGGCTGCCCCGGCGGACCTCCACCACATAGACCCGGATCATGTCGCCCTCCCGGTAGCGCTCGGTCTTGACCTGCTCTCCCTGGGAGAGCCAGGCCTCGGTGCGGTCGGAGCCCTGTCCGATGCGGACGGACATATCCCCGCTGTTGTTGTCGATCCGGGACACCGTGGCGGTGATGATCTCATGCTCCTTGGAGGAGAACTTGTCGTAAATCATCCCGTGCTCCGCTTCCCGGATGCCCTGGATGATGACCTGCTTGGCGGTCTGGGCGGCGATGCGGCCAAAGGCCTGGGTCTGGATCTCCTCGTTCACCAGATCCCCAAGCTCACAGTGGGGATCAATGCGGCGGGCGGCGTCCAACTGGATCTCCGTGGCGGGGGTAAAGACCTCGTCCACCACTTCCTTCTGGGCGTACATCTTCAGAGCCTTCTCGGTAAGCTCTACAAACACGTTGTCGGTATAGCCCACCCGGTCCTTCTTGTAGGCGGCCAGCAGGGCCTGGGTGATGCGCTCGGTCATGTACTCCACGGGAATGCCTCTGTCCCGCTCCAACTGCCGCAGGGCAGCAAAAATTTCCGCGCTGGTGTTCTGGTTCATGGTCGTTTGTTCCTCCTGTATTCGGTCAATGCCTTCCCCTTGAGGGGAAGCTGACATCCGGCGTCTCACGGAAGCCGGATGACGGATGAGGCGGCGTCCGATTCCGCGGGCGCTTGCCTCGGGCGGGCGGCCAATGACCGCCCCTATTATTGCGTTTCACTTAGAATTTGTCATTCTGAGCCCAGCGAAGCATTGCGCCCTTCATGGGTGAATCCGTTTTCTCCTTACGTCTGCCGCGAAGAAATGAACGGATTTCTCGGTCGCAAGCTCCCTCGAAATGACAGGATTAAAATGAAACAGCGTACTGCCGTCGTTTACGAAAAGTCCACTCTGAGTCGGACAAGCGCAATTTGGGATTTCAGAAATGTCAGGGTCTCGCCGCCGTATTCCACGGTGACGTCGCCGTTGTCATAGCCCCGCAGGACGCAAGGATACTCCCGGACCCCGTTCACAGGGCGGTAGAGCTTCACAAGGACGTCGGCTCCCAGAAAGGCTTGGAAGTCCGAGGGACGCTTCAGGGGACGCTCCAGCCCCGCGGAGCAGACCTCGAAGCGGTAGCTTCCCTCGATGGGGTCCTCCCGGTCCAGAATGGGGTCCATGGCCCGGGAAATGGCCTCGCAGTCATTGATATTTACGCCGCCGTCCTTGTCGATATACAGGCGCAGGAACCATTCGCCCCCCTCCCGAATGTATTCCACATCCCAGAGGGAGCAGCCCTGCTCCTCCACCACCGGCTGGGCAAAGGCCCGGACGCGATCTGTAACTTTCATAGCTCCTCCATGTTCGGGAACCCCGATTTTCTTCCGCGGGGGCGGTCCTCGGCCGCCCTATGCTCCGCAGCGGCGGTCATCGACCGCCATCTTTCCTCCGCAAAGGCCCCGAAAATCAGATATTACATTAAGAAAGAGAGGCTTGACGGCCTCTCTAACATACTACCTACCCAATAACGGGCCTATTATAGCACTTTTCATATGGGAATGCAATAGTTTTTTGGAAAAATCCCGGAAAAATATCTGAAATAATCCCGTTTTTTCAACAATAGCGGCTCCGTTTCAACGGTCTTCCGGCATTACGCTTCCCGCAAAAGCTGCCGCACCAGCTCCTCTACAAGGGCAAACTGGGCGGGAGACAGCCGCTCCAAGCGCTCACACAGCAGTCTCTTTCGCAGCGGATCCGCGGAGTGCTCGTTGAAAAACTCCTCCGGCGTAACCCCCAGGTACTCGCAGATATAGAAAAATCCCTGCATGGAGGGAAAGGCTTTCCCGTTTTCGATCCGATTGATATAGCTCTCGTTCTGCCCGATGGAAAGGCTCATTTCCCGGGCAGATACCTTTTTCGCCTCCCGCAGCTCCGACAGTCTGGCTGAAAAGACATCTTCGTACATACACTCACGCTCCTTGTGATATTGTATATCACAATCCGATAATTATAGGATAGTTTAAACAATATTTTTCTTATCACAGGATATTTAATATCGTATACTGTAAACAGTAATTACTATCGTTTACAGGAATCGGTATATTTACAGTGTTTTCCGCATCTCGATATACAAAAGATTTGTCGTTCCCAAAGGACAACTTTGTGGGTCATCTACCACCAGCAGAATGCGGCATACCTGGAGGGACTTTCCTACTGTTTTACCTCCGAGATGGCCTGTTTCTGGATATAATTCCGTATTATATGCGCAGTAGAAAAAAGATGGTATTTTGTGTTCTCTAATGCTGTTGTCATCGCCCTGATTTTTTGCTTGCTTGCAGTTGTGATTGATATAACAACTGGCAGCAAAAAAGATGTTCAATGCTGAATTTCCGTACACCACCGAAAAGCGCTTCGTGCATGGACACGCAGGTGTGCGGTCACTACGGATCATATGCTGCGGAATAGTTGCGATCTGCCAAAAAAACAGTAACATATGCCCGTTCATAAGCGCATCCCGCAAGGCAAAGCACCGTTCCCGCAAGCGTGGGCTTGCGGGAACGGTGCTTTGACCTTGCGCGGACGGCCTGGGCTCATACTGAGCTCCATTAAAATGCTTGAAAAAGCATTTTATAGCGCCGAAGGCGCGTTGGAGTTCGCATGAGACGGATTTTGTGCCGCAGGCACAAAATGGCAGCGTGCGAAGCACGGTGCCGCTCCAATAAAATTGAAAGATTTTAATTGGAGTTTCGTATCAGTCCGCCCAGTGGAGGCTGCGGCCTACGGCCTTATTCCAGCCCTTGAACTGTTCGCTGCGCCAGGCCTCGTCCCTCTGGGGGGCGAAGGTGGAGTCGCAGTGCCAGAGCTTCACGATCTCCGCCTGGTCC
>CAMOSU010000046.1 GCA_946625125.1 uncultured Clostridia bacterium
CAGGCGGTGCCGCATCGAACGCGCGGGGCGTCGGGGACGCCGCCCCCTACGGCGGAAACGTACCGATCCTGTCATTCTGAGCGCAGCGAAGAATCCGTACCCCCGTCCCTTTTTCAATGTTTTCAAATGGCAATTTGAAAACACCTCAATTCTCCATTTTCAATTCTCAATTCTCAATTCGCCAGGGCGGGCGCAGGCGGGAAACGGCGGACGGCTGAGAGCCGTCCCTACAGGCGGGCGCTGTTGCCTCTGAAAAAATGCTTTACAAACCGCGCCGCTTCCTGTATAATAGATGGGAAATTCAACACGGAGACTGATAGTATGATCGAATTTGAAGAATACAAGGTGAAACTGAATGATCTGGAGCCCAAGCTGAAGGATCTGCGGGCCTCTCTGAACGTGGACGGCGCCGAGGAGGAGCTGGAGCGGCTGCACGCCATGGCGGAGGCCCCCGGCTTCTGGGACGACCCGGACAAGTCCCAGAAAATCATGGTAAAAACCAAGCAGTTGGAGGGCAAGTGCGCCCGCTTCTCCAAGATGCAGGGCCAGTGGGAGGACCTCTACACCATCTGCGAGATGGCCCTGGAGGAGAACGACGAGTCCATGCTGGAGGAGCTGAAAACCGGCTTTGACGAGCTGGAGGCCGAGATGGAGAACGCCCGGCTGGAGACCCTGCTCACCGGGGCCTACGACGCCAACAACGCCCTGATGAGCTTCCACGCCGGGGCCGGCGGCACCGAGGCCCAGGACTGGTGCCAGATGCTCTACCGGATGTACACCCGCTGGGCTGAGCGCCACGGCTTCACCTACAAGATCATGGACTACATCGAGGGGGACGAGGCCGGGCTCAAATCCGCCGACATTCTGGTGGAGGGACCCAACGCCTACGGCTTTTTGAAGTCCGAGCACGGAGTTCACCGGCTGGTGCGCATCTCCCCCTTTGACGCCCAGGCCCGCCGCCACACCTCCTTCTCGGCGGTGGAGGTGATTCCCGAAATCACCGACGACGTGGAGGTGGACATCAAGCCCGAGGACTATGAAATGCAGGTCTACCGCAGCTCCGGCGCCGGCGGCCAGCACATCAACAAGACCTCCTCCGCGGTGCGCCTAATCCACAAGGCCACGGGCATCGTGGTGGCCTGCCAGCAGGAGCGCAGCCAGTTCCAGAACAAGGAGACCTGTCTGCGGATGCTGAAATCCAAGCTGGTGGAAATTAAGGAGCGGGAGCACTACGACAAAATCTCCGACATCAAGGGCGTCCAGCAGAAGATCGAATGGGGCTCCCAGATCCGGAACTACGTCTTCATGCCCTACACCCTGGCCAAGGACGCCCGCACCGGCTTTGAGAACACCAACATCAACGCCGTCATGGACGGCGACATCGACGGCTTCATCAACGCCTATCTCACCGCCTCCGCCACCGGAAACTGGGCGGGGAAGGGCGTATAAAATGAAGAATGAAGAATGAAAAATGAATAATTTAGGTGTTTTTCAAATTGCCATTTGAAAAACGAAAAAAATGCTTGCATTTTCGTTCGCCTTATGCTAGTATATATTCTGCTCTGTAAAGATAACGGCTGCCGTGTGCCGTGAACTGCGGCATTGGGAGGTTTAAATATGAACGCTCTTAAGATCATCGTTCTGGTGCTGGATCTCATCAGCGCCGTTCTGCTCACCGCCACCATCCTCATCCAGTCCGGCAAGTCCTCCGGTCTGTCCGGCGCCATCGCTGGTGCTTCCGACTCCTTCATGTCCAAGGGCGGCAGCAAGACTATGGACGCCAAGCTGGCAAGAGCGACCAAGTGGATCGCCGCGGCCTTCGTGCTGCTGAGCCTGCTGGCTGTGATCCTGGTCAGCGCCGCCAAGTAAGAGCAGAAAAGAGCCCCCCTCCGGGAACGCCGGAGGGGGGCTTTTTATCGTCTTTTTATTGTCTTTTTAATCCAATGCGTATTTTACCAGGGCCAGGGCTTCCCGGAGGATGTAGGTGGGGCGGCTGTACCAGGTGGACCGGGCCGCCAGCCCCTGGGCGGGAAGACCCAGGTCCTCCGCCATTTTCAGCGCCCGGAAGATGTGAAAGTCGTTGCTGACAATCAGCGCCGGGCCAGAGAGCCCCTCCCGTTCCATCAGGGCTTGGGAAAAGCGCAGATTTTCCAGAGTCACCCGGGATTCCTCCTCCAGCCGAAGCCGGGCGGGCTCAATCCCCAGGGCCGTCAGCTCCCGGTACATACATTCCGCCTCGCTGATCTCCTCCCCTTCACCCAAGCCCCCGGAGAGGATCGCCACGCTTTCAGGGTGGGCGTTGAGATACTCCGCCGCCGCCTGGACACGGTATCGCAGCAGCAGAGAGGGGCTGCTGCCATGCACCTGGCAGCCCAGAACGATCACCGTGGGGCAGGGCTGCTCCGGTTCCGTGCGAAGTCCGGCCGTGACCTGACAGCACAGCACAAGAATCAGAATCCCCAGGCCCGCCAGCCCCAGACCGCTGAGCAGCAGCAGAAGTCTGGCCCAGGGCCTGGCCCAGCAGCGCTTCAGCAGCCGGAGGGCTCCCGGCCACCAGAGAAACAGAGCGGCCAGCAGGAGGAAGCCCCCCATGGCGGCCAGGTTGGCCGGATTCAGGATTCCCCCGAAAACCGGGAGGAAAAACACCGTGAAGCCCAGCGCGGACAGCAGCACCAGCAGCCGCCTCCACCGGGGCAGCCGGGGCGGACGCCCGGAGCGTCTCATGGACGGGCCTCCGGCCTTTGCAGATAGGCGCCAAGCTGAACGGTCCGCACATAGTCCGCCAGCAGGGGGCTGAGATCGTCGGAGATTTCCAGGGTCAGGGTCTCGTTTTTCAGGGTGGTCAGGGCGCAGCGGCGGCTGCCCACGGGCCGCAGCTCGTAGATCTCCTCCAGCGGAAGGGTCCGCAGGGGAAGCTTGCCCTCCTTGAGATAGAAGGCGGCGGGTCCCAGGGCTATGCCCTCCTTCACGGGCCCCAGGCGGGCGGCGGATTTATACCAGACCAGGGGAACCCGCTCCCCCAGGCCGAAGTTCAGCCGCAGCTTTTGCAGACGCTGGGCGCCGGCCTCCTCCCCGGGACGGACCAGATTGCCCTCCCGAAGACCGGACTTCTCATAGGCGCTGCGCAGCAGCTCTCCGGCCAGCTCGGGACCCAGGGGCTCCCGCTCCACGGGGGCGGTGTAGTCCGCGGGGTCCAGCCGCCGCAGCCGCAGCTCGGCGGGCAGGGGTCCCGCGGGGCCAGGGTCCTGCCACTTGGCAATGCAGTCGTTCAAAAATTCCAGGGTCCGCTCCCAGCCGCCCCGGTTGATCCGGGCCTCGGTGAGACGGTAGGAATTGTCCTTGCCCACAATCTGAAGCAGCAGGGACAGGTGCTGCTTCATCACCTGGAAGTGGTCAATCTCCGAAATGGGATACCATTCCAGTTGACGGCCGGCGCGGTAGTAGAAGCGCTCCCCCGTCATGGCGTACTGGCTGCCGTTTTCAAAGAGGAACGCCGGGATGTCCCGGGGCTGCTCCAGGCCGCTGCCCCCCCAGAACTCCGCCAGTCGCTGCTGATAGTCCCGGGAAGCGGAGGCCAGGGTGAAATCCCCGGCGCGGAGCTTGTGCCTGGCAATGAGCTGACGGGTCAGCTCCACCCGAGGGGAGGCGTTCTCCAAAATCAGCCCCCGCTCCCGGTCCATGAGGCGGCCCAGATACTCGGCCTTGGCCCGGTCGCAGCAGTCGCCCTTGGCCACGGTGCTTCTCAGCTCGTCGATGCCCTCGAAGTCCAGCCGGTCCAGGTCGTTGTTCAGGGCCAGCAGCCGCAGCATGTCCAGGCGGTAGAGCTTTTCATCAATGCGCTTCAGGGCTGTGACGGTGAAGCGGGGGGCCAGGTCCTTCCCGGCGATCCGCTCCCGCAGGGCCAGCAGCTCCCGGCGCTCCATATCCTCCAGCTCCGCCAGCTCCGTCTCCACCTGGCCGCTGATGGCGGCCTCCCGGCAGAGCTGGATCCTGTGGCGGTAGGCGGTGACGTATTTGGGATTCCAGTTTCCGGCCTCCAGGGTGACGGCCACGGAGCGAAGCTCCTTCTCCGTCATGCTCTCCGCCCCGGCCACCACCCGGTCCAGGGCCTCCAGATCCAGGGCCTCCTGGCGGGCGTCGATCCGGCGGAAATGCTCGGATTTCAGATGCTCCGCGCAGTCCACCGCCTCCAGCCGCTCCCGAATCCTGGCCAGGCTCCGGCTGTCCGCAATCTCCACGTCGGCGCAGAGGGTTTTCAGTTCCTCCTGCTGGAGCTCGTCAATCCGGCGGTTCAGGCTTTCCACATAGGGCGCCCGCACCGGCACGGCATAGGGGCCGCCGCTGATCCGGTCCGCCAGAGCCCGCAGGGACGAGAGATCCAGGGACCCGGCTCCCCGGGTCATGCTGTCCAGCTCCTCCTTCTGCCGGGCGTCATAGGCGGCCCGAAGCTGCTCCATGGCCAGCTCCCGGTCCTGATCCGGGGCGTCCAGCTCCCGCAGCCGGCCCGCCAGGGCCAGCAGCTCCCGACAGTCAGCCTTCTCCGCCAGGGCCAGCAGGCGGGGCAGATCCGCCGCCTCCAGGGCCGGGTCAGAGGGCTGCGCCTCCGGCACGGAGGGCTCTGCCTGCGCCGGGCATTCCTCCTCGGTTGGGGCCTCCGCGGAGGCCGGTTCTTCCGTCGGGGCTTCTGTGGGAGTCGCTTCTTCCGTCAGAGCTTCCGTGGGAGGGGCTTCTGTCGGGGCAGACTCCTCCGGCTCGGCTTCCATGGGAGCCGGTTCTTCCGTCAGGACTTCCGTGGGCGTTGGTTCTTCCGGCGGGGCTTCCGTGGGAGCGGCTTCCTCCGGCGCTTCCTCTTCCGTCAGCTCCAGGAGCTCCAGCACCTCCTCCAGGGGGTCCGGGGCGCTGTCCCCGGCGTGCTCCTCCGGGGCAGGCAGGAGCTCCGGCTCCTGAAGGGGCTCCGGTGTCTCAAGGACCGCCGGGGTCAAGGTCTCCGGCGCTTGGGAAACCGGAGACTCCGGCTGGATGCGCAGGGCCTCCAGCTTCTCCTCCAGGGCGGGAACGCCGGTGTTGGTGAGGGCCAGGGCAAGCTGACGGGGCGTGACCTCCCGGCTGCCCAGGGGGCGGGGAAGCTCCCCGGTCTGGGCAAAGGCGGCAAGGCAGTTTTCCCCGGGGCCGTAGCGGTAATAGTAATCCCCCTGGGCTCTGCGCTCCGCAGCGCTCAGCTCAGGGTCCAGGGCGGGGCGGCGCAGCAGTCTGGCCGCCTCGGCGCAGATGGGATAGAGGCTGGGCCGGGCAAAGCCCCGCTCCCGCAGCAGGGCCATGGTCCTGGTAACGGCGGTCCGGGGGCCGGTGATGAGGTCCGCCTTGTTGAAAACGAACAGAATCTCCAGCTCCGGCTGGGCAGCCAGCTCCTCCAGCAGAGCAAGCTGCTCCGGGACGTACAGGCGCTGCCCGTCCAGGACGCAAAGCCGAAGCTTGTCCGGCAGCAGGTAGTCCCGGCCCAGAGCGGCAAGCAGAGTCCGACGCCCCGCGCCGGGGATGGCCAGGGTCAAATCTTTCAGAGACGCCATAGGAAACCTCCTTCTTCGGTGTAAATGTAAAAAAGGGAGCAGCGCAGACGGGAGAGGCCGGGCCGGGGACCCCGGCCCCTGCGGGCGGGGACGTCGGAAAGGCTGTAGGGACGGCTCTCAGCCGTCCGCCGTCCCCGCCGCAGGGCAGGTGCGGGGCGTCGAGGACGCCGCCCCCTACGGCGGGATACGGCGAAAACGTACCGATCCTGTCATTCTGAGCGCAGCGAAGAATCCGTAACCCCCGTCCCCATTTCCAATGTTTTCAAATGGCAATTTGAAAACACCACAATTCTCCATTTTCAATTCTCAATTCTCAATTCCCCGGGCGGGGAACGGCGGACGGCTGAGAGCCGTCCCTACAAGCGGGCGCGGGCGGGGAACGGCGGACGGCAGAGTGCCTTCCCTACAGGCGGGCGCTGGCGGGGTAACGGTGGCGGCCAATGGCCGCCGCTACGGGCGGGACGCCGGCTCCTTGGGGTCCACGTAGACGGTGCGGTAGTTTTCATAGACCACCATGCCGGGCTTGGCTCCGGCGGGCTTTTTCACCTGTCGGACGGGGCAGAGGTCCACAGGGACCTTGTGTCCCTGCCGGGCCTGGGAATACCAGGCCGCCAGCTCCGCCGCCTCGGTGATGGTGCGGTCCGGCACGGGGGCTCCGGCGCAGGCGATGATGACGTGGCTGCCGTGGGCCTTCTGGACGTGGAGCCACAGGTCCGTCTTGTAGGCCAGCTTGGCGGTGAGCAGATCGTTCTGCCGGTTGTTGCGGCCCACCAGGATCTGGAAGCCGTCGGAGGAGCGGAACTCCATGGGCTTGGAGGGGGGAAGCTTCATCTGCTTTTTCCGGTCCGTCTGCCGGATATAGCCCCCCTCGGTGAGCTCCGCCCGGATGTCGGAGATATCCCGCTCCGTCTCGGCCCGGGACAGGGCCTCCAGGACGGAGGCCAGGTAGCTCTCCTCCCCCCGGCCCAGGGCAAGCTGCTCCGTGAGATACTTCTCCGCGTGCTTGGCCTTGTTGTAGTCCTTGTAGTATTTCGCGGCGTTCTGCTGGGGGGAAAGGGTCACGTTCAGGGGAATCTCAATTTCCTTCATTTCCGGGTCATAGAAGTCCACCGCCGTCAGCCGGGCCTGGCCCCGCTGAATGGCGTAGAGATTGGCGGTGACAATATCTCCCAGTTGGCGCAGGCGCTCCCGGTCGTAGGTGGCCTCCAGCTCCTTCTCCTGGTTGGCCAGCTTCCGGCGGACCCGGGAGAGCTGGTTGGTCAGCAGCTTGTGGAGGCTCTGGGTCCTGGCCCGCATCCGTTCCGTCTGCGCCCGGCCCGCGTAGAAGTCCTCCAGCAGCTCCGAAAAGGAGGCGAAGCGGTCCTGGCTCATGCAGCCCTCATACTGGAGGATGGGCCGGAAGGAGAAGTCCTTCCGCTCCCCCGCCAGCAGCAGACGGGTGGGGCTGAAGTCCCCCAGCAGGGCCTTCAGCTCCCGGTTCAGGGCGGCGGCCAGGGAGGCCCGGTCCTGCTCCAGCAGATTCGGGTCCGTGCGGCCCGTGGTGAGATAGGCCAGCTCCCGGGCAATCAGGGGGGAGATCCCGGCGTAGCGGTCCATGAGCCAACGGTCCAGGCTCACGGGATGCTCCACCGCCCCCAGGGCGTCGTAAAGGCTCTCCAGGGTCTCCGCCCGGAAGTCCAGCTTTCCCTGGGCGGGGGGCTCCCGGTAAAAGAGCCCCGGAAGCACCTGGCGCTTTTCGGACATCTCAAAGTCCACCCGGCGCAGGCAGTCGATGATCCGGCCGTCGGGGCCGGTGAGAATCAGGTTGGAATTGCGGCCCATCAGCTCCAGATAGAGGCGCTTCTGGCTCAGCTCCCCCAGCTCGTCGGCGCTCTCTACGCAGAGCTCCACCGCCCGCTCCAGGGGAAGCTGCCGCAGCCACAGAATCCGCCCCCCCGCCAGGTGCTTGCGCAGCAGCATGCAGAACATGGGGGGCTGGGCCGGGTTCTCGTACCGGGCCTGGGTATAGTGGAGCCGGGGATGGTTGGAGGAGGCGGAGAGCAGCAGCTTCCGGTTCCCCGCCGCAAGGCTCCGAACCTGCAGCAGAATGCTGTCCCGCTCCGGCTGCTGGATCTTGTCGATCCGCGCCCCGGGGAGGGTTTCGTTGAGCTCCGCCGTCAGGGCGGAGAGAAAAATGGCGTCTAATGGCATGGCGTATGGTTCCTCGCGATTTCCGTATATATCGAACTGAGCGAATGGAAGATGAAGGATCGCTTGCGCGATATGAAGTATTCCTTGTGGAATATGAAGTATCTCCTGCGAAGATATGAAGTATTGCCTGCGGCAATATGGAGGAATCGGTTTATTTGCCAATAAACCGATGACAGTTGAAAATGTAGCGCGGCCATACTTCATGCGCGACGCGCACTTCACGCGCGAAGCCGCGCGGCGGCAAGCGTACTTCATATTTGCGCCGGCAAATTCTTCATCCCGTTTTCTCACTTACCAGGGCGTAGAGCTCGCTGATACGACCCTTCTGCCCCGTGAGCCACAGCCAGCCGAAAAGGGCTTCCAGGCCGGTGGCCCGGGCGTATTGGCCGGGGGTGGCGGATTTGGGGGCCTGGTGGGTGTGGGCGTTGCGGCCCCGCTTGTAGACTCTGATTTCCTCAGCAGTCAGATGGGGCAGCAGCCGCTCCACCAGGGCCGACTGGGCGGGGGCGGTGACCCGGGCTACGGTGTGGGCGTGGAGCTCCTTCATTTTCCCTCCGCCGGCGCAGCAGAGCTCCCCCCGGACCAGCAGCTCAAACACCGCGTCCCCCACATGGGCCAGGGCCAGCTCCGAAATCCCGGTGAGCTGCTCCGGGCGCAGGCTCAGATTCAGATAGTCCGTCATTTCTTCCCGAAGCCCTCCGTCAGCCATTTGATTCCGTAGGTGGCCAGCAGGGCAGCCAGCAGCGGCACGGCGCTGGCGTAGAGGATGGGAAGCCGGTCTGTGACGTAGCCCCCAATCAGCAGAAACGGGGCGACAAACAGCATCCACCGCCGCAGACTTTCCAGCCGCGGGACCCATTTTTCGCCCCTGCTCCCCTCCGGGCCGGGGGTTTGTTTTTGCTTTTGTTCTTCCATTCCCATCCGCTCCTCCCTTTGTAGTACCTTATATTATACCAGATGCTCCCAGGAAATTCAATCGTGCATTTCAGGAAATGCGCCTTCTTTCTCGCCATGGGCAGGGACGGCTCTCAGCCGTCCCTACAGGCGGGTGCGGGCGGGGAACGGTGGCGGCCAATGGCCGCCGCTACGGGCGGGCGCGGGCGGTGGGACGGCGGGCGGTGCCGCAGGGCAGGCGCGGGGCGTCGAGGACGCCGCCCCCTACGGCGGGGTACGGCAGAAACGTCCCGATCCTGTCATTCTGAGCGCAGCGAAGAATCCGTACCCCCGTCCCCTGTGGGCGGGCGCAGGCGGAGGGACGGCGGACGGCTGAGAGCCGTCCCTACAGGCGGGTGCGGACGGAGGGACGGCGGACGGCAGAGTGCCGTCCCTACGAAGGGGCGCAGGCGGGGTAACGGTGGCGGCCAATGGCCGCCGCTACGGGCGGGTGCGGGCGGGAAACGGCGGGCGGTGCCGGAGGGCAGGCGCGGGGCGTCGGGGACGCCGCCCCCTACGGCGGAAACGTCCCGTCCTTGTCATTCTGAGCGCAGCGAAGAATCCGTACCCCCGTCCCCTGTGGGCGGGCGCAGGCGGAGGGACGGCGGACGGCTGAGAGCCGTCCCTACAGGCTGGCGCAGGCGGAGAGACGGTGGACGGCTGAGAGCCGTCCCTACGGGCGGGCGCTCTGCCAAATTACTTGTGAATTTTGTTAAATTTCTGCTTGTCAGAACACGCTTCCTATGTTACAATGACTACAATGGAATTTGTTAAAGGAGGCTTTTTTATGCAAATTCTCAAGCCCGCCGTGGCGGGCACCCTGG
This sequence comes from uncultured Clostridia bacterium, assembly GCA_946625125.1. GTDB lineage: Bacteria > Bacillota > Clostridia > Oscillospirales > Oscillospiraceae > JAFRPC01. The sequence continues at coordinate 9,515 of CAMOSU010000046.1, forward strand.
AATCCAGCGATCTGATGGTCACGCTGGAGCCGGGCAGCGACGGCATTGAGCTGTCCCTCACCAGCAGCGTCATGAACCAGTACGGCCGCCAGATCAAAAAGACCGTTCTGGAGACGCTGGAGCGCCTGGAGGTCAAGGACGCCAAGGTCACTGTGGTGGACAAGGGCGCTCTGGACTGCACCATCAAGGCCCGCGTGGAGTGCGCGGTACTCCGAAGCTGCGACAAGGCTGACAAGAACATTGATTGGGGAGGTGTGATCAGATGATCCCTCGTCCGAAGCCTGAACGGTTCCGTCTGCGCCGGACCATGATCTTTATGAGCGCGCAGAAGCCCGGCCTGATCAAGGACGCCTACATCTACGGTGTGGACTCCATCATGCTGGACCTGGAGGACGCCGTGGCGGAAAACCAGAAGGACGCCGCCCGCTTCTCCCTGTATCACTGTCTCAAGACCATTGACTACGGCGATACCGAGGTCATTGTCCGCATCAACGGTCTGGACACCCCCCACTGGCAGGAGGACATCCGGGTTTGCGTCGCCGGCGGCGCCGACGGCATCCGCATCGCCAAGTGCGAGAGCGCCCAGGACGTTCACACTGTTGAGGCCGCCGTGCTTGCCGCCGAGAAGGAATTCGGCGTGGAAGAGGGCCGCACTCTGCTCATGGCCGCTCTGGAGTCCCCCAAGGGCATCCTGAACGCCTATGAAATCTGTTCCGCCTCCGACCGGATGTTCGGCGTGGCCATTTCCGGCGGCGACTTCCGCAAGTGCATGCAGACCAAGTTCCAGCCTGACGGCGTGGATATGCTGGTTGCCCGGGGTCAGATGCTGCTGGCGGCCCGCGCCGCCGGTGTGCAGTGCTTCGACACCGTGTTCACCAACCTCAACGACGAAGAGGGCTACCGGGCTGAGGTCATGCAGAACAAGGCCATGGGCTTTGACGGCAAGAGCCTCATCAACCCCAAGCAGATCCGCCTGGTTCACGAGCTCTTCGCCCCCACCGAAAAAGAGATCGTTCAGGCCGAGAAGATCGTGCGCGCCTACCGCGAGCAGAGTGCTGCCGGTGTGGGCGTCTTCACGGTGGACGGCAAGATGATCGACATTGCGTTCATTCCCGGCGCGGAGCGGACGCTGAAGCTGGCCCGTGCCTGCGGGCTCTATGAGGGGGATCTGGTATGAAAAACGCAGTAGGCAGAGACATTCCCGATTACCTCCTGGTAAACGGCAAGGAGGTCTATCAGGGCAAGAATTACATGGACGGCAAGTACATCCAGAAGGCCGCCCCCAAGACCCGCCGTTATGAGAAGCCCCAGGAGTCCAAGATCGTCGCCACCATCGCGGACGCCCTGCGGCAGTGCGGCTGCAAGGACGGCTGCACCTTCTCCTTCCACCATCACCTCCGCAACGGCGACTACGTGGCCAACATGGTGGTGAAGGCCGCCGTGGAGGAGCTGGGCGTCAAGGACATCACCGTGGCCGCCACCTCCCTGGGCTCCGCCCACGACGTCATTGCCGATTACATCGAGCAGGGCATCGTCGTCGGCGTCCAGACCTCCGGCATCCGCGGCCGCATCGGCGACGTGGTTTCCGCCGGCAAGCTGAAGACCCCCGCCATCATCCGCTCCCACGGCGGACGGCCCCGGGCCATTGAGGCCGGCGAGGTCCACATCGACATCGCCGTGGTGGCTGCCCCCACCTCCGACTGCATGGGCAACTGCCGTGGCATCGGCGGCAAGCACAACTGCGGCTCCATGGGCTACGCCATGACCGACGCCAAGTACGCCGACCATGTGATTGTCGTCACCGACGATCTGGTGGACTTCCCCAACTATCCCGCCTCCGTGGAGGCCATTGACGTGGACGCCGTGGTGGTGGTGGACTGCATCGGTGATCCCAAGAAGATCGCCTCCGCCGCCGCCCGCATCAGCCAGAACCCCCGGGATCTGATGATGGCCGAGAACGTGGCCAAGGTCATCGCCGCCACCCCCTACTTCAAGGAGGGCTTCTCCTTCCAGACCGGCGTGGGCGGCCCCTCCCTGGCGGCCAACCTCTTCCTGGAGAAGTACATGGACGAGCGCGGCATCAAGATGGGCTGGGCCATCGGCGGCATCTGCGGCCCCATGGTGGAGCTGCTGAAGAAGGGCAAGGTGGGCAAGGTCATCGACGTGCAGGACTTCGACCTGGAATCCGTGAACTCCATCAACCAGACCCCCAACCACTTTGAGATGAGCGCCTCCCAGTACGCCAACCCGGCCAACAAGGGCGCCTTCGTCAACAAGCTGGACTTCGTGGTCCTGGCTGCCCTGGAGATCGACACCGGCTTCAACGTCAACGTGCTCACCGGCTCCGACGGCGTCCTGCGCGGCGCCCCCGGCGGCCACCCCGACACCGCGGCCGGCTCCAAGTGCTGCATCATCGTCACCCCGCTGACCCGCGGCCGCATGGCCACGGTCTGCGAGCACGTCGTCACCGTCACCACCCCCGGCGACTGCGTGGACGTGCTGGTGACTGACTACGGCATCGCCGTGAACCCCCTGCGTCCCGACCTCATCGAGTGTCTGGACAAGGCCGGCATCCCCCACGTCAGCATTGAATCCCTGAAGGAAAAGGCCTACTCTCTGGTGGGCCGTCCCGACGATCTGGAGTGGGAGGACAAGGTCGTTGCGGTCCTGGAAGCCCGGGACGGCACCATCCTGGACGTGGTCCGCAAGATCAAGCCCTACACCGTAGACCAGGATTGATTTCCCCTCCGAAATCGTCATTCTGAGCGGAGCGAAGAATCCGTAATCCGTCATTCTGAGCAAAGCGAAGAATCCGTACTCCCTGTTTGCAACGCGGGGGAGATCGCGGCGTTGAACCCCTTCTCCCCCGTTTTGTGATACGCAAAGCCCATCGCAATCCCCTTTCCCCACAGAAAAAAATTGAAAGGAGACTCCTGTATGAGCAATACCGTAGTTGGCATCCTCGGCCTATTGTGTATCGTAGCCATCGTAATCACGCTTTTCAAGAGCAAGACCCAGCCTGCCATCGCCTTCATCGTATGGCCCGCCATCCTCGGCATCATCCTGGTCATCGCCGGACGTCACAGCTTCGACGATCTGGCCGCCATGATCAAGGCCGGCTTCAACTCCACCGCCCCCACCGCCGCCCTGTTCGTCTTCTCCGTGCTGTATTTCGGCATTATGACCGACGCCGGCATGTTTGACGTCATCATCAACAAGCTGATGAAGCTGGTGGGCGACAATGTCATCGGCGTCTGCGTCATGACCGCTGTCATCGCCCTGATCGGCCACCTGGACGGCGGCGGCGCCTCCACCTTCTGCATCGTCATCCCCGCCATGCTGCCCGTCTACAAGAAGATGCACATGCGCAAGACCACCCTGCTCCGCATCGCGGTTCTGGCCATGGGCGTTCTGAACCTGATGCCCTGGGCCGGTCCCACCATGCGTGCCGCCTCCGTCCTGGGCATGGAAGCCGGCGCTCTGTGGAACACCCTGCTTCCCATTCAGATCTTCGGCGTGGTTCTGGCCATTGCCCATTCCGTGCTCTGCGGTCTTCAGGAGAAGAAGCGCGGCGCCGGTCTGGCCGGCAAGCTGGCCCGGGAAGAGGGTGCCGTGGCCCTGGAGGAGGGCGAACAGACTGCCGCCAGTACCTCTGATCTGGCCCGTCCCAAGCTTTTCCTCTTCAACCTGCTGCTGACCCTGGCTGTCATCGCCATGCTGATCTGGGACGTGTTCCCCTCCTATGTACCCTTCATGCTGGGCGTTGCCATCGCTCTGTTTGTGAACTACGGCTTCACCGCCAAGATGCACAAGAAGATCATCAACCTCCATGCGGGTCCCGCTCTGATGATGTGCTCCACCCTGATGGGCGCCGCCGTCCTCATGGGCATTCTGACCTCCTCCATGGGTGCTGACGGCAAGGTCATCTCCGCCAAGACCCTGGAGCTGGCCGAGACCGACATCCCCTCCGTGGTGCGCTGCCTGGCCGGTATTGTGGCCAACATTCTGCCCGAGTTCCTGGGTCAGAATCTGCCTCTGGTCATCGGCATCCTGTCTGTGCCTCTGGCTCTGGCCTTCGACACCGACTCCTACTTCTACGGCATGCTGCCCGTCATGATCGCCATCGGTCAGTCCTTCGGCGTGGAGGCTCTGCCCATCGCCGTGGCCATGGTGGTCTGCCGCAACTGCGCCACCTTCATCAGCCCCATGGTTCCCGCCACCCTGCTGGGTACCGGCCTGGCGGACGTGGACATCAAGGACCACATCAAGGCCTCCTTCCTGTACGTTTGGGTCTTCTCCATCCTGTGCATGATCTTCGCCGTGATCCTGGGCATCCTGCCCCTGTAAGCAAGCACCAACTCCCGGCGCCGGTTCGCCGACGCCGGGAGATTTTATACCGTAGGGGGCGGCGTCCTCCGAAGCGAAGCAAGTCCTTTCGGGGACGCCCCGAAGCAATCAGTTTCCGAACTGCACGAGCCGTCGAGGACGCCGGCCCCTACGGCATAATGGAGGAATGAATATGGCTGTCTCCCAAGTCTACAAATCCGACGCCCGGACCATGCAAAAAATCAAGGCGCTCCTGGAAAAGGTGGACATCACCCTGGACCAGCACCTGGACTACAGCTGCGCCGTCTTTGACGAGGAGGGGGAGCCCATAGCCACCGGCTCCGCCTTCGGCTCCACCCTGCGCTGCTTCGCCGTCCACCCGGCCCACCAGGGGGAGGGCCTGCTGAACGAGATCATCACTCACCTGATGGAGAACCGCATGGAGCGGGGCTATTACCACCTCTTCGTCTACACCAAGCCCGGCAGCGCCAAGTTCTTTCAGGACCTGGGCTTTACTCCCATTGCGGAGGTTCCGGGGCTGCTGATCTTCCTGGAGAATCGCAGAGACGGCTTCCCCGGCTACCTGAAAAAGCTGGCGGCCAAAAAGCGCCCCGGTCAGGCCGCCGCCATCGTCATGAACGCCAATCCCTTCACCCTGGGCCACCGTTACC